>NZ_JAEUPY010000495.1 GCF_016790065.1 Steroidobacter sp.
ACATCGCCGGCGCGACGGATCACCACCGTGTCGCCGATCTGCACGTCCTTACGTTGCACCTCGTCCATGTTGTGAAGCGTGGCGTTACTCACGGTTACGCCGCCGACAAAGATGGGCTCGAGGCGCGCGACCGGCGTCAGCGCGCCAGTGCGACCGACTTGAAACTCCACGTCTTTGACGATCGTGTTCTCTTCGTGAGCCGGGAATTTGTGTGCGATGGCCCAACGCGGCGCGCGAGCGACGAAACCGAGATCGCGCTGTTGAGCGAACTTGTTGACCTTGTAGACGACGCCATCGATCTCGTACTTGAGTGAGCCGCGTTTCTCACCGATGTCTCGGTAGTACTCCAAGCAGCCTTCCACGCCCTGCACCACTTTCACCAGCGGCGAGACTTTGAGATTCCACTCGCGCAGTTGCTCCAGCACTTCGCTGTGTTTGGCGGGAAGTTTCCAATTGCCATGTTCGCCGACCGCGTAGAAAAACACGTCGAGCGGTCGACTTGCCGTGAGACGCGGGTCGAGCTGACGAATCGTGCCAGCAGCTGCGTTGCGTGGATTGACGAAGACTTTGTCGCCCTTCTCCAGCGCGCGCTGATTCATCGCTTTGAAACCAGCGAGCGTCATGAACACTTCGCCGCGCACATCGATCACATCAGGAGCTTTACCGCGCAGCTGAGTCGGCACGGCCTTGATGGTGCGGACGTTGTGAGTCACGTCTTCGCCTTTCATGCCATCGCCGCGAGTCGCGGCTCGTACCAGCTTGCCGTTCTCGTACCGAAAGCTGATGGCCAAGCCGTCGAGTTTAGGCTCGGCGACGTACTCGATGGCCTTATCGGTTTCCAGACGTTCGCGCACGCGGCGATCGAAGGCGGTCAGCTCGTCGTCGGTGAATGCGTTGTCGAGCGACAGCATCGGCGTGGTGTGCTGCACTTCCTGCAGCTCGCTGACCGGTGTCGCACCCACGCGCTGCGTGGGCGAATCGGGCGTGATCAGGTCGGGATGGTCCGCCTCGAGTTGTTTCAGTTCGTTGAGCAGGCGGTCGTACTCGGCGTCGGAGACTTCCGGATCGTCGAGCACGTAATAGCGATAGTTATGATGCTCCAGCTGGCGACGCAGATCCTCTGCGCGCGCCGCCGGCGAACGTCGCGTCACTCCTGATAACCCTCGGATCTACTGGCAGACGAACGCGTGCTGGCGCCCGGCGGTGGCCGCTCGAAATCCCGCACTTCCTGTTTCATGCGCTCGATCCGATGCACTGTCAACGGCACACCGCGATCGTCCTGAAGCACCCCGCCCAGCGTCTGATGCAGACGGCGAGCACAAGCCACCAATTCGTTGAGTGCATGCATGCCCGGCACTGGGCCAGGCAATTGCGCAAACAGAGTGACGCCCGGATACAAGGTCTCGGGCATCTTCTCCGCATCGAACGTGCCCGGCTCCACCATGCTGGCAATGCTGAAGATGCTCTGGCCATCGCTGTGCGTGCGATGGAACACGTCGTACTTGCCGAGAGCGAGCAGTTCTTCCTGCAACACTTCCTGCAGCTTGGCGCCTTCGATCTTCTGCGGAGCCACGCTCAAGCGCAGCGACAGAATCTTGCGACGCTCGGATGAGCGACGTAGCGACGACGTTTCGCTGGAAGACAAGGTCGGAGCAGTTGTCGCCGCGGGTGTCACCGGCGCCGCCGACACCGGCAACTCTTCGGTGACCGAGTCGGTGCCCAACGTCGGCTCGACTCGACCGCGACGAAAATCAGGGATGGATCGCGGCGGCTCATCGTCAGTCGCAGGCGCGACTTCTCTAGCCACCGTTCGCGACGGCTCGGCTCGTGCCGCACGCTCGACGCGGCTTTCGGCCAGCGGTTCGGCCCGAGGGCGCACCGGTCGCACCGCCGTTTCTTCGTAGTCGTCGTCGAGCGCTACGCTGCCGGTATCGTCATCGGCTTGCTCGACTTCGTACTCCGGCTCTTCGTAAGAGGCAACTTCGTCCCGCTCGTACGCCGGCTCACGACGCGAGTCGCTGAAGCCGTGAGGTTGTAACGACGGCTCCGGGCGACTGCGCATCGCCACGTCTTCGTCAACCGCAGCCGAGCCTCGCCGCCCCCACAGATAAATACCTGCGAGCAACACGATACCGAAGCCGATCAGAATCCAACGCAACTCGCTCATGCAGTCCGCGTGCCCGCTTATTCGTTATCGAACCTACATCTAGGCCAATACAGCGCCACCATTACATTGCTGCCAGGCGCACCGCTTCGTCGACGTCGACCGCCACCAGGCGCGACACGCCCGGCTCGTTCATGGTCACGCCCACCAGCTGCGTGGCCAGTTCCATCGTGGTCTTGTTGTGAGTGATGAAAATGAACTGCACGCGCTCGGACATTTCCTTGACGGTGTTGCAGAAGCGGCCGACGTTGGCTTCGTCGAGCGGCGCGTCCACCTCGTCCAGCAAACAGAACGGGGCCGGATTCAATTCGAAAATCGAGAACACCAAGGCCAC
>NZ_JAEUPY010000518.1 GCF_016790065.1 Steroidobacter sp.
AAGAACTGTTCCTTCTCGTCAGGCGAGGCAGCTGGCGGCTTCTTCGCCCTCGCGCTGGCGCGAGCGCTGAGCAGACGACGCGCGTTGCTCCTCTCGGGAATCGGGTTCGGCGTGCTGGCGTCGTTCTGCCGTGTTGCTACCGGCGCGCATTTCTTTTCGGATACGGTCGTCTCCTTCTTTGTAATGCTAATCGTCGCGGACGTCCTGTACTACTACCTGCTGTCAACGGAACGCGAACGGCCGCCATCGGAACCTATCGCTCTGCCAAGGCCTGCGCTGCTTGCAGCATCCGAGTCAGGCACCGATCAGCTTCGATAGGAAGGTACGCTAGGACGCCAACTATGCGGGCCACCGAACGTGCAGATCGTCGATGACGTAGGCATGCGCATGCACGCCTGCGCTGTCACGCAGATGTGGATGGTCCAGTGGCAGATCGTCATGGTGATGCGAAAGAATTTCCTTGTCGTGACGAGGCCAGGCGATGGCGGCAGCGAACACGCCGATCGCGGCAAGACCTGTCATGGCCAACAACGCTGATGCTGTGCCCGCTCGTGCGCCGAGCCAGCCAACCAACGGATAGGCGATCAACCAGCACGCATGCGACAGTGAGAACTGCGCAGCGAACAACGCAGGGCGATCCTCTTCCTGCGAAGAACGCCGCAATAGCCGGCCACCGGGCGTGACCAGAGCGGCATAGGCTGCACCGAGCCCAAGCCACGCAACCAGCAGCAGGGACCATTGCGTTGACACAGGCAGTGACAACCATAGAGCACCTTGGAGCGCCAAGACGAACGTCAGTGCGAAACCTCCGGTCATCATCACGATACGATCCGACCAGCTCCGCAGGATGCGCGGCAAACAGAACGCCATCGTCATGGACCCTGCCCCGAACGCCGCGAGCGCCAGCGCAACCGCTCGATCGGAATACCCAAGCTCGCTGCGAACGATTACGGCGGTATTCACGATGACCATGGCACTACCCGCAGCTGCCGCGAGATTAAGTGCAAGGAGCCCACGCAATCGTGGCGTCAGCAGATAAATTCGAACGCCGCGCGTGAGCTTTTCCCGAATCGTCGTCTGTGTTGTTGGCACGACCGCTCGCGGCAGCACCACCGATACAACAAGCAAAGCCGAGCCAAGAAAACCGAATGCGGTTCCGATGAACAAAGCCTGATAGCTCACCACCAGCAACAGCAACGCCGCTAACGCCGGGCTCAGCAGCGTCTCGAGGTCGTACGCGAGTCGAGAGAGTGACAACGCCTTGGTGTAATCCCGCTCCGCCGGCAGAACATCCGGAATCGTCGCCTGGAAGGTCGGCGTGAAGGCCGCCGAGCAACTCTGCAAGACGAAGATCAGCACGTAGATCTGCCAGATCTGGCTCACGAACGGCAGTACGACCACCACAGACAACCGTGCCAGATCGAGCGCCACCAGCAATGTTCGACGTGGCAGGCGATTCGCGTAGGCGCCCGCAATCGGAGCGATCACCACATAGGCGATCATCTTGATTGCAAGCGCCGTACCGAGCACAGCGCCGGCATCCTTGCCCGCGAGATCGTACGCCAGCAAGCCCAACGCAACGGTCGCAAGCCCTGTGCCGACGAGCGCGACGATCTGCGCCATGAACAGGTGACGATACGTGCGGTCGCTGAGCACCCCGAACAGAGAATCGCCTGCGTTCATCAGGCCACCCAGTAACCCGTCATTTGATAACCGAACAGAGCGAAGCCTGCCATCATGATCAGTACATTGGCGGCGTAAGCCGATCGGACGAACCCGTCACTACGCCGCCAGACGTTGAACGCAATCAGGATCAACGCGAGCGCGGCGAACTGCCCCATCTCGACGCCGATGTTGAAAGCAATCATGTTCGGCAGCAGCCCCTCTTGCGATAGTGACAAATCCTGCAACTTGGTCGAAAGACCGAAGCCATGCGCGAAACCGAACAGCAGCACCGCCGCACGCGTATCGAACTTGATTCCCAGTCGTGCAAAACCTCCGATGTTTTCGAACGCCTTGTAGACGACCGACAGACCGATGATCGCGTCCACGATATAGGCGTTGGCGTGGATACCGGCAAGCACGCCGAACAACAAGGTCACGCTGTGCCCCACGGCAAAGAGTGTTACGTACAGCGCAACGTCCTTGATCCGGTACAAAAAGAAAATAACACCGGCCAGAAACAGCAAGTGGTCATAGCCGGTGACCATATGCTTCGCACCCAAGTACATCAACGGGATAAAGTGCACACCCTCGATGCGCTCCAGATAGGCCGCATCGCCGCCTTCGACTCCGTGCGCAAACAGGAGCGGCGCGAACAGAGCAAGCAACAAAGAAACGAATGTGAGTGCGCTTCGTCTCAGTGACATGTCACTTGCTCCCGGATGCCTTGCCGCTGCTGTCGGAGATGCCGTAGTTGATCAGCTTCTCGTAGTAACCGTCGACATTGAGCTTGACCGTCACAGGCTGATCAGCAATGTTCAGCCAGAACCAGCCGTGCTCGCCCTCGAACGGCGCCACCAGTGATCCGCTGCCCTGCGTGCCTCCTTGCTGCTCTTCGTAACGAACCCAAAAGGCATTGCCCTCACCGGGTTCATGTCCGTGAAAGTCGACATAGACGAGGCCACCCTCGGCCTGCCAGGAGAAGGTGACCACCTGTGCAACTTTCAGCAGCGCCTTGATCTCTGTCTGCTCGCCTGGCTTCAGCGTAATCGTCAGGTCTTCGCGTTTTGCGACACGCTGCTGTTTCTGGAAAACGGCGGGATTCGGCAGCGGTGCGGGCTCGCCGAAATCCGGAATCGCCACCTCTCGATACTTCTCGTTGCCGCCCACCACGTCAGCGATCTGCACCGTTTTCGCCGGAGCGCTCATGGCCGTAAGCCCCAGAGCAGCACCGATACGTGTGGGATCGATGTTGTACTCGGCCGGTAGAACGATCGTCACCAGCACGATCGCCGCGCCGGCAATCGCCGCTACGACACTCATCAGAATCTTCTTGGCTGAAGGCGGACTGGCTTCAAACGGTGATATCGGCTTGGACACAGATTGACTCCACAGGGCACGATGAGAACAGAGGCGCTGTGACAGCGCCTCTGCGTGCGTCGTTATTGATTGCTCTTCGCTGCGCCATCTTTGGACAACCCCGCGATGAACTCCGCGCTCGACAGTGCACCGTTCTTGTCGCGATCCAACTTGGCGAATTTGTCAGCTGCCGCAGCTACATCCTGGGTAGCGGCCTTCAGGTACTCGGTGTACTCGGCAAGAGACAAGTCCTCGCTCCCGTCCGCATCGAACTTCGCGCCTGGGCCGTGCATGCCCTTGTGCGCGAACGCGGCACCGACTACGAACGTAAGAGCGGCAGCGGGCAATACTCGAATCATCTTCATTGAGAAACTCCTCCTGATTGATGAACAACATGACGTTTGGGTTGATGCACGAGGCTATAGAGCGCAGGCAGCACGATCAAGGTCAGCAATGTGGATGACACGATGCCACCAATCACTACCGTCGCCAGCGGTCGCTGCACTTCGCTGCCGATGCCGGTGTTGAATGCCATCGGCACGAACCCCAAAGCGGCCACCAGCGCCGTCATCAACACGGGCCGCAGTCGCGTCAATGCGCCTTGGCGGATTGCCACCTCGAGCGATGTCGCTTGCGCTCGCAACTCGCTGATGAATGTCACCATCACCAATCCGTTGAGTACGGCGATACCAGACAGCGCGATGAAACCGACCGCCGCCGAGATCGAAAAAGGAATGCCGCGCATCCAAAGCGAGAGCACGCCGCCGGTCAACGCCAACGGCACGCCGGAAAAGATGATGGCGGCATCTTTGGCCGAGCCCAGTGCGAAGTACAACAGGCTGCCGATGATGAGCAGTGTGAGTGGCACCACTACAGCAAGCCTCTTCGAGGCAGATTCGAGCTGCTCAAATGTGCCGCCGTACTCGATCCAGTAACCTGCCGGCAGCTCGACTCGATCCGACACCGCCGCACGCACGTCCTCCACGAACGAACCGAGATCGCGGCCACGCACGTTCGCGGTCACAACCACACGTCGCTTGCCGTTTTCACGGTTGATCTGGTTGACGCCGGCTTCCAGCTGCAGCTCCGCGATCTCGCCCAATGGCACATAGCCGCCCTCTCCTACGGGCACGGGCAACAGCTGCAGCGAATCCATGTTGGTTCGCAAGTTCTCCGGCAGGCGCACCACGATGTCCGAACGACGGTCGCCTTCGTAGAACGCTCCGCCCACCGAGCCGCCAACGGCCGTGGCGACCAAATCCTGAACTTCGGACACGTTGATTCCCATCCGCGCCATGGCTTCGCGCTTTGGCGACACCGTCAGCACAGGCAATCCGGTGGCTTGTTCGACGGCAACGTCGGCCGCTCCATCGACGCCTCCGACGGCAGCGCCGATCTCGCTGCCCAGCTGCACCAGCGTGTCGAAATCGTCACCGAACACTTTGATGGCAAGCTCGGCGCGGACGCCCGCGATCAGCTCGTTGAAGCGCATCTGGATCGGCTGCAGGAACTCATATCGATTGCCTGGAATCGGCGCGACGTGCTCGGCGAGCTCCGCCACGAACTGCGCTTTGGACTTCTCGGGGTCCGGCCATTGATCGCGGGGTTTCAGGATAATGAAATTGTCTGCCACGCTAGGCGGCGCAGCCTCGGTGGCGATTTCGGCCGTTCCGATCTTGGCGAACACTCGCTCTACTTCAGGCAGCTGCCTCACGCGCGCCTCCAGCAACTCCTGCTGCCGGATGGACTGAGTGAGCGACGTTCCTGGAATACGCAAGGCATGCATGGCAACGTCGCCTTCGTCCAGGTTCGGAATGAACTCCGTGCCAAGACGGGTGACCAGCCATCCGCAGAACAAGGTCAGCACCACGGCCGCCCCCACGACGGACCAGCGCAACCGGAGCGCCAGACCAATCAGCGGCTCATAGGCCGAGCTCGCCGCGCGTACGATGACGTTGTGTTTCTCAGGTAGAGGCCTGCGGAACAGAAAGGCGACGCCTGCAGGTACGAAAGTCAGTGAGAGGACCATGGCACTGATCAGCGCGATGATCACGGTGATCGCCATCGGATGAAACATCTTTCCTTCGACGCCGGTGAGCGCGAGGATGGGCAGATAGACGGCGGTGATGATGAAGACGCCGAACATCGCCGGCCGCATCACCTCACGGGTCGCCTCGAACACGAGCCTCAGCCGCTCCGGCAGCGACAGCTCGTGGTCCTCATGGGTCACCGCGAGCGACAAGCGCCGCAGGCAGTTCTCGACAATGATGACCGCACCGTCGACGATGAGCCCGAAATCGAGTGCGCCGAGGCTCATGAGATTCGCCGTGACGCCGCTTTGAACCATGCCGGTAATCGTCATCAGCATGGCGAGCGGGATGACTGCGGCTGTCAGCAACGCCGCTCGAACATT
>NZ_JAEUPY010000635.1 GCF_016790065.1 Steroidobacter sp.
ACATGCTCGGCGTACAAATGATTCCGGCGCTGTTGTATTTCGCTTTGTTGTGGTTCGTTCCGGAAAGCCCGCGCTGGTTGCTGCTGAAGGGCCGCGATGCAGAGGCGCTGGATGTGTTGCGGCGGGTGAGTGGCGAGCAACAAGCGCAAGACAACTTGCAGCAGATTCGTCAGAGCCTGGCCGCCAAGTCGGTGTCGCGTGGCTTCCGAGGTCTGCTGGATTCGCGCGTGCGGTTGATCATGACGATCGCCCTGGGTCTGGCGTTCTTCCAGCAGATCACTGGTATCAATGCCATCTTCTATTATTTACCGACCATCTTTGCTCAAGCCGGCGGCGGCGTGGACGACGCGTTCCGTCAGGCCGTGATGGTCGGCGTGGTGAACGTGGCCATGACCTTCGTCGCCATCTGGCTGATCGACAAGATCGGTCGCAAGCCGCTGTTGATCGTGGGCATCGCCGGCATGGCACTGTCCTTGTTCGCCATTAGCTGGGCGTTCAGCCAGGAAAGTTACAATGCCCGGCTGGCATTGATGGCCATCGTCGGCTTCGTGGCGTCGTTTGCGATTTCGTTGGGGCCGGTGATGTGGGTGTTGTTATCGGAAATTTTTCCGAACGAACAGCGGGCCGCTGCCATTTCGGTGGCCGGCTTTTGGAATGCCCTGGTCAGTGCCACGGTCACCATGATTTTTCCCTGGGCGCTATCGACGCTGAGCTCGAGCGGCACCTTCCTGGTGTTCGCTCTGTTCGCGTCAGCGGCGCTGCTGTTCGTAATACTGCTGGTGCCGGAAACCAAAGGGCGCACCTTGGAGCAGTTGGAAAACGACCTGATGACTGCCAAGGCCTGAGACGATGAGTAAGCGAGCCGCCGAGAACAACACCAAGAAGCGGGCTACCGCAGTCGCTGCTGATTCGCCGACGACCCTGGAGATGGTGGCGAAGGAAGCGGGCGTGTCGATTGCCACTGTGTCGCGCATCATCAATGGCACCGCCAAAGTCAGCGCCGAGCGCAAAGAGGCTGTGGATGCGGCGATTGCCAAGCTGAATTTCCGGCCGAACGCCGCTGCGCGTGGGTTGGCGCTGGGCAAGTCCAACACCATCGGTGTGATTACGCAGGCCATCGATAGCCCGTTCTACGGCGAAGGTCTGCGCGGTATCGAGGATTACCTGCAGCAGCGTGGTTACACCGCGCTGTTCATGAGCGGCAATTGGAATGAAGAAGACGAGCAGCGCTGCATGTCCGAGCTGCTGTCGCGTCGGGTCGACGGCATCATCATTTTCTCGGGCCGGTTGGACGATCGACAACTCGCGCACTACGCCAAGCAAGTGCCGTTGGTCGTCAGCGGTCGAAATCTCAAAGCGCCCAATATTTTCAGCTTGCCGGTGGATGACGAGCGCGGCGCGCTGCTGGCCACCCGTCATTTGATCGAGCTTGGTCATCGGCGCATCGCGTTCATCGCCGGCATTCTCGACCACCCTGACGCGTCGTTGCGTTACAAAGGTTATCGACGCGCACTGGCCGACGCCGGCATTCCGCACGATCCCAAGCTGGTGGTGCCCGGCGACTTTCATGAAGAAGGCGGTGTGGAAGCCACCCAGCGGCTGCTCAAGTCCGGTCACAAATTCACAGCACTGTTCTGTGTGAACGATCAGTCGGCGTACGGCGCTTGCCTGGCTTTGTATCGCAGCGGGTTGAATTGTCCGCGCGATGTTTCCGTCGTCGGCTTCGACGACCTGCATTCCTCGACCTATCGAGTGCCGCCGCTCACCTCGGTGCGTCAATCGATTCGCGTGCTGGGCGAAAGCTCGGGCGCGGCCATGTTGCAGATGTTGCAAGGAGAGCAACCCGATATTTCTTTGCCTCAAGTCGAACTCATCGTGCGCGAATCCACCGCGGCGCCAATCGCCAACGGATCATGACCCAGCAACTACCTGTAGCCGAGTTGCGTCGGCGCTTTCCCAGCAAGTTCATCTGGGGGGTGGCGACCAGCGCCTTTCAGATCGAAGGCGCCGCGAGCGCTGACGGCAAGGGTGCGTCGATCTGGGATGACTTCTGTCGCGTGCCCGGAGCGATTGCCGACGGCGGTACCGGCGACGTGGCTTGCGATCATTATCATCGGCTCGAGTCCGATTTGGATTTGATCGCCGACCTTGGCGTGTCGGCGTATCGCTTTTCCATTTGTTGGCCGCGCGTGCAACCGACGGGCACCGGTCCGGTCAACGAACCAGGCTTGGCATTCTACGAGCGGCTGGTCGACGGCTTGCTGAAAAGAAACATTCAGCCGTACGCGACGCTGTATCACTGGGACTTGCCTGCGGAGCTGCAACGCAATCACGGCGGCTGGCTGGCGCGCGATACGGCCTATCGATTTGCCGAGTACGCCGAGGTGGTGGCGCGTCGCCTGGGAGATCGCCTGGTTTCGCTCGCAACTCATAACGAGCCGTGGGTCTCAGCGGTGTTGGGCTATGAGCGCGGCGTGTTTGCGCCGGGTATCAAAGATCGCCGCATCGCCTATCAAGCCAGTCATCACTTGCTGTTGAGTCACGGGCTGGCGATGGAAGTGCTGCGTGGCATGGGGCTGAAATGCGATCTGGGCATCGTGTTGAACATGTCTCCGGTCAGTCCGGCCACCGATTCCGAGATCGATGCGCATCACGCGCGGCTCGAAGATGGTCGGTTGATTCGTTGGTACACAGATGCGCTGTTCAAAGGCGCGTATCCACAAGACATCGTGGAGTATCTCGGGGCCGATGCGCCTCGGATCGAAGCGGGCGATGCCGAGCTCATCGCCAAGCCTTGCGATTTCGTCGGCATCAACTACTACCACCCGACCGTATCGAGCAGTTCCAATCCGGCATCGCCGGCCACGAGTGGTGCCGCCGTGACCGATATGGGTTGGGAAGTGGCGCCGCGCAGCCTGTCCGATTTGCTGTTGCGCTTGAAGCGTGACTATCGATTGCCGCCGATCTACATCACCGAGAACGGCGCGGCCTATCGCGATCAGTATGTGAATGGTCGCGTCGATGACGAACAGCGTCAGCAATACATCGAATCGCATCTGGTCGCGGTCGCTGAGGCCATCGAGCGTGGCGTCGATGTGCGCGGCTATTTTGTGTGGAGCCTGATGGACAACTTCGAGTGGGCCGAGGGCTATCGCAAGCGTTTCGGCATCGTGCATGTCGACTACTCCACCTTGCGGCGGACGGTGAAGCACAGCGGGCTGTGGTACCGATCGCTGCTGCGCGCGGCCATCTGAGCCGCCCAGTCCGGCCATATTTTCGAAATTGAAGTGACCGCGGGCCTGGCCAAAGCCAGATAGTTAGCGATTGTTGCCCGTCCCATTGCCCTTTAGGGCAATTTGGATTTCGAAATAGCTGTGGTCAAGTTGGCCACACCATGACCCCGCGCACTTCAATCCTGGCAGCCGCGCTGCTGCTGATCGGCCTTGGTTCTTCGCTGAGCCAAGCGGCGCCAGCCAGTCATCCCTTGGATGCGCTCAGCTGGCAGGAGCATTGGCGCGTGCTCGAGATCCTGGAAGCGTCGGGCCGCATCGATGCGCAGTCGCGCTTCAGTCGGATCAGCGTCCATCCGCCGGAGAAGCGTCGGGTTCTGGCGCTGAAGCCCAGCGACAAGCTGCCGCGCGTTGCCGAAGTCCAGATCAAGCAAGGCCCGCAGGCCATCGAAGCGCTGGTCGATTTGGATCAGAGCAAGGTGATCGACTGGCGCGTGATTGAAGGCGTGCAGCCCGCTTGGCTGCTCGAAGAGTTTCTCGGCGCGCCAGTGCAGGCGGTGCTGAAGCATCCCAAGTTCAAGGAAGCGATCGAGCGCCGCGGTCTTACGACCACGCGCTTTCTGAATTGCCGGGCCATGCCCATCGGCAATCATGAAGAGGCGCGCTATCGCGGCCGACGCATCGCCATCGTCCGTTGCGATCCGGTGAACGGAGTGCGCAACTTGTTCGTGCGCCGAATCGAAGGTCTCACCGCCATCGTCGATGTGAATACCAACGAAGTCATCGAGATCTCCGACGACGAAGTCGTGCCGGTGACTTCCACAACCGCCGACTACGATGCCGCGACCATTGGCGCGCGCGAATTCCCAACTTCCATTGAGTTGTCGCAGCCCGACGGGCCGAGCTTTCGTCTGCGAGGCAATGTGGTCGAGTGGGACAAGTGGCGGTTCCATGTGCGCTCGGATCAGCGCGTCGGCACCATCATCAGTCAGCTCACTTGGCAGGACGACGCCAACGCGCGTTCGGTGATGTACGAAGGCAGCCTGTCCGAGATCTTTGTGCCCTACATGGATCCGCGGCGGGATTGGTACACGCGAACGCTGCTCGACGCCGGCGAATATTCCATGGGTGGGTTGTCAGGGCCGCTCACGCCCGGCGTGGATTGTCCGAACACGGCGCACTATCTGGACAGCATCGTGGTGCTGGATAACGGCCGGCCGCAACAGAAAAACAAAGTGATTTGCCTGTTCGAGCGTACGACCGGCGACATGAGCTGGCGTCACGCCAGCGACGGCCGCCCGAAGCGCGAGTTGGTGGTGCGGATGATCGCCGACCTGGGCAACTACGATTATGTGTTCGACT
Source organism: Steroidobacter sp. (assembly GCF_016790065.1). GTDB lineage: Bacteria > Pseudomonadota > Gammaproteobacteria > Steroidobacterales > Steroidobacteraceae > Steroidobacter. Next base: position 4,593 of record NZ_JAEUPY010000635.1, read on the forward strand.
GGGTGTTCGAGTCGGACGGCCAGTTCCGTATCGTCACGGGCGCCACTGGCATCGTCGCCATTCAGATGTCCAAGGTGGCCGACGCCAATCAGCCCGCCGCTGCGGATCGGCCTGATAAATATGGCCGCTTCGTCGACAAGAACGTGATCGCTGTGAATCACGATCATTATTTCAGCTTCCGGCTCGACCTGGACGTCGATGGACCGAACAACACCTTCGTCCGCGACGCGCTGGTGACGCATCGATTGCCCGAAGAATCGCCACGACGCAGCCTGTGGGTGAGCGAGGAACACGTCGCCCGCACCGAAAGCGAAGGCAAGTTGCGCATGGACATGCATCGGCCGTCGCTATGGCGCGTGACCAATCCGGCCAGGCGCAACGCCATGGGCTATCCGAGCAGCTTCCAGATCATGATGGGGCACAGCTCGCACACATTGCTGTCGCCGGACGATGTGCCGCGACAGCGCGCCGGCTTCATCGATCAGGATCTTTGGGTCACGGCTTACGATCCCAATGAACGCTACGCCGCCGGCGAATACGCCGTGCTCAGTCCGCCGGGCGAGGGTTTACCCAAGTGGGCGCAGGCCAATCGGCCTATCCAGAATCGCGACTTGGTGGTGTGGCCGACCGTGGGCATGCAGCACAAGGTGCGTGCCGAGGACTGGCCGGTGATGCCGGTGCTATGGCACGAGATCAAGATCCGGCCGTTCGATTTTCATAATCGGAATCCGGCGCTCAACCTGGGGCCGCGGCCCTGAACCGGCGGCCTAGCAGCCGAGGATGAGCTGAGTGTGTTCCGGCTGGGCAGCGCGCCGGGGGCGGGCCCGACCACGGCTGTTTCTGCTGCGTGGGCCGGCATGAATGGCTGACAAGGTTTCGCGAGCGGCTTCGGTGGCGTCGGCAACGGACGCATAGCCAAGCATACGAGTGAACAGGTCGGCCATGGGAAGCGGGCCGTAGCTGTGCAGCTCGTAGCTATAACCTTCCTGGTCGTAGAAAATCCTTGCGTAGCCATGCTCCATGTGGAGCAGATCGACCAGCGTGCGCATTGCCCTCGCCAGTAGTTGAAATCGCGACTCGATTGGAGCATCGAGAACTTTCATGGCCGCAGTATGACCAGCCACTTTGTAGAAAAGCTCCGACCAGTCCCCAGCTCCAGCATTTTAGGGGAACGCCTTATTCAAGTTTTTCAAACTGCGGCCGGCGTTGACAGGTTCCGTCGTTGACGGGTTCGTAACAACAGACCGTGGTAGCGTCGCGGCTGAGCCCCCCTCCTGGCACAAATGGCGGTCCGAATCGTCAGTTAATTATCAGCGAGCGGGCCGCATACTCCGGCGCCACTAACAACGCCTGAAGGGGATTTCGATGCGTCTGCGATCTTTGGTCCTGTCCATGGCCGTTGCCTTTGGCGCAACGGCGCATGCCGACGATGCCGGCCTGCTCTACACACTGCATTCGGCCGTCACCTTGCCCAGCACCGACAGCGGTTGGGATTACATCAAGATGCAGCCCGGCACCAGCCGCCTGTTCCTGGCTCGCGATGACGACGGTCTGACCGTGTTCGACGTCGACCAGGGCAAGGCCATTGCCACCATCGAGAATTCCAAGGGCGCCAACGGCCCGCTGCTGCTGCCCGAGTACAACCGTGGCTACATCGCGAACACCGATGGCTCGCTGCTGAGCATCGACCTGAAGACGCTCAAGCCCATCGAGCGGCTGGCGCTCGACAAGGACGGCGGCCTGAACAGCGGCGTGCTGGATCCGGCCACCAAGCAGATCCATTTCATCACCGGCACGCGGCCCACCGAATCCACCTGGTACACGCTGGATGCGGCCACCGGCAAGCTGCTCAAGACCACCAAGTTCCCGTTCCGCAAGATGGACGATCCGGCGGTCGACGGTGCCGGCAACATCTATGCACCGGCGCGTCGTGACAACCTGATCCTGAAGCTCGACTCCAAGACGCTGAAGGAAACGGCGCGTTGGACCGTGCCGTGTAACGTGTCGAAGACGCGCTGGCAGCCCACCACCAAGCGCATCCTCGCCGCGTGCACCAACAACACGCCGCAGGTGTTCATCTTCGATCCGGCCACCGGCAAGGTGACCTCGAGCGTGCCGATCCCGCCGTCGCTGGACGGCATCGGTGTCGACGAGAAGCGTAAGCGCATCGTTGCTACCAGCAATGACGGCATCATGACCGTGATCGATTACAAGGGCGCCGATCAGATCGAATTGCTCGGCACGGTGTCGACGCGTCCGGAAGCTCGCATGAGCTATCTCGATACGCGCAACGGCAACGTGTATGCGGTGACGGCGGAGTTCACCAACAGCAAGCCCGACGCGGCCGGCAAGAGCAAGTCGGTGGCTCACCCGAACAGCTTCGTGGTGCTGACCTACAAGCCGCAGTAACTCGCAGCGGTCAATCGCGTTAGCGAAGCCCTCTCTTGCCGCGGCAGGAGAGGGCTTTTTGCATTTTGGGCCGGGCGCGTAACTTCCTGGCCCGACAGCGCGGTTGTCTGTCGCTCTTCAGTATTGAATCAGTGGCATCGTTGTGTGAGGCTTTCTGCGTAGTTTCCCCACAGAGCAGCCCTATGCAAAACCTCCGCCGCCTCGCTGGCGTCGTCGCCTTGCTGTTGTCGCACGCCGCGTTGAGCGACGTTCACACCTTGCCGGCCACGTATAAGTTCAAGCCCAACGCCGAGATCGATGCTGTGTTCGCCAAGTTCGACAGCACCACCTCGCCGGGTTGTTCGGCGGCGGCGGCGCAGGATGGCAAGCTGGTTTATTCCCGCGGCTACGGCATGGCCAACTTGGATCACGGCGTGCCGATCACGCCGCAGACGCCGTTCCATGTCGCATCGGTTTCCAAACAATTCACCGCCGCGGCCGTGGTGCTGCTGGCGCAGGACGGCAAGCTGTCGCTCGATGACGATGTGCGCAAGTATTTGCCCGAAGTGCCGGACTTCGGCACGCCCATCACGCTGGCGCAGATGATTCATCACACCAGCGGCCTGCGCGACCAATGGGATTTGCTGAACCTGGCCGGCTGGCGCTATTCCGAAGATCGCATCAGCGATGCCGACGTGCTGCGCTTGATGGTTCGGCAGCGCAAGCTCAACTTCACGCCCGGCTCGCAATATTTGTATTCCAACATGGGCTACACCTTGCTGGCGCTGGTCGTGCAGCGAGTCAGCGGTCAGACGCTGCGTGAGTTCACCACCGAGCGCATCTTCAAGCCGCTGGAGATGACTAACACTCACTTCCGTAACGATCATGCTGAAATCGTGCCGGGCTTCGCCAACGGCTATGAACGCGCCGACGATTCGTTCCGTACCGACGTCACCAACTTCGATACCACGGGTGCCACCAGTCTGGTGACCACGCCGGAAGATCTGTTGCGTTGGGATGAGAACTTCTACACCGGCAAAGTGGGCGGCAAAGCATTCACCGATAAGATGGTGCAGCGAGCGACCTTGAACGACGGTTCGAGCATTGCGTATGCAACAGGTGTCACGCATGGCACTTATCGTGGCCTGCCGACGATCAGCCATGGCGGCTCGGACGCGGGCTATCGTTCGACCGTGCGCCACTTCCCCAATCAGCATTTCGGTATCGCCGTCACTTGTAACATCGCCGAAGCACGGCCGGACGAATTGGCGGATCGGTTCGCCGATGTGTTCTTGGCTGCGCAGTTGCAGCCGAAAGACAGCGACACCAAGAAGCCGGTCAAAGAGCCCAAGCTCAACGTCAAGTCGTTGCGCGCCATGGCCGGTCTGTATTTCAGCCGCAGCGATGGTCAGGTGATCCGGATCGTGGAAAAGGACGGCAAGTTGCAGCGAACCAGTCAGGAAGGCACCAATCCGCGGCCGCTGGTGGCGCTCGACCAGAATCGCTTCCGTGTCGAGAATTATCCGCAGGAACTGCTGTTCAGCGGCGAGGGTGCACAGCGCGTCATCACCACCAAGTTCGCCGATCAGAAGGCGGTGACTTTGCAGTGGATGCCGGAGTTCGCGCCGACCGCGGCGGAGTTGAATGAGTACGTCGGCTTGTTCGGCAGCGAAGAGCTCGATTCGCGCTATCGCATGCAGATCACCGACGGCAAGTTGTATGTGGCGACGTTGCGCCGAGTGCCGCTGGAAATGAAGCCGGTGACCAAGGACGTGTTCGCGACTTGGGAAATCGGTACGGTGATTTTCAAGCGCGATGCCGGCGGCCGGATTGCTGGCTTCAGCGTGACCAGCGGCCGCGCCATGGATAACGAGTTCGTCAAACTGCCGTAATCGGCAATTCGCCATGCTCCGAGGCGCTTGGCCTCGGAGCATGGAATCCAGGTTCGCCGATCGGTTCTAATACTCACCGTGCAACGCATGCCCCTTCCCGCCGGCGTCTGGGCGCTCGGCCTGGTCAGCCTGTTCATGGATGTTTCTTCGGAAATGGTCCATGCGTTGCTGCCGGTGTTCGTGGTCGGCACGCTGGGCGCGGGGGCGATCTGGCTGGGCATCATCGAAGGGGTGGCCGAAGCCACCGCCTGCATCGTCAAAGTGTTCTCCGGCGCCTTGTCGGACCGCTGGGGCAAGCGCAAATCGCTGGCGTTGTTGGGCTACGGCCTGGCGGCAATCACCAAGCCGCTGTTCCCGCTGGCGGGCAGTGCCGGGATGGTCTTCGCGGCTCGATGTATCGATCGCATCGGCAAAGGCATTCGAGGCGCGCCGCGCGACGCGTTGGTCGCTGACTACACGACCCCTGAGCAGCGCGGCGCTGCGTATGGCTTGCGGCAATCGTTGGATACAGTCGGCGCGTTCATCGGGCCGCTGATCGCTATCGGTTTGCTCGTGTTGCTGGCGAACGATGTGCGAGCCGTGTTCTGGATCGCGGTCATTCCTGCCTTCATCGCCGTGGCGATCCTCTGGTTCGCGGTGAAAGAGCCGCCGAACCTGAAGCCGCTGCAGAAGCGAGTGGTGGATCTGCGGCCCAAGGATCTGCCCAAATCGTTCTGGGTGGTGGCCATCGTCGCCACGTTCTTCACGTTGGCGCGTTTCTCCGAAGCGTTCCTGATTCTGCGGGGTGCCGACCTGGGGCTGACTATCGCCTGGACACCGCTGATCCTGGTAGTGATGAACATTGCATACATGTGCTCGGCGTACCC
>NZ_JAEUPY010000585.1 GCF_016790065.1 Steroidobacter sp.
AATTCCCTAGGAGCGTCGCTATGGAGAGAAATGGCAAACAGTGCACTTCCGGCACTTCCGGCACTGTCGCGACTTCGCCCTTCGGCGCTCCGGATTCATCGGTTTCGGCGCTGTCGCCATCCATCAGAGACGCGTTCGCACCGCCCCAGCGATCATGCTGCGAAGGGTCGGCTTTGCGATACGTCGGCGACGGCGCCTCTTTCTATTCAACTATCGAGGTTCCTATGAAACGACAACCGAAACGATGCCCCGAGCGTGACCTAGCAGTGCTAGCTCGATTCTGCCACGCAAATGGGATCTGGCCCTCGTTCTACGAGGCCGATCCTCGCAAGCTTCGATGCGAGACCGACCAAGCGCTGTACGCCGAGTACCAAGAGTGGGTCACGAAGACGGCGCACGAACTGATCAATAGCGATCAGATCAACGGCAGGCCGCGACAGCCGGCGCTGCGCCCAATATCTCGCGAGCGCTTCGCTACAGAGCTTGAGGCTGCTGGCTTCGAACGCTTTGGGAAGAATCATTTCAACTATGCAGTCAACTCTTCCATGCGTCCGAGTCGCGCACCTCGCCGTCGATGGGCAGAGAGATGGCCTGATGTTGATACTGATAATGAGGTTGATAAATCAACAATCGGCGGGGGGTAATTACGAGCTTGAATACTCAACTAATGAACAGGGGCCCCCTCGCCCGGTGAAGGTTTTAAGGCAACAGTGAATCAATCCTGTAAGCGTTGATAGGAGAACTTAGATGACTAAACGACCAACAAGAATCCGCGCGAAGACCGCCGCTCATCGCGCGAAGACTACGGCCCAACCTGTGCCATTCCCCGAGAGTGGCGACGTATTGCGAAAGAAGCTGCTACGTGAATTCGTGATCACAGACGCCGCGGGCCTCGCGTTGCTCCAGAGTGCATGCGTCGCATTGGATGCAGCGCTGCAGGCCGAAGTAATTGTGCATAAGGATGGCCCAGTCGTGCGCGGGCATCGAGGCATGGTTGCTCACCCTTGCATCAAGATCGCACGCGACGCTCGTCATCGGATGCTTGTCGCCCTAAAAGCTCTTCGGCTTGAGAGGGACGAGTAATGATCCGCCGCCGTCGTAGAACAATCGGCAGTAAGGAGTCGGCAACCCCGCTTTCACATGAGACCGCGCTCGATGCAGCCGAGAAGCTCCGCGACATGACGCCAGAGAGGCGCGCGAAGGAGTGGAAGGCGCTGCGCCCAAGGATCGTGGCCGGGATTCTGAATGGCGGCATTTACCCTGTCAGTGCGAGCGCCGTCCGGAAACAGCAGATTGCCGAAGGGGTCGCGGATCTCTATCTGAAGCATGCGGAGGGAAAGACGCCGTTCCTTCCACTGCGCGCACCGCAAGCGATGAGGCTCGATGACTACCGAGAGAGTACCGAATGAAAACGACTTCAGACTCGCTCCGTGCGCAGTGTGAGCGCGCTGGACTGCGTGTGTTGCTCACCGATGAAGTTGATTCAGAAGTATGCGCGCAGATCCTCGATATCGAAGAGCGCACGCTGCGAGGTTGGCGGCAGCAAGGCTACGGCCCGCCGTGGCGGCCACAACGGCAGCGGCGGCTATATGCGCTCTCCGATATAGCAGTTTGGATGGATCGCCAACGGCAGGAGGTGGCTGACCGTGGCTGATCGCGGCCGTTAGGTCCTGGCGCCCGTTAACCATAGGAGGGAGGCTGCATTTGTGCGCACGGGCCGCAAGGGGTACGTGTGCCTACCAGTAACACAACTTTAGGAGGCTTTGCATGGATACCATATCAAGCGCGCTGAGTGCGCGCCATAGTGGCATTGAGTTTCTCGATGCACTCCGCGCGGCGGCTGCATCCGTACGACGCGGCGTGCCGATCGAAGTTATCGCCGAGCAGATGCGTCTTCCCGACCGTGCCATTTCGATTGCTAAGGCAGCAGTGAACCCGCAATCGCTCGGCAACGACGCGGCTCTCGCGATCCAGCAATCGGGTAGCGCTGGATTCATTTCCTTCCTCGCGAGCTTCGGAGCGCTCGCAGCGATGAGCAGTAGCACAGTGCGCATTCCGATTGGAACGCCGATCGCGCGCGTTAGTCAGGGTGGTGTAGGTGCCATCGACAGCGGCGAAATTAGTTGGACTCCGCTGTCGCGAATGACCATCGACGGGGAGAGCGCCCTCGCGCCTCGGAAACTTGTTTACATCGATGCATTGACGAATGAATTCGAAAAGTTCGGTGCCCAGTATTCTGGGGCTCTGAACTCTCAGCGTGCGCGGGACTACGCCCTGATGCAAGATCGGATGGCGTTCGACGTGCTGACTGACTCGATCAGCCCGATCTCCGGCCCGACCGATGCTGTCGAGGTCATTCAAGCTCTCGCCGCCGCCGTCAGCGTTGGCGCTGGCAGTTCGCTTTGGCTGTGGGCCTCAGCAGAAACGGTGAAACAAATGTCGTTGCTACGAAATGGCCTCGACGCACCGCTGTTCCCGGATCTTCGGTTTGATGGGGGCGAAATTAGCGCTGGCATCAAGGTCGTGCCCACCGATGCAATGATCGCTCCTGGCTCGCCGGAGGCCCGCGCAATAATGCTCGTGAACGCGGGGGGAGTGGCCTATGACCCCGGAAGAATCGAGTCCGATGTTTCTAGGCAAGCCGTGCTTCAGATGGTCGACGAAACGGCCCCTGGTGCGCAGAGCACCGTCAGTCTGTTCCAAACGAACGGTGTTGCCACGAGGCTGACTCAGTTCTTCGGATTGAAACGACTCCGGGCCTCGGCCGTCGCGTGGGTTTCCGATGTGACGTTTGGAGGGTCGCCGTAATGAACGCAGTGAGAAAGAAAATCGCCACGATGGCTGATTTGCGGGTTCTGAAGGAGCGAGGATATTCCTTCGATGCCTCACACCTACCGGTCACTACGGCGCAGCTTGTCTTCGAGCTGGACACGTT
>NZ_JAEUPY010000597.1 GCF_016790065.1 Steroidobacter sp.
CACAGGCATCGACGCCGTTACCGGTGCACCTACGGGCCTGGTATCGCGAGGCACTTTCAGATACATCAACGGCGAGTTCGGCGAGGCCAAGAACGCCAAGACCATCGCTTCGAAGAATCTGGATCCGATGTATCAGGACGAGTTCATTCTCGGCGCGCAGATGAGCATCACCAAGCATCAAAACATCGGTGCGCGTGCCATCTATCGTGAGCTCAAAGCCGCCATCGACGACAACTGCGATTACACGCCCATCTTGGCTGCGGGCGAGGCGGCCGGTCTCGATCCGAATCTGTTCGTACTGCCGAACGACGGCTTTCCTTACTGCCGCATGTTCAATCCTGGTGAAGATGCCGTGTTCCTCACGGACTTTTACGGTAATGGCACGTTGACGGAGACCACTATCGACGGCGATCTGTTGTCGCCGAAAGCTCGTCGCACCTACAAGGCGCTCGAGTTGTTCTGGGACGGTAACTGGGATCGCACCTTTGTGCAGGCGTCCTACACGCTGGCGTTCAGCAAGGGCAACACCGAAGGCGGCGTCAAATCCGACATCGGCCAGGACGACACCAACGTCACCCAAGACTTCGATTACAAGGAGCTGGCGGTGGATTCGTACGGCTATTTGCCCAACGACCGGCGTCATTCGCTGAAGGTGTTCGGCAGTTACTCGTTCACCGACGAGTTTGCGGTGGGCTCCAACCTGCTGGTGCAATCCGGGCGGCCCAAGAACTGCCTGGGCGTGCTGTATCCGTATCACGGCGGCATTCATCCCTACGGCTCGTCCTTCTTCCGCTGTGGCACGACGACGGCTGGCGGTCGCGATGGTCCGTCGGTACCGAAACCGCGAGGGACGGCGGGGCGTCTGCCCTGGACTTATCAGGTGGACCTGAGCTTCGCGTACACGCCGCATTGGGCTGAAGGCTTGGTCGCGAAGATGGATGTCTTCAACGTGTTCAATAAACAAGAGCCGGTTGCTGTGGACGATCGCGCAGAAGACGCCGCTACGGGAACCCCAGTGAGTACCTATCTAGTGCCTCGATCATTCCAGTCGCCTCGTGAGTTCCAGTTCTCGTTGGTTTATAACTTTTGAGCCCGGAGGGCACTCGCGAGCAATACTCACACGGCCGCCTGCAAGCGGCCGTGTCTCCTCGCGACTTGTGGGCCCGCGCCCGTCAGTACGAACTGCGGGGACTGTGGCTCGAAGCCCGCCGCGTCTACGAGGCCATTCTGAACTTCGAGCCGCGCCACGTTCCCGCCAGACTCCGCCTGTCACGTTTCGAACAATTCTCCGATCGGTATCTCGCCTCGAAGGAACACGTGTTGCTCGCGGCAGAGGCGGTGCGCGAGCACTCCAACACTCGCCATATCGGCTACGTCACCGCTCGCTTGTTAGAGTTCGCCGAAGAGTCCGCTGTGGTCTCGCTGATCAAGTCAGTGGATTGGTCGCAACCGCATGTCATCTCTCAGTCTGCGGTGTTGGCGCAGCACTTGTGGTTGGCCGGTGACTATCAGGGCGCTCTGAACTTCTTAGATGAGATGGCCAAGCGAGGACCGGCGCATCACTTGTTGACCTTCACCCGTGGCAACGTACTCCGCTATCTCGGCAACATGCAGGCGGCAGAGCGAGAATATGAAGCGTGCCTTGCCATGTCGCCGCACTTTGCCGATGCGCATTGGGCACTTGCTACGCATTCCAAGGCTCAGCTGCCGCTAGCACGCGTTGAGCGTATTCGCGACGCGTTGAGCAAAGTAAAGCCGGGCGGCATCGAACAAGCACATCTGTTCTACGCGCTGTTTCGTGAGTACGATGCGGCCGATCATCGAGAGGAGGCCTGGTCTGCATTATCCAGCGGAGCGGACCTGAT
>NZ_JAEUPY010000675.1 GCF_016790065.1 Steroidobacter sp.
GATGTTCAACACGCTGGACGGCGGCTCGGGGATCCCTTCGCAGGCAGAGGGTACGGTGGATGCCGAAATGCTCGAGGCTGGATTCGCCACTGCGACTTACTTCTGGAGCATGCTTCGACGGAGTACGTCGGATTGGTATCACGTAACCGTGGCAGGCACGACGCACGCGAGTTTCTCCGATCTGCCACTGTTCGAAGCGGAGAAGCCAGGCAATTTGAACTCTCGCGCAGCGCACGCCATCATCAATGACTACACCCTTGCATTCTTCGACAGATATTTGCGAGGCAAGTCCAAAGGCGGCTTGTTGAGCGGTGAAATCACTTATCCGGACGCCAAGCTCCTACGTAAAGACGACAAGCAGTAACGATGACCTCTTTCCATGCCTCCAGTCTGTGCGGTTTCGTGATCATCTCAATTGGAATGATGGTCCTGCCACGGCCTGTGCATGCTGAGGCTCGCGCCCCGGCCACGTTGCGTATTCCCGAACAGATCTTCGCTGGCGAACCCCGAGGGCGCTACGAAACCGGCACGTTCGAAGAATTGTGGATCAACACCGCGTTGGCGGATCCGAGCACGGCGGACCCGACCGACAAGCGCAAGGTGATGGTGCAGGTGTGGTATCCAGCGGCGGTGCCACGCAATGCCAAGCGCGCGCCGTATGTGCTCAATCCGCAGCTGTACAGTAAAGATCATTGGCTGCACCAGGTCGAGCACGTACGAACGCAGTCGTTCTTGAATGCGCCACTCACGGCTTCTGATGAAGCGTTTCCGATCCTCATCTATAACCATGGCAATGGCCAGCCGCACTTCAGCGGCACGTTCCAGACGGAGTTCCTCGCCAGTCAAGGCTACGTGGTCGTGGCCATCGGTCATCCCGGCTCCAGTGGTATCGAGCGCTTTCCCGATGGCACGACTTATGAGAATGATGGTCTCAAGTGGAACGCCGAGCGGCCGCAAACGAGCAACTCACGCGATGAGCCCTTCGGACGCGAGGGGGTGGAGTACGGCTTCACACACTCGGATCTAAGTCTGTTCGTCAAAGACATCAGCTTCGTTCTCGACCGACTGACGCAGCTCGCGACCGATCCCAAGAGCCGTTTCTACCGGCGCATCGATCTGCAGCGCGTCGGTGCGTGGGGCTGGTCGCTCGGTGGCTTGCAGGCACTTCAGGCGGCGCGTGATGACGAGCGTGTCAGGGCGGCGGCGAATCTCGACGGATGGCCGCATGGTCTGGCGGGGCCCCAAGGCGTGGTGACGTTGGGCAGCGAGCGTCCGGTGATGCTCATGTTCAATCCTGCCAACGGTGGTCCGAGAGTGCCGGGGCCGCCGGGCGGTGAAGTGAGTGTGGGAGAAGTCGAATCATCGTACGCCGCCTCGACGTACTTCTGGACACTGCTCCGACGAACCGCGGCGGACTGGTATCACGTGACCGTGGCTCGGACCAATCACGGTAGCTTCTCCGATCTACCGCTGTTCGAACCGGTGGCACCTAAGAATCTGCACCCACGCGCGGCGCACGCCATCGTCAATGCTTACACGTTGGCGTTCTTCGATCGCTATGTGCGTGGCGATGTCGCCAGTACGTCGCTGCTCTCCGGCGATGGGGCTTATCCGGAAGTCACCTTGCTACGGAGAAAGACTGCCGAGTAAGTCCCCTGAGTAAATCTGACTGCGGTCTCTGCCCGCCGGGATGGCTGGGCAGTTCGCCCCAGAATTCGTGCTGTTCGTCCCGCGCCCCTGGGGACCAGTGTCCGTGCGCCGTAACGTGCCGGTGGACATCAGCCTCTTGATCGTAGTTCATGCCCCAGCACATCCTTCGCACGGTTCTATCCCTCGCGCTCGTTATCAACACTGTCACGACATCCGCTGCAGACAAAGAAGCTGAGTGGAGTTTGGAGGGCGAGGGCAGCATCGACCTGTTGGGCGGCAGCGATAACAGCACCGCCTTCCATGAATCCGAGGAGGGGGCGTGGGCGCTTTATCAGGGCTCCGAAGGCAAGTCCTGCGGCATTCTGTTCAAGTCACCCTCGGGCGGGCAGAACACGCTGTTCGCCTATTTCCTGCCGATTCCTAAAGAACCCCATGCGCTGTTGTTTCTGTCAGGGCCGACGGTGCCGGCACCCGGTTCGCTCGAGCAAAAGAAATTCACCTTGCTGACGAAGGACAGTCCCGCGCAGACGGTGACTGCGTTCAACAGTTCACGCCAAGGCAGCGGCATGGTGGTCTTCTATATGCCGGACATCGATGCCGCCATGAAGGAGATGAACGATGCCGACGCCGTTGAAGTGAAGCTTGGCGGCAAGTCCATCTACAAGCTGAGCTATGACGGTGGCTTCAAAGCCCGAGACAAGATGCTCGAGTGCATCCGAGCCAGCAAGTAATAACCGACGGAATTAAAAATCCATGCGAGTTTCACCACTGAGCTTGTGGGCGTGCTGCCTGCTGAGTGCGTCCGCTCAGGCGGGGCACTGGGTCCTCGTCGGTGCCGAGGGCAAGCCACCGCGCCGGTCTCATTACTATGCGGCCTTTGATCGCGTCGAAACGCGCACGCCGCTCGAAGCCATCGAGAGCTCGGTGAACAGCAAGAATGTGAGCAAGCACCTCGATGCGGCGCGCTTGAAGCGCGTGCCCGTCATCCGCGTGTTCGAAGGCGCGAAGGATCCTGACACCATCTCGTACACGCTGGAATTCAAGTGCCAGGAGCGCTTGGTCAGCATCGCCGACGCTGTCGTCTACAACCGCGATGCCACGACCAAGATGATGAGCAAACCGGAGTTCGTGCCAATTCCGAAAACCTGGCTCAACGGTGCAGCGCTGGTGGCCTGTGATGAGAAGAAGGTCTTCGCAGCGGCGCAAGCGGCTGGCAAGCAGAACAATCAGGAGCCCCTGGCGGATCTGGGCTTGGTGTATGTCGGGGACTTCGTGTTGAACACGCAGCTTGCGGACGTCACCTGGAACACGTTCTGGAAAGAGGCTACGCGCCCTGAGTACACGACTACGAGAACCCCGGAAGAGATCGAGCAGCGTCGCCAAGAGGTGCTGGCACAACTCGGCGATGCGCAGAAGATGCTCGGCGAGAAAGCGGCGCAGGTCCAAACCGCCATCGAGAACGACGACAAGGAACGTGAGTTCATCGACAAGGTGAACCAGACCTTCAAGACCAAGAACAATCAGCAACAGATTCTGTTCTTCGGCATGGAGGGTTGGACGGAGAACGAGATCGTGGAGTTCTGGGGCGTGCCGTCATCGTCGCGTGAGCTGAGCGGCATGCGCCAGCTCGACTATTTCTCTCAGGATGACACTCGGCAGAGCTACGCGGTGGTGGCTCGCAATGGTGCCATCCTTAGCACGGGCGAAACCGGCGAGTTGCGTCAGTGCGAGATGTCGTTGTTCATGCGCGAGGGCGGCGGGAAGCCGGGATTTCGGCTGGTCGACTACCGGATCAACGGCGAGAACTGTCGCCGTAGCACGTTAGGAAAGATCGCCAAGTAACAAGGTGCGGACTGCGTCCAGATAGTTGCGCCCGCTGACGAGGGTTCGGCCGTCGATCAATTCCAACTGATATCGGCCGGAACCCAGCGGCACGAGCTTGCTCACCGACTCTCTGCGCACGGCCACCGACCGATGAACCCGACAGAAAGCGTCGCTGTCCAGCTCATCCATGAACGAGTTCAACGTGCGCCGAAGCACGAATCGCCCCGACTGGGTGTGGACTTCGATGTAGTTACGATCTGCTTCGATGGAATGAATCTGGTGCTCGAGGACGAAGTGGGTGTGCTTGCCTGCCGGCAGTGGCACGCGACGACCTTGTGCCTGGCTTAAAGTCGCTGCTTGGCGGGAGCTTGCAGTCTGCACGATTCGACTCACCGCCTCGCGTAGTCGCTCTGCGTTGATGGGTTTGAGGAGATAGTCGACCGCACGCGCATCGAACGCTTTGACGCCGTAGTTTTCGAAGGCGGTCACAAACACCACCATCGGCAGCGGACCCTGCCAGCGTGCCAGGGCGGTGAAGCCATCGGTTCCCGGCATCACGATGTCCAGGAACAACACATCGATGGCTAACTCGCCAACCTTATCCAGCAGGTCGTCCACGTCGACACAAGTCGCGACCACCTCGATCTGGGTTGGCGCCACCGTCTTGAGTAACCGCTGCAAACGAGTGCGCGCCCATGCCTCGTCATCGACGATCGCCGCTCTCAGCATGGCGCGACCACGTTCGACGTTTCATTGAGGGTGGCGACTCGCACCGGAATCTTCAGCACGACAGTGTAAATCTCACGATCTGTGTCTCTTCGTTCGAGACTGCCTTGCGAACCGTACATCAGCTCGAGGCGTCGCGTCACCAGCTCGAGCCCCACGCCGTTACCGTCGCCGCGGCCACCCTCGGGCCCGCGCGAGTTACTGATCTCGACGTGAAGTGTTTGACCCTGTTGTGCGGCGGAGATCGTCAATCTGCCGGTCGCGCGGCGTCTCGCGATCGCATGCACGATGGCGTTCTCCACCAGCGGCTGCAGAATCAACGTTGGCACCAGCGCGTTCATACACGTTTCTGGGATGTCTATATGCACTTCGAGCCGGCGTCCGAGCCGGATCGACTCGATGGTCAGATAGTGGTTCACCAAGACGAGCTCGTCGCGCAGCGTTCGTTCGAGGCGCTCATCGGCTCGGAGGCTTTCTCGCAGCAGTGTGGATAGCGACACCAGCATGCGATCCGCAAGCTCCGCATCTGCGTGCACGATCTCCGCCACAGAGTTGAGTGCATTGAAGAGGAAGTGCGGATGCAGTCGCGAGCGCAGGGCTTCGAGCTGCGTGGTCACCAGGCTCCGCTCAACTTCTGCCAGACGTCGCTCTCGATCGCGTGCTCGCTCGTAGAACACCAGCGCATGTGCGACGGCCACCACCGTCCACGCCATCATCAAGTTATTGCTCAGGCTGGTGAGGAGGACGCTCGAGAATGAGGGGAGGGCTTCGTACCAATCAAAAATTGGATTGGTGACGTAGACGTAGGCGCCGCGGAGGAAGATCACAGCGAGGACGCCCAGGCTCAATACTGCGGCTGATTTTGTGATCGAGCCTCGCTCGATGGGGTGACGGCGTACTAGCCAGACGATGCCCAGGGTTAGCGGGACCCAGGTCATCCAGCCGCCGAAGCTGTATTTCAAAGCTGCCGGCCAGCCGATGGGCTGACCTGCCTGCTCGTTCATGGTCATGACCTGCGATGCGAACAGGATGGCGTAGGCGGTCCACCAGAGGAGGGAGAGCCAGAGGACGAAGCTGGATCGGAGTCTCACGCTTGGAATGGGCCTTGAGTTGCGCACGAAGCGCGGATCTGAGCGGAGGATATCAATGTCGGGAGAGGTTGTTTGCCACTCGGTCGGCGTAGTCCGCCCCGTTCCACCCCATCCG
>NZ_JAEUPY010000648.1 GCF_016790065.1 Steroidobacter sp.
CGGAGCGCGTCGAACTCGATGTTTCGTACCGTCGAGACCGCGAGCGGCAAGGTGCAAGGCATCGTCGATGGTCCGGTCGTCGAGTTCCGAGGCATTCCTTACGGCGCATCGACCGCTGGCAGCAATCGATTCATGCCGCCACGAAAGCCGGCGTCATGGACGGGCGTGCGTGAGTGCTTCGGCCACGGGCCGATCAGTCCGCAAGGGTCGTTGCCGGGCTGGGATTTCCGCACCGAATATTTTCAGCTGATTTTTTGGGACCGCCACGTCGGCGGCATGAGCGAGGACTGTCTCACGCTCAACATCAGCACCCCCGGTGTGAACGACGGCGCCAAGCGAGCGGTGCTCGTGTCATTCCATGGCGGCAACTTTGACCGCGGCTCCGGCAACGCGCCGATCTACGATGGCAAGAATCTGGCGACTTTCGGCGACGTGGTGGTCGTTACCGTCAATCACCGTCTCGGCTTGCTGGGTTATCTCGGATTGGCGGAGGTCGGGGCGCCGAGTGAGTTCGCGTCGTCCGGTGTCGCTGGTGCGCTGGACATGGCGCTTGCGTTGGAATGGGTACGCGACAACATCGCGGCCTTTGGTGGCGATCCCAGTCGCGTGATGATATTCGGTCAGTCCGGTGGCGGTGGGAAAGTTGCCGCGTTGATGGCCATGCCGCGCGCTTCGGGTTTGTTTCATCGAGCAGCCATTCAAAGTGGCGGTGGCCTCGGGCTGGATGATCGCGAAGAGGCGGCCGCTAAAGCTCAGGCGCTGCTGAAACATCTGGGGCTCAGCAAGAATAGCGTCCGTCGCTTGCAGCAGCTGCCGTGGCAAGCGTTGTTAGATGCGCAATCGCAATTGGAACTGACGGACTTCGCGCCAGTGCTGGGTGGCCGCGATCTGCCGCATCACGCATTCGATGCCGACGCGCCGGTGGTATCGGCGAATGTACCGCTGATCGTCGGCTCGACGCTCGAGGATGCCGCCATGTTCGAGCGCAACTTCGATCTCGACTCGGAGGGGCTGCGGCAACGAGTGATGCAGAACTTCCCGGAGCAGGGCAGCCAGATTCTGCAGGCGTATCTCGATCACGCGGCCGGCAAGTCGCCGTTCTTGATCCAGGCACAGATCGCCTCGGATCGCAGCTATCGACGGCCGGTGTTACGACAGATCGAACAGCGTTCGCAGCGTGCCCAAGCGCCGGTGTACAACTATCTGTGGACTTGGCCATCGCCGGCTTACGACGGCAAGTTCGGCGCCGTGCATTGCATAGACGTGGCTGCGTCGTTCAACAACGCACGCGATCCAGTCATCGGCTCGGGATCGGCCATGGCCCACGAGATGTGCGCACGCTTGGCGTCGGCCTGGGTGAACTTCGCCAGGACCGGCAGCCCTCGCTCCAAGGACGGGCTGGAATGGGCGCCGTTCGAGTCCGGCCGCCGCGCCACCATGATCTTCGGCGACACGGCGCGTGTGGAACTGGATCCGAGGGGGCAGTTGCGGCGGCTTTGGGAGGGGCTGGCGTAGCAGGCCAAACGGAGGGGAATCGGCGAATCCGACGATTCCCTGGGCGCCGGCAGGGTCTATGCTTGCATGAGCTCGCATATCGACCCATGCAATGCCATCGAAGCACACCCCACGTCCTTGCGTCAGTCTGGATCAGCGGCCGGACGGTTCGCTGATCGCCACATCCCCGTTGCCGCTGCCGCCGGTGGCGCGCTCGCTGCCGCATCGGTTTGAGGCCACGGCCGAAGCGCACCCCGAACGCATTTTCATGCGACAGCGCGTGACGCTGGATGGCGAATGGCGACAGGTGAGCTACCGGCAGGCGCTACAGAGCGTGCGTGCCATCGCTCAGTGGTTCGTCGCTGACGGCGCTCGCCACGGCGACGTGGTCGCGATCATTTCCGGCAATTCCATCGAACACGCGTTGATCATGCTGGGCGCGCAGACGGCCGGCATGGCGGTGGCGCCGTTGAGTGTCGCTTACGCCTTGCTGGCCACCGATCATTCCCGACTGACTCATTGTGTGGCTCAGGTCAGCGCACGCTACGCATTCGCGAGCGATGGGCAGGCCTTCGATAAAGCGTTCAGTGCGCTGTCGGCTGCCATCCCAACGTTGCGCTTCATTGCCGCCGGGGCGTCGCCGTCCAGTGTGCAGGCAACTCCGCTCGATGAGCTGCTGGCAACTGTTGCGACGCCTGCGGTCGCTAAGGCGATGGCTGCGATCACTCACGAAAATGTGGCTCGCTTGATGTTTACCTCGGGATCGACCGGCAGTCCCAAGGCTGTGCCGCAGACTCAGGGATGCTTGGCAGTGACGGTGGCGCAGGCCGAGGCCATGGGCCTGCTCGATTTCGGCGGCGAGGGGCCGCAACACCTGGAAGCCATGCCGTTCAGCCACATCATGGCGGGCAACTTCAATTTCAATAACGTGCTGGCCGCGGGCGGCACGATTCATCTGGACGACGGCAAGCCGACGCCGCAGCTGTTCCAGCACACGTTACAGAACCTGCGAGAGATCTCGCCGCACTTCTTTCTGACCGTGCCGATTGGCTACGCCATGCTGTGTGACGCCATGGAAGCCGACGCTGGATTGTGTGCGAAGTTCTTCAAGAATCTGCGCTACATGGGTTTCGGTGGCGCGGTGTTGCCGGAGCAGGTCGCGTCCCGGCTGCAAAAGCTGGCGATGGAAGTGCGCGGCGAGTCGATTCCCATCTACTCGTTCTATGGCGCGACTGAATTCATGTTCGGCGCCATGCAGTACTGGGGTTCGGGACCCACCGATGTGATCGGCCTGCCGGTGCCTGGTGTCGAAATAAAACTCGCGTCGCTCGACGGCAAGCTGGAGTTTCGCGTGCGTGGGCCGACGCTCATGGCGAAGAGCGGTTACGTCGGCGCGTCGATTCCTCACGAGCAACTGTTCGACGAAGAAGGCTTCTTCCGGACTGGCGATGCCGTGCGCTGGCTCGATCCGCAAGTGCCTGAGCAAGGCCTGGTGTTCGACGGTCGGATCGCCGAAGACTTCAAGTTATCGACCGGCACTTGGGTGTCGGTGGCGAGCGTGCGCGTCGGAGTGGTCTCGGCTTGCGATCCTTTGATCCGCGAGGCGGTGATTTGCGGCTTGAACGAACGGTGGTTGGGTGCGCTGCTGTGGTTGAACGAATCAGCGGTGCGAGCCTCGCTGGGCATTACCGACACGGCGCTCACTGGCAACGATTTAGCGCGTGATTCGCGAGTGAAGCAGGCGCTGCGGCGGGCGTTGTCCGAGCACAACCAAAAGGCATCTGGGTCGGCTCGTCGTATCCAACGCGCTTTGATCATGGTCGAGCCGCTGGCGGCACACGCCAATGAAGTGACTGATAAGGGCAATGCCAATCAACGATCAGTGCGAACGCGCCGCGCGGCGGACGTCGAGCGCCTGTACCGGAGTGAGCCATCGAGCCATCCGGACATCGTCGATCTTGGCGATTGATAGCAGCTGTGAACGTCTGAGCGAGCAATTCAACATGCGAAAGTTTTCTGAGATTCTGACCAGTGTCGAGAACGGCGTCGGGCGCATCACTTTCAATCGGCTGGATCGACGCAATGCGTTGAGCTTGGAAGTATTCGCCGACTTGAGCGACTGCCTCGATGCGTGGCGTGAAGATGCATCGGTGGCGTGTGTGGTCATTACCGGCGGCGAAGATGTCTTCTGCGCCGGGCTCGATCTGCAGCTGCAGTCCGTATTCAATGATAAAGACAGTCGTGCGGCTTACTCGAAGGCTTGTCTGCGGGCTTACGGAACGCTATTGGACTACGCCAAGCCCACTATCGCTGCTGTCGGCGGTCCAGCGTTGGGCGGTGGCTGCGACATCGCGGTGTTCTGTGACATTCGCATCGGCGCGAACAACGTGATCATGGGCTATCCCCAGATCAAGATGGGTCTGACGCCGTACTTCTCGCCGTTGTGGCGCATCGTCGGTCTGAGCCAGGCGAAGTTGCTCACGTTCTCCGGCGACAAAGTCGATGCTCAAGAAGCGGCGCGCATCGGTCTACTCGATCGCCTGGTTGAGACCGGTACGGTAGTGAGTGCGGCCACACGTCTAGCCGAATCTATCGCGGAGACGAGCACCGAGTCCGCGATGAACAATAAGGAGATGGCGTTGCGTGCGCCGGCGATGGATCCAATCAGCGCGTTGACCTACGAGACGCTGGCTTATCGCGAAGTGATCTGGCATCCGGAAGTCGTGTCGCGGATCAATGCCGCCTACAGCCGGATCGGGCGCAAGCGCTAAGCAACGTCAATCAATCAGAGGTTGGGCTCGCTGGTCGTAGCCAGCGGCCCAACAGTGTTCTCGCGGCGAGCGACAGAGCTCGCGATTTACCATCAGTGTCGATGGCGATCTGAGTGGCTTCGGACACAGCGAAGCACACACCGTCATTGAACAGACACGTGCACCACGTGAACGAGCGCGTGCCGATGTCGACGATGCTGGTGGCACCGACCACGGTTCCTTCGAAGGCCCCAGGGCGCAGCAGGCGAATTCGCACACGACCTAGCACACTTTCATACGCGTCCGCGGCATCGGTTCCCAGCACTTGCCGCAACGGATAGTAGCGGGTGGCCTCCATCAATCGGCCAATCGCGACCTCATGAGTTTGCACGCGCCAATCCAAATCACCGTAGCGCGTGCGGAATTCTTCTCGCAGGGCGTGTCGATCCAAATCGAGATACCAGGCCGAGTCGGTCGCGTCGTTCATCACGATTTCTGGCTTCGCAGACGTTCGAGGATCGCGGTCGGCAAGTCCGCCCACTGGTGGTCGCGCTGATATGCGAGGAAGCAGTTCTGAACGCTGACGCAATGGTCGTCTTGAAAAGCAGCCGCGGCTAGCAAGCATTCGCTGGGCGAGGCCGTCAGAATCCGTAGGCCGATAACGATGGGCGAGCCATGCACGGCGCGGTGCAGATAGATGGTTTCGAGTTCGCGAACGTTCAATGTCGTGCTGACATCGTAGAGGGGCGCGCCTGGTTCGAGCCAGGTGCGGCGCCAAGCGCCGCGGGCTTCCGAGTAGTAGCCCAGCAAGGCAACGTTGTTGACGATGCCTTGATGATCGATGTCGCTTTCGCGAGTCGGCACCGGGCAAGCGAAGGGATACCAGCCAAGCTCGCGGCGCTGAGGATCTCGGACCTGCACGAGCGTGGCTCCGCGCTACTTGGCGGCCGGCTGTTTCATCAAGGACAGCAAGTAAGCGCCGCCGACCTTGTCGCCGCGCGGTGGCAGCGAACCCAGCTGCTGCATCATCTGGACGATGTCGTAGGACGCGAGGTAGCTCGACAACTTGCCGTCGCGAAACTCCAGAAAGATGTCGCAGCCGTGAGTGTCGAACTTGGCATTGGGATCGAGTTGCTTCGGGCCGCTCCCGAACTGCCGGAACAGCACCAGCGCGCGCAGCTTGTCCGGGGCAAAGAAGCGTTGCATCTCCTCGAAGCGGACGTCGTGCATGACGCTAAAAATCTTGTCGATGTAGCGCCTTACTTCGTCGTGTCCATGCAGCACGCGCGGCCAGAAGGTTTGGTCGTCCCACTGGATGTCCGGATGCAGCAGCGACAGCACGTGAGCAGTGTCGTGCGAGTTCCAGGCATCCAGCCAGCGGGAGCAGAAGTCTTCCAGAAACGGGGTGTTGGCGTTCATGGCCGGATCATAGGGCGGGCCGCGCGCCGGCAATATCGTCGGAAGCGCTGATCCGGCGCCCGAGCGCCACCGCTAGATTGCCTGACATCGACCATCGCAGGGGCCTCCAGGGAATCCGCAAGTGAGTTTTCAATACCTCAAGACCTCCGTCGAGGACGGCGTCGGCATCCTTCAGCTGGCCCATTTCGAAAAGCGCAATGCGTTGGGCTGGGAGCTGCACAACGAGATCCTGGCGGCGTTGGCGCAATGGCTGGAAGACGATGCCGTGGCCTGTGTCATGTTGGTGGGTAACGAGGAAGTGTTTTGCGCCGGCTGGGCGTTGGACGTGCTCAACACTACCAGCGGCGACGAGCTGCGACGCTTCAACGATCTGGCGCTGAAGTTCATGACCGCCATCTACGACTACGGCAAGCCGACGGTGGCCGCAGTTGCCGGCGTTGCGCCCGGCTACGGTATGGATCTCGCGAACATGTGCGATGTGACCATCGCCTCCGAGAACGCGAAGTTCGGCTCCACTCAAGTGAAGTACGCGATGAACGGCTTCTACGGCGGCATGCAGCGCAAGTGCGGCCCGATGCGCGCGCGTCGCATGCTGTTCACTGGCGATCCCATCGATGCTCAGGAAGCTTATCGCATCGGTCTGGTGGACGAAGTGGTGCCGGTCGGTCAGGTGCGTGAGCGAGCGCTGACAGTGGCGAAGCACATCGCCGAGAACGGCACCGAAATGGCCGTGGCTTTGAAGCGCATCGCGTTGCGAACACAGAACATGGATCACATCGGCGGGCTGGCGTTCGAACTGCAGCTGACGGCGGACTTGCTACAGCGTGGCCTGTTCCGTGCGCGCGTGGCTGATGGTTATCGTCGCTTGAAGGAAGGCAAGAGCCGAGCCGTCGAGCGCGTGACGGAGAAGTAGTTTCGATGATCGATACGTCGGCACGGGCTCTGTTCGATGAGCATCACACCATCTTTCGCGACAGTGTCCGGCGCTTTCTGGCGCAGGAGTTGACGCCGAACATCGAACGTTGGGAGCGAGAAAGAAAGGTAGATCGCGCCTTCTGGCGAAGCTGTGGCGACATGGGTTTGCTGTGCCCCGGTGTGCCGCAGGAGTATGGCGGCACCGGCCTGGACTTTCTGTACAACGCCATCATCGGCGAAGAGTTTGCCTACTCGGGCTGCGTCACCGCCAACAATCTGCACTCGGACGTCAACGTCGATTATCTCCTGCACTATGGCAGCGAGGCGCAGAAGCAGCGTTGGCTGCCTGGCATGGTGTCGGGTGAAGTCATCACGGCAATTGCGATGACCGAACCGGGCGCGGGCTCGGATCTCAAGAGCATTCGAACCACGGCGCGTCGCGACGGCGATGAGTACGTGATCAATGGCACCAAGACCTACATCACCAACGGACAGAACGCGGATCTGATCATCGTGGTGGTGAAGACCGATCCGGAGGCGGGCGCGAAAGGTGTGTCGCTAGTCTTGGTTGAAGCGGATCGTGCCGGCTTTGCTCGCGGCCGCCAGCTCGACAAGATCGGGCTGCATTCGTCGGATACTTCGGAGCTGTTCTTTCACGACGTGCGTGTGCCTTGCACGAACCTGCTCGGCGAGGAGAACCAGGGTTTTCGATACTTGATGTCGCAGTTGCCGCGTGAGCGCTTGAGCATCTCCATCATGTGCCAGGGCAGTGCACAGCGTGCGTTCGATGAGGCTGTGCGCTTTACTCGTGAGCGCACGGCATTCGGCCGACCGGTGCTGGACTTCCAGAACACGCGCTTCGAGCTAGCCGCGATGAGTGCGAAGCTGCAGGCGTCGTGGGCGCACCTCGACTGGTGCTTGCGCCGCCATGTCGACGGCAAATTGACTGCCGACGAAGCTGCTGCGGCTAAGCTGTTTCATTCCGAAGTGCAATGGGAGATCTGCGACGCCGCTCTGCAATTGCACGGCGGCGCCGGCTATATCAACGAGTATCCCATCGCCAGGCTGTGGCGCGATGCTCGCGTGTCGCGCATCTACGGCGGCACCAGCGAGATCATGAAAGAAATCATCGGCCGCACGCTCTGAGACAGACATGAGCAGTTTCAAGACCATTCGCTATGACGTGGCCGCCGGTATCGCCACGATCACCTTGAATCGCCCTGAGCAGTTGAACGCGTTCGATCAGACCATGCTGGAGGAGCTATGCGCCGCGCTGGATCTGAGCGATACGGACGATGCGGTGAAAGCCGTCATCGTGACTGGTGCCGGTCGGGCTTTCTGCGCCGGCGCGGACTTGTCGACGGGTAGCAAGACCTTCGACTACGAGGCCGGTGACGGCGGTGTGGCTCGGGATCTCGCAGGGCAATTCACATTGCGGGCTTATCGGAGCCTGAAACCCATCATCTCCGCGGTCAACGGGGCCGCGGTGGGTGTCGGAATCACGATGCAGTTGGCGATGGATATTCGTCTGGCGTCCACCAGCGCGAAGTTCGGTTTCGTGTTCACTCGTCGAGGCATTGTGCCGGAAGGTGCGTCCAGTTGGTTTCTGCCGCGACTGGTCGGCATGTCGACCGCGTTGGAGTGGTGCATGACCGGCCGCATCTTTGGAGCTGAAGAGGCGCATCGATCTGGATTGGTAAGATCGTTGCACGCACCGGATGAGCTTTTGCCGGCGGCCAGAGCATTGGCAACGGAGATCGTCGAGAACACCTCGGCGGTCTCGGTGGCAGTAACACGTCAGATGTTCTGGCGAATGGTCGCGGTGGATCATCCAATGAAGGCGCACGAGTTCGAAAGCCGGGCGCTTTACCATCGCGGCAAATCGGCGGATGCGCGCGAAGGGATCGCGTCGTTTCTGGAGAAGCGGGCGGCGAGCTATCCGGACCGCGTCACTCAGAATCTGCCGGACTTCTTCGATTGGCGCAGCGAGCCGCCGTTCGTCTAGAACGCAAATCGTCCAATACGACGACGCGGCGCCCGCGATGATCACGCAAGCTTTCCTAGCGACGCGCATCGTCGTGCTCCAGATCGGGTAGTGCAATGTTCTCAGGCGAGTCAGTCCAGGTTCGGCCCATCGAGCGCGGGCTCGTGGAACTGTGCTTCGACCGGCGCGGCGACTCCATCAATAAGCTCGATCGTCGCACGCTGACGGAGCTGGAGCAGGCCGCCGCTGCGATTCGTGCAGCCGATGGCGTGAAAGGTGTGTTGATCACCAGCGCCAAGAGCGTTTTCATCGTCGGCGCCGACATCACCGAGTTCAGTGCGCTCTTCGAATTGCCCGAACCGGAGCTTGCCGCCGCGAATCTCGCGATGACGCGAGCCATCACCGCGGTTGAAGACTTGCCGGTGCCCACGGTCGCTGCGATCAATGGCTTCGCGCTGGGCGGCGGCCTCGAACTCGCGTTGGCTACTGACCTTCGAGTTATCGCCGACGCCGCGCAAGTGGGCCTGCCAGAAGTGAAGCTTGGCTTATTGCCTGGTCTCGGCGGCACTGTGCGATTGCCACGCGTTGCTGGACCACAGACCGCGCTTGAATGGATTGTCAGCGGCTCACATTTCAACGCAGCCGCTGCCAAAGCTGCCGGTGTCGTTGATGAAGTGGCGTCGGCTGAAGGGCTGCGCGAAGCCGCGATTTCGGTTCTGCAAAACGCTGTGGATGGTACGGTTGATTGGCAAGCACTGCGTGCCAAGAAGTTCGTGTCGATGCCGGTGCGAACCAGCGCTGTCGATGCAGTGTTCGCAGCAGCCACGGAGCGAGCTTCCAAGCTCGTCGCAAAACATCAGCCCGCTGCGTATACCGCGGTCTCGCTCATCAGCGACAGCGGTTGGCGAGAGCGTACCGATGCGCAAGAGCGGGAGGCGGCAGCCTTCGCTCGCTTGGGCAAGACGCAAGCGGCCAGCTCGCTGGTACAGATCTTCCTCAACGATCAGCTGCTCAAGAAGAAATTCCGGCAGCACGCCGAGAGTGCGCGTCGCGTGCAACGAGCAGCCGTGCTTGGCGCAGGAATCATGGGCGGCGGTATCGCGTACACCAGTGCGGTTCGAGGCACCCCGGTGGTGCTCAAGGACATCCAGCCTGCCCAACTCGACCTCGGCATGACTGAGTCTCGTAATCTGTTGGCGCGCCAGGTGACTGGCGGTCGTATGAAACAAGAGCGGGCGGACGCGGTTCTCGCATCAATCACTACGCAGCTCGACTACGCTGGCTTCGACAACGTCGATGTGGTGATCGAGGCGGTGGTGGAGAATCTGCAGGTCAAGCACAAGGTGCTACGGGAAGTGGAGTCGCTGACTCGCCCGGACACTGTGATCGCATCGAACACGTCGAGCCTGCGCATCGACGATCTCAGCCAGCCGTTGCAGCGGCCGGAGCAATTCGTCGGCATGCATTTCTTCAATCCGGTGCCGTCCATGCCGTTGGTCGAAGTCATTCGCGGCGCCAAGACGTCGCAGGCTGCGGTCTCGACGGTCGTCGGCTATGCGGTCGCCATGGGCAAGACGCCCATCGTGGTTCAGGACGGACCGGGCTTTCTGGTCAACCGCATCCTGACGCCTTACATGCTGGCGTTCCTGCAGCTGGTTCGCGACGGCGCGGATTTCGTGCACGTGGATCGGGTGATGGAAACCTTCGGCTGGCCCATGGGCCCGGCGCATCTGAACGACGTGATCGGCATGGACACGGGCTCGCACGTTTTCGAGATCATCTGCGCTGGCTTCCCGCAGCGGCTGCGTCGAGACGAGCGCGATGCTTTGCATCTACTGGCAGGCGAGCGGCGCTTCGGCCAGAAGACCGGCATTGGCTTCTACAAATATGAGAGCGACGCCAAGGGCAGAGTCAGCAAGGCCGTGGCGGAAGATAGCCACACGCTGCTCGCCAAGGTGCAGCCGCGTGGCACGCGCAACTTCACGGATCTGCAGATCATCGATCGCATGATGTTGCCGATGATTGCCGAGGCGGCGTGGTGTTTGGAGGAGCAAGTGGCGGGCACAGCGGCCGAACTCGACATGGCGCTGCTGATGGGGCTGGGGTTCCCGCAATACCTCGGTGGCGCGCTCAAGTACGCCGACTGGATTGGGACTCGCCGCGTCGTCGATCTGTGCGACAGCTATTCGGGATTGAGCGGCAACTACACGGTGCCACCGTCGTTACGGGCGATGGCTGCGACCAACGCAAAGTTCTACGGCCGCTGATTGGCAATCTGGCGCGGGAGTCACCATGCACGAGGCCTACATCTACGATCACGTTCGCACGCCGCGAGGTAAAGGACGTCCGGACGGCGGGCTGCACGAGATCACGCCGATTCAACTCGCGACCCAGACGCTCGAAGCTCTCCGAGGTCGCAACAGGCTCGATACGGCGCTGATCGAAGATGTGATTCTGGGCTGCGTCTCTCCGGTCGGAGAGCAGGGCGCAGACATCGCGAGAGTCGCCGCCATCAACGCGGGTTACGCGCAAGAAGTGCCGGGCGTGCAGCTGAATCGCTTCTGCGCGTCGGGGCTCGACGCGGTGAATCTCGCTGCGGCCAAGATTGCTGCTGGCCATGCCGATGCGCTGATCGCAGGCGGTGTCGAATCCATGTCTCGCGTCGCCATGAGCTCGGACGGTGGCGCATGGTCGAACGATCCGCAGGTCGCCTGGAAGAGTTATTTCACTCCGCAGGGCATCGGCGCTGACTTGATCGCCACCCTCGACGGTCATAGCCGAACTGACATCGACGCGTTGGCAGTCGAGAGTCAGCGGCGCGCGACGCACGCTTGGGCGAATGGTTACTTCGATCGCTCCATCGTCCCAGTGCGAGATCTGATCGGGCAGGTGCTCTGCGACCGAGATGAGCATTTGCGACCTGGCACGAGCTTGGAATCGCTGGCGACGCTCAAGCCTGCTTTCACGCAACTAGGTGAAGACATCGGTTTCGATGCCGTGGCGCTGCAGAGATATCCGCAGGTCGAGCGCATTCGTCACATTCACACCGGCGGCAACTCCAGCGGCATCGTCGACGGCGCAGCGAGTGTGCTAATCGGCAGTCGTGAGTTCGGCCGGGCAGCGGGACTCAAACCGCGAGCCCGCATTCGTGCGTGTGCCTCTATCGGCAGCGAGCCGGCCATTATGTTGACCGGGCCGGCGGCGTGCTCGCGACGCGCCTTGCAGCGAGCCGGCATGTCGGTGCGAGATATCGATTTGTTCGAGATCAACGAAGCCTTCGCTTCGGTGGTGCTGCGTTATCGACGCGAGCTTGAGTTGTCGGCCGACATCGTCAACGTCAACGGCGGCTCGATTGCGCTGGGACATCCGTTGGGTGCGACCGGTGCAATGTTGGTGGGCACGGTGCTGGATGAATTGGAACGTCGCAATCTCAACACCGCGCTCATCACGCTGTGCGCGGCGGCTGGCCAAGCCACGGCCACCATCATCGAACGCGTCTAAAGGGGAGAAGCATGGAAAACTGCAAGCTCACGGTGGACGCCGACGGCATCCTGCTGGTCGAGATCGACGTGCCGGGACAGCCGATGAACGTGCTGGCTCCCGAAGTGTTCGAAGAGTTGAGCGCCGCGATTGGTCAAGCGACCGATGACGCACGCATCAAAGGCGTGATCCTGACTTCTGCCAAGCCGGGAGTTTTTACCGCCGGTGCCGACATCAAGACCATGGTGTCCTCGTTCGACACCGGCATGACTGAGCTGCAAGGCATGGCGATCAGCCAGCATCTGAGCCGGATGATGCGGCGCTTGGAAACCTGCGGAAAGCCGTTCGCCTGCGCCATGAATGGCTTGACCTTGGGCGGCGGCTTGGAAACGGCGTTGGCCTGTCACTATCGCGTGCTGGCCGACGATGCGATGGTAGGCTTGCCGGAAGTCACGATTGGTTTGCTGCCGGGTGCTGGTGGCACACAGCGCCTATCGCGCGTCGTAGGTATCGAAAAGGCACTGCCGATGTTGCTCACCGGGCAGCAAGTCAAAGCGGCCGATGCGTTGAAGATGGGACTGGTGCATGCCGTCGTGCCTGCAAGCGAAGTGGTCGCGAAGGCAAGGGCATGGCTGCTCGGCACGCCGAGTGCTGTTCAACCTTGGGATGTGAAAGGTTATCAAATTCCTGGTGGCGCGGGTCCGTGCTCGCCGACTGCCTTTCGTAGTTTTGTCGCAGGCACGGCACGTATCGCACAGAGCACACAACGTAACTATCCCGCGCCGTTGGCCATCCTCTCCAGCGTGTATGAAGGCACGCAGGTCACGATTGATGTCGGGCTGCGTATCGAGTCGAAGTACTTCGGCAAGCTGTTCGCCGATCCAGTGGCGCGCAACATGATGCGCACGCTGTTCATTGCCAAGGGAGCGGCCGGCAAGCTGACACGACGGCCCAGCGAGATCGAGAAGAGCACCGTTCGCAAAGTCGGAATTCTTGGCGCGGGCATGATGGGCGCTGGCATTGCTCAGTTGTCGGCGGCCGCGGGCATCGAAGTGGTACTGCTGGATGCATCGATCGAGCAGGCTCAACGCGGCAAGGAGTACTCGGTCCAGCTAGCGGAAAAGTTGGTGACGCGAGGCTCGCTGACACCGGACAAGTCACAAGCCTTGCTGGCGCGGATTCATCCGACCGTCGACTACGCGAATCTGGCGGATTGCGATCTGATCATCGAAGCGGTGTTCGAAGATCGAGCCGTGAAAGCGGAGGTCACGCGCAAGGCTGCGGCCGTATTGCCGGCGAGCGCTCTGTTTGCGACCAACACCTCGACGCTGCCCATCACTGGGTTGGCGGAAGCTTTCCCGAGGCCGAAGGATTTCATCGGGCTGCATTTCTTCTCGCCGGCGGACAAGATGCCGCTGGTCGAAGTGATTCTTGGCAAGCACACCAGCAAGATGTCGCTGGCTCGTGCACTGGATTTCGTCGCGCAAGTTCGCAAGACGCCCATTGTCGTCAACGACAGTCCGGGGTTCTTCACCAGCCGGGTGTTCAGCACCTTCATTCACGAGGCAGTGCTGATGTTGCGTGAAGGTGTGGCACCGGCGTTGATCGAGAATGCCGCACGCCAGGCTGGCTTCCCAGTCGGGCCGCTGGCAGTGGGCGATGAAGTGTCGTTGGCCTTGCAGATTCGGATCATCGAACAGAACCTGGCCGATGGGATGCCACGAACCGCGCATCTGGATCGCGTGCTCGAAGTGCTACGTCGAATGGTCGATAACTTCGGCCGCAGCGGCCGGCGCGGAGGCGGGGGCTACTATGAGTACCCGACCGACGGCAAGAAACATCTTTGGACCGAGCTGCAAACCCATTTCCCGCCGCTGGCCGTGCAGCCGGACGTGCAAGAAGTGAAGGACCGCCTGCTTTACAGCCAGGCGCTGGAAAGTGCTCGTTGTCTGGAGCAGGGCGTGGTCGAACATCCGCAGGACGCCGATCTCGGCTCGGTGCTGGGCATCGGCTTTCCATCTTGGACGGGCGGTAGCGTGTCGTTCATCGACACCATCGGCTTGCCGGTGTTCGTAGCGAATTGCGAGCGGCTCGCGGCGGCCCATGGCGAACGCTTTCGTCCCACCGCGGGCTTGAAGCGTCGGGCTGAACTCAATCATCGATTCCATGCGACGGAGAACTTGTGAAGACGCGTGTGACTGAATTGCTCGGCATTCGTTATCCCATCATTCAAGGCGGCATGATGTGGGTGGGGCGCGCTGAACTCGCAGCGGCTGTGTCCAACGCGGGCGGATTGGGCGTGCTCACGGCGCTGACCCAGCCGACGCCCGAAGCGCTGGCGGCAGAGATCGTGCGGTGTCGCTCGATGACTGATAAACCGTTCGGTGTGAATCTGACGATTCTGCCTGCGGCCAAGCCGCCGCCGTATGAGCAGTACTTGGATGCGGCGTTGGACAACGGTGTGCGCATCTTGGAGACGGCTGGCAACAATCCGAAAGAGTTCATTGCCAAAGCCAAGGCCAAGGGCGCGAAGATCATTCACAAGTGCACGACCGTGCGTCATGCGCTGTCCGCCGAGCGCAATGGCGTGGACGCAATCTCCATCGACGGGTTCGAATGCGCTGGGCATCCTGGCGAAGACGATGTCGGCGGTTTGGTGTTGTTCGCGGTGGCGGCCAAGAAGGTCAAGATTCCGTTGATCGCTTCGGGTGGCATCGGCGACGGCCGCACCATGGCGGCGGCGTTTGCGCTCGGTGCTGAAGGCATCAACATGGGCACGCGCTTCTGTGTGACACGCGAGGCACCGATTCACGACGACATCAAGCACGCCTTGGTGGCTGCGACGGAGCGCGATACCAATCTAATCTTCCGCACGCTGCACAACACAGGCCGGGTTTTCAAAACGTCGGTGTCGGATGAAGTGGTGGCGACCGAGCGTCGTCCCGGTGGCTGCGAGTTCAAAGACATTCAACCGCTGGTCTCGGGCCAGAAAGGTCGAGTGGCGCTGGAGAGCGGCGACATGAAGGCCGGGTTGATCTGGGCGGGACAGGTGGTGGGACTGATCGACGATGTTCCCAGTTGCGGTGAACTCATCGAGCGCATGGTCGCGGAATGTCGCGAGCGCCTGTCACTCGCGACCGCTGCTACCTCATGAGCGCTTGCCGAGCGCAGCGTTGAGAGAATCGGCCGTGGACTTCGGATAGTCCACGGCAGTTTCGAAAGACACGACTTCATTCCATCGCGCCAACACTGCTCCGGCGGTCAGCTCTGTCTTAGGCAAGCGCAAGCCGCCAGAGCGTTGCCAACGCAGGCGTGATGCCCAGCCGCCGCCTGCTTCGATGACCGCACCGTTCTCACGTGAAGACGAGTGCACGAGTGCCAACACGAAAGGGGAGACCAGGGCCGTGTCCAAGGCTGCCTTCATTTCCTCGTCGAACACGCCTTCGGTCATGCCGGTCAATGCCATCGGCGCGATCGCGTTACATAGAACGTTTTTGGCCGCGCCTTCGATGGCGAGCGTTTGCATGAAGCCGATCACGGCACCTTTGGCTGCGGCATAGTTGGCCTGGCCGAAGTTGCCATGCAGCCCGGCGCCGGAAGTCGTCAGCACGATGCGGCCGCCACCTTGCGCCAACATGTGCGGCCAAGCGGCTTTGACACAAGCAAACGCGCCGTTCACATGGATGGACAAGACTTCCTGCCACTCGTCCTCGGACATTTTCGCGAACGACCGGTCGCGCACCACGCCGGCGTTGACGATGAGACCATCGATGCGACCGAAAGCATCCACAGCGCGAGCAATCAAAGCGCTGCCATCGCGCACATCGGCAACGCAGCTGACAGCTTCGGCGCCGAGGGCTCGAAGTTCCGCCGCGACATCATTGGCGCTTGTCCCCCGGCCACCTACGACGACGCGTGCGCCGCTACGTGCCAGATCGAGGCAGTACTGTCGTCCCAGGCCGTTGCCGCCACCGGCGACGACGATGACTTGCTGATCGAAACGAAGGTTGGATGCCATGGACGGGAACGTGGCCGGGAGTGGCGAACAGCCTAATCCGGCCGCCCCGCGGATTCATCGGCCGATCCGACGATGCCGAGCGCGGCGAAAACCATTAAGGTGTGCCCTCGGCATCCGGTCGGGGGAAGGACCATGCAACTACAAACACTGAAGGTCCAGATCGACGCCTCGGTGGCCTGGATTTGGCTGAATCGCCCGGAGCGCGCCAACGCCTTGAACGCAGAGTTCTGGCGCGAATTCCCGCAACTGCTGCAATGGGTCGAGCAGCAGCCGCAGGTGAAAGTCGCGGTGTTGGCCGGCGAGGGCCGGAATTTCTGCGCCGGTGCGGATATCGAACTGCTGGCCACCCTGGCGGAAGTGGGGTCGGCCGGAGAATGTGCGGCCACCGCCCGCGAAAACCTGCGACGCGAAATCCTGCATCTGCAGGATGGCTTCACCGCCATCGAACGCTTGCGAGTGCCGCTGATCGCCGCCATTCATGGCGCTTGTGTCGGTGCCGGTGTCGATTTGATCGCTGCTTGCGATCTGCGTTACAGCAGCGCCGATGCCAAGTTCAGCATCAAGGAGATCGACTACGCCATCGTGCCCGATGTGGGCACTTTGCAGCGTTTACGTCATGTGATCGGCCTGCCGACGCTGACTGAGCTGGCCTACACCGCCGAAACGTTCCAGGCCGACAAGGCGCGGCAGATCGGCTTGGTCGGCGCTGTTCACGAGTCGCGGGAGGTGCTTTATGACAAGGTCCGTGAGCTCGCCAATGTCATCGCTTCCAAGTCAGCGGTGACGGTACGGGGGATCAAACACAACCTGCTTTATTCACGTGACCATGATGTTGCCGAAGGGCTCGAGCATGTGGCCACTTGGAATGCGTCAATGCTGCTGTCGGACGACTTGCGACAGGCATTGAGCAGCGCCCGCCGGCGCAGCTAGACTTGGCTGCGATGAACGATGCAAAGTCGGAGAACGCCGCTCCGGCGCCTGTCTCCGCGCCGCCGCCGCGTTCGGTCATAGCTGCCAAACTCAATCCGCCGCTCGCGTCGCCGTTCGAGATCGCGCGAGAGCAGCTGTGCGATCAAATCTTTTCCGCCGGTGGCGCGCGACTGGTGTTGATTCGAGCCGCCGCTGGCTTCGGCAAAACCACACTGATGCGCCAGGTTCGGCAACGCTGCGACAGCAGTGGGCTGGCGACCGCTTGGTTGACTTTGGATGCCGCCGACAACGACGTCGGTCGGTTGTTGGCGGGACTGACAGTCGCGTTACAGAGTGTTTTGGTCGATCGCGTCGACGCGACGGCTGCCGCGAACGCGTCGCAGCCCAACGAGCTGGCCGTCGACTTGATCGAGCGTATCTCGGCGCAGCCGCAACCTTTCGTATTGTTTCTCGATGAGTTCGAGCTGGTGCACAGTGCCACCGTGCTCAGCCTGGTGCGACAGATCGTGGATCACCTGCCGGTCGGTGCGCAGTTAGTCATCGGTTCGCGCACCATTCCAGCGTTGGCTTTGGGTCGCTTGCGTGCGCAAGGCGCGTTGCTGGATATCGAGCCTAGCCAGCTGCGATTCACTGAGCTGGAAGCCAACGACTTTCTGCTGGCGCGTCGTAATCTCAGATTGTCGGCGCACGAAGTGACGCGCTTATTACAGCGGACCGAAGGTTGGGCGGCGGCGCTGTGGCTGGCATCGCTGGCGCTGGCTCATCACAGCAGCCCGGCCGAGCTCATCGATAATTTCTCAGGCTCCGACAATGCCATTGCCGAGTATCTCACTGAGGATGTGCTGGCCCGGCAGCCGGCGGATATTCGTGACTTCCTATTGCGTACGAGCATCCTTGGCGATTTCAACGCCGCGCTATGCGATGCGGTGTGGCCTGGTGGTGGCAGTCGCTCGTTGCTGGATCGTCTCGAACGCTCGCATTTGTTTCTAGTGCCGCTTGATCGGGAAGGCACCACGTATCGCTATCACAGCCTGTTCGCTCAGTTCTTGCGGACCCGGTTGCATAGTGAACATGCGGAGGATGTGCCGGGACTGCATCGAGCGGCGTCGCAGTGGTACCAAAGCGAGAACCGTCAGGTCCCGGCCATCGAGCATGCGCTGGCTTCGGGAGATATGAGCTATGCGCTGCCGCTGCTCGAACAGAACTGCGTGCAGTTGCTGACCGATGCTCGCATGCGTTTGTTGGTTCGCTGGCTCGGCAAGGTGCCGCCTGACGCGCTGCTGGCCTATCCAAAGCTACGCATCGTGCATGCGTGGGCTGCGAATTTCACCAAGGGCCCGCGCGAGGCCATGAAGCTCATTCAAGCCATCGGCGAACCGCCCGGGCTGGATGAAGAATCAACCGCGTATTTGCTGGCGCTGCCGCCGGTGTTGTTGTCATTGATGGATCGTGCGCAAGAGGCCTATGTGTTGGGTCGCGCGAACTTGAGTCGCATGGCGCAGCCGTCGGGATTTGCTCGCGGCATGCTTGCGAACTCGTTGGCTACTGACTGCATGGTTGCGGGGCGGCTCTCCGAGGCGAAAGAATATCTCGACGAGGTGCGCCGTTCTCAGGTGCCATTCGGTGTCACCTTCAGCGTGGCGTTGGCGGATTCGTTGGAAGGCGGAATCGATCTGCTCCGCGGCGAGTTGAAGCAGGCGACCTCGCGCTTGCGAGCGGCGATGAAGCCGGCGCAGTACGATCGACCTAATGCGCTGGCCGGCGTGCTGCTGGCAGAGGCGTTGTACGAGGCCAATGAAATCGATCAGGCCGAACGCTTGCTGAGCATGTATGTGCCGTTGATCAAGGATGGCGGCTTGCCCGATCAACTGATCAGCGGTCACGTGCTGCTGTCGCGAATCGCCGGCGGTCGCGGCGATTTCGATCAAGCGTTCCAATTGATCAGCGAACTGGAGCATCTGGGCTATCGGCTCGAATTGCCGCGAGTGTTGGCCAGCGTGAAATTGGAGCGAGCGCGACTGGCACTGGCGCGTGGTGCCATCAACGCGGCCTGGACCGAAATCGATGCCGCTGCCGACAGCGTGTTGTGGGAGCGGGTGGCGCGCTCTTCGATGGTCGCCAACGACGTCGATACCTACGAGATCGGCAAGCTGCGTTGGATGATTCGCGCCGGCAAGTCATCCGAGGCATTGCCTCTGGTTGCCGCACAGTTGGCTACGGCTGAGCGTGACCAGCGTGTGCGTCGCATGCTCAAGCTGCGAATCATGAATGCCGAGGCCTTGCATGGCGTCGGCCAACATCGCGCGGCCATCCATGCCATCGGTGTGGCGCTGGCGCTGGCCGGCAAGGAAGGCTTCATTCGCACCTTCATCGACGAAGGCGTGGTGGTGGCCGGCTTGATTCGGGAGTGGGGCAGTTTGCATCCGGCCGCAGCCAACCGCGATCATGACGTGCCGCGGGAATTCTTCGAGCGGTTGTCCACCGCTATCGGCCCGGCTTCCGGACCGGCACCGTCGACGGCAGAGCGCCCCTTGCCGGAGGCACTGACCCGCAAGGAGCTCGAAGTGCTGACCTTGGTGGCCGATGGGCTGTCCAACCAAGCGGTGGCCGACTCGCTATTTCTTTCCGAAGCAACCGTTCGGACTCATCTCAGAAACATTCACGCCAAGCTCGGCGTCCGCAGCCGGGTACAAGCGATTGCAGTAGCGCGTCGGCACGGCCTGTTGAGCTGAGCCGAGCCGGACGACGTCGTCGGAATCGCTGGTCGCGCCCAGCAAACTCGTCGTTTCTGCCGATGTCGCCCCGAGTCGCCGCGTACATACTCCAAATCACGGCAAGCGTGGTCTCAAAGTCCGGCGCCTACCTCACGGCCCGCCCTGCCTCACGATATATAAGCTACCGCTCCAGTGGAGGCACGATGATTCGGGGGATCAGAACTACTCACATGGCCGCTTTGGCGGCGTTGCAGCTGCTAGCGCACCAATCGGTGGCACAGAACGCTGCGTCCGGCCTGGAAGAGGTGGTGGTCACGGCGCAGAAGCGTTCCGAAGACATCAACTCGGTGCCCATGTCGGTCACGGCCATTTCCGGAGACCAGCTGCAGGCGCTGGGTATCTCGGACATGTCGCAGCTCGCCAAGAGCGTGCCGGGCTTCACCTATGCCGATAGCAGCTACGGCACGCCCATCTACTTCATTCGTGGTATCGGCTTCTTCGATACCAGTCTCGCGTCCAAACCCACTGTCGGCGTGTACGTCGACGAAGTGCCGCTGGCATTTCCGGCGATGACGCTGGGTGCGGTGTTCGATCTGGAACGAGTCGAAGTATTGAAAGGTCCGCAGGGCACGTTGTTCGGCCAGAACGCCACCGGCGGCGCCATCAACTACATCGCGGCCAAGCCCACCGACGCATTCGATGCTGGCGTCGATGTAGGTGCCGGCAACTTCGGCAGCTACGACGTGGGCGGCTTCATCAGCGGCCCGTTGAGCGACACGTTCCGTGCTCGAGTCGCCGTCAAACATTCGCAGAGCGACGGTTGGCAAAAGAGCACGACCCGGCCCGGCGACACGCTCGGTGCCAAAGATTTCACTCAGGCACGCATGATTCTGGAATGGCGGCCGATAGACGCGTTGACCTTGTCGTTGAACGTCAACGGCTTTCTCG
>NZ_JAEUPY010000702.1 GCF_016790065.1 Steroidobacter sp.
ATCTGGTGACCCCAACGTAACCGCATCAATTCGACGCTGCGACCAGGACTCGATGCCCCGGCTCTACCTCGATCAGCGTACCCACGCCCTGCATGTGCTCGGGATCCAGATAACGCGCAGCACCGGCACTCTGCTCCGGCAATACTCTGCGACGTACGCTGAAACTCGTCCGCTCAGTGATCAGCTCAGGAAATGACGCCACTAGGCGGCGTGTATACGGATGTTGTGGCCGCCGTAGCACACTTTCACGGCTGCCCTCCTCCATGATCGCCCCCCGATGCAGAACAACGACGCGGTGAGCGATCTCTTCCACAACAGCCAGATCATGAGAAATGAACAGACAGCCGAAACCATGAGTCTGTTGCAGAGTTCGTAGCAGCTGTAGCACTTGCGTCTGCACGGTCACATCCAAGGCCGCACACGGTTCATCGGCAACCAGCAACTGAGGCTCGGCAACCAGGGCGCGTGCAATTGCCACGCGCTGTCGCTGACCACCCGAGAGTTGATGCGGGAATCGATCGGCGAATCCAACGCCCAAACCTACGCCTTCCAGTAACCTCGCGACGCGCTGCCGCCGTTCGGCTGCCGTCACTCCTGGCAGATCTCGCAGCGGCTCGGCAATGATTTGTTCGACTCGCATGCGTGGATCCAGGGACGAGAACGGATCTTGGAACACGATGCCGATGCGACGACGGCGTGCGTCGCGACGAGACAAGGACGCGAAATCCACACCGTCGATCTCGATGCGACCACGCGTGGGCGGCACCAGCCCCATGATCACGCGAGCGATCGAAGTCTTGCCAGAACCAGACTGGCCCACCAGGCCGACCGTCTCGCCGCGCGCCACGCGCAAACTCACATTGCGAACGGCGTTGACGGGACTAGAACGGCGAAACAAGCGACGCGTGCCTGGGTAAGTGATGTCGAGTGCTTCGACCTTCAACGCATCCACCGACTGCACCTGCGAAACCAGCTCACGCCGCTTCGGCACCGACTCGAGCAAGGCACGCGTGTACGTTTCACGCGGCGCTGAAAGAATCGCACTCGTCAAACCTTCTTCGACGATGCGACCAGACTGCATCACGATCAAGCGACTGGCATAGCTGGCGACCAGGCCCAGATCGTGGGAGATGAGCAGCACTGCCGTTCCAGCTTCGCGCGTCAGTTCCACCAGCAAGTTGAGCACGTCCTGCTGGTTGATGCTGTCAAGCGCAGTGGTCGGTTCATCCGCGATCACTACTTTGGGTCGCAACAGCATGACGCCAGCAATCATGATGCGTTGACGCATACCGCCCGAAAACTCATGCGGGTAGCGATCCATCGCCGACTTAGGGTCGGCAAACCCCACCCGCGCGAGCATGTTTACCGCGCGCGCCTCTGCCTCGTTCTTGTCGATCGAATAGTGCAGCATCTGTGCTTCAGTCAGTTGCCGTGCAATGCTCAGCGCTGGATTCAGTGAAGTCAGCGGCTCCTGAAAAATGAGTCCGACTGCCGCGCCACGCAGCTGTCTGAGTTGTTCCGCATTGAACCCCGCAAACGAGCGACCTTCGAACCGAATCTCGCCGGTTCGAACCGCACTCTCCGGAAGCAGATCCAGCAACGCCCGGCCGAGCAAGGTCTTGCCACTACCGGACTCTCCGACCAGGCCGATGATTTCTCCAGGAACTATCTGCAGCGACGCACCTTCAACGGCGACATGACTACCGAAGCGAATCGTCAAATCGGCGACACCCAACACTGCGGTTACCGGTTCGGGCATCGATGCAATCACTCTCACGGGGCCGACGTTCATCGTTGTTTCATCCTGGGGTCCAGGTGATCTCGCAGAGCGTCGCCCGCCAGATTGATACCGAGCAACGCCAGGGAAATCGCCACTCCGGGACACACTGCCAGCCACACCGCCTTGTCCAGGTGCGAGCGGGATTCGGCCAACATTCCGCCCCAAGTAGCACTGGGTGGCGGCACGCCCAATCCCAAGAAACTGAGCGCACTCTCCGCCAGCAAGGCGACTCCGACCAGCGTGGTGGACAACACGATCAGCGGCGACATGCAATTCGGCAGAATGTGGCGCGCGATGATCCAGGCATGACTGTGCCCCATGGCCGTCGCCGCCTCCACGAATTGATTGCGACTGACCGACAACGCGGCAGCGCGAACAGAACGCACGACCGACGGAGTGAAGGCCACTCCCAGCGCGAGAATGACACCCATTCGTGACGGACCGAACACAGCAGTCAGTCCGAGTGCCAACAGAATTCCGGGGAATGCCATGAGCGCATCGGTCAGAAAGCCGATGCCGCGATCCAGGTTGCCGCCAAAATATCCGGCCATCGATCCGATCACCATGCCCACGAGCACCGCAAAGCTGACCGCGCCGAGACTAATGGCGATGCTGCTGATCGCGCCGGCCAACACCCGGCTGAACACGTCGCGGCCAAACTGGTCGGTGCCCATCCAATGTTCCGGTGAGGGTGGCTGCAATCGCGCCATCAAATCCGGTTCGACCGGATCGAACGGCGGCGCCAACAGCCCCGCGAGGCCAGCTACCAGCACTAGTGCGATCAGCGACAAGCCCACGATCGTTCGTAGTGGCATGCTACGTTTGGCTGCAGACGCGCTCATTACCAAAATGCTCACTGCCCCTCCGTCAATACTCGATTACAGCCGCACTCGTGGGTCGAACAGCGGATACATGAGATCGACCAGCAAATTGACTAGGATGTAGATCGTGGCAATCACCAACAAACATCCCTGCACCACTGCATAGTCACGTGCATAAATACTCTCAACCAGCAACCTACCCGCGCCCGGCAACGTGAACACCGTCTCGACCACAGCCGCGCCGCCCAGCAAGTGCCCGAGAATCAGACCGATAATGGTCAACGCCGGACCAAATGCGTTTGGAAATACGTGCACACCGAGTACGACGCGTTCCGGCAATCCCTTGGCGCGCGCGTGCGCCACGTAGTCCAGACGTAGAATGTCGATCGTGCTAGCGCGCATGATGCGCGTGATAGACGCCATCTCCGTAAGCACCAGCGCGACTACCGGCAGGATCAGATAACTCACGCCCTGCAGTAGATCGTCGCTGAGAGCTACATAGCCGACGACCGGCGCCCACCCCAGAACCACGCCGAATACCAACAGCAGCAAGATCCCGACCCAGAAGCTGGGCACCGACATCATCAGCACTGTGCCAGCAACCACGGTCGCATCGAGCCCGCTACCCTGGCGCCAAGCGGCAACGATGCCCATGGGCAGTGCTATGGAAGCGGCAATCGCCGTAGCAATCAGCACGATCTGCGCAGTTACCGCGAAGCGGCTCGTAACCAAGTCCAGCACCGGCTCATGCGTGATCAACGATTGACCAAGGTCGCCGTGCAGTAGCCTCTGCAACCACAGCCAGAACTGAGTCGCGAGAGGCTGGTCCAAGCCGAGCGAACGCCGGATTTCCTCCAACGCCTGGGGATCAGAGGTGTCGCCGACCAGTAGCAACGCCGGATCGCCCGGAATCGCGCGGATCAGCAGGAATACCAACAGCGCCACCATGAACAACAGCGGCACCGCCAGCAACAATCGTTTGAAGATGTAACTACCCATCGCTTACCTGGCGATTCTCACATTCCAAAGCCGCGGCATCTTCACTGGCCAGGTTTCGTAACCGCTCACATTGCGGCCGCTGACCTCGATGGCATCTGGATTGAACAGCGGCAACAGCGGCACATCGGCGATCATGCGCCGATGCAAGTCCTCGATCAGCGCCTGGCGGGCCGGTTCGGCAGCTTCCAGACTGATGCGCAACACCAAGTCGTCGGTTCGAGGGTCA
This sequence comes from Steroidobacter sp., assembly GCF_016790065.1. Taxonomy (GTDB): domain Bacteria; phylum Pseudomonadota; class Gammaproteobacteria; order Steroidobacterales; family Steroidobacteraceae; genus Steroidobacter. The sequence continues at coordinate 3,827 of NZ_JAEUPY010000702.1, forward strand.
TCCCATTGATAGAACGCGCTCTTCGCTTTGCGTCCGATGAGCGGCGCCAGATCGAGCGACGGATCGATCTTGGTGGAATAGCCGAACGACATCAGCTGGAACTTGCCTTCACGATAGTTGGAAAGTTGCGTGGTCCAGTCGACGACTTCCAGCTCCACTGCCAGGCCCACCTTTGCCAACATGGACTGGATGATGACAGCATTGTCGTGCATCGTCCGGTAGCGCTTGTTGGTTTGCAGCTTCAAACGCTGGCCACGATAGCCCGCCTCGCTCAACAGTTGCTTCGCCGCCTTGATGTCGTAAGGCATGCGTTGATTCAAAGCAGCCGAGTGCCAACGACTCGCAACCGCGATCGGCGAGGGATTAGCGCTCGACTTGCCATTGCTCACAGCTTTCGCGAGCGCCGGAGCATCGACTGCGGCTGCAACGGCCCTGCGAATGCGCACGTCGCGTAGCAAAGGATCTTGTGTTTGCAACAACAACGCATCCCAGTCCAACCCTGGTGTGATTTGCGTGTTGAAGCGCTGCGCGGGAAATGGCAAGTCAGTCGAATCGACGTTGGTCATAATGTCGAGCTGGCCCGCGAGCAGCGCGGCCTTCTGCGCCGCATGTTCCGGAATCACCAGCCAGCGCAACTTCTCCACCAACGCCTGCTTGCGCCCCGCCATGCCCGACGCCGGTTGCGATGCCGGCGCGTAGTTGGCGAAGCGCGTCAAGTGAATCCACTGCCCCTTCTTCCATTCGACGAACTGGAATGGCCCCGTGCCGATCGGTGCTTTCCAACTGCCATCCGCCGCCACCGAGTCTCGATGGAGCACGGCGGGCATGCACTGCAAGCTTGCCATGCCTTCGAGGAACAACGGACTGGCTCGATCGAGACGAAACACCACGGTCTCTTGATCGACGACCTCCACCGACAGCACTTTTACGCTGGCAACTGCCACACCGGTGAACAGATTCCTGCAAGTCCAACGCGTCTCGGCATTGAGCAGACGATCCCAGCTCCATTTCACGTCAGCCGCTTTGACCGGCGCACCATTGTGAAACCGCAATCCCTTGCGCAATACGAACGTGTAGACGCGGCCGTCCTTCGAAACGTCGTACGATTCGGCCAGCATGGGAGCAACGGAGAAGTCACTGCGGTAGGCAACCAGGCCTTCGACCACATGGCTCAAGACCGA
>NZ_JAEUPY010000755.1 GCF_016790065.1 Steroidobacter sp.
GAGGCCTGTCGCATTTTCGACGCCGAGAAACATCGCCCGCCGCAACGTCTCATGCAAATTCTTCATGAAGGATTGCGCCCCACTCGTGGCGCCGCTGTCACGTTGCTGGAAGTCGATTTTGACGGCGGCCGCGCCACCAGCGTAGCGGTCGGCAACGTCGCCGCCGCTTTGTTGAATGGCGGCGAAATCAAACGGATCGCTGCCGACAATGGCATCGTCGGCCATGTGATGTCTCGGCCCCGCGAGTTGCAACATCCCTGTCAGCCTGACACGGTGTTGGTGATGCATTCGGACGGACTCACCGCCAACTGGCAGCCGGAGCGCTACCCCGGACTCAGCCAACATCATCCGGCGCTGGTCGCCGGCGTGTTATATCGAGACTGCACCCGCGGTCGCGACGATTCCATGATCGTCGTCATTCGACGTACGCCACCATGAACCGTTCTTTGTTACGCCTGGACCTTACGCAAGACCGTGACATCGTCGCGGCTCGCCAGCGTGCCCGACAGGTCAGCGCACTGCTCGGCTTCGATTCACAGGATCAAGTTCGCATCGCCACCGCTGTGTCCGAGCTGGCACGCAATGCCATGCGTCACGCCGGCGGCGGCAGCATCGAGTTCACCGTCGTGCAGGCACCGAGCCGCGGTGTCGCACAGCCCGTCAACTCGTTGTTGCAAATCATCATCAGCGACAACGGCCCGGGCATCGCCAATCTGGACGACGCCATCAACGAATCCGCCAACGGCGAAGTCAAACTCGGCCTGGTGGCCGCGCGGCGCTTGATGGACACCTTCGATGTTTATTCCGGCAAAGGCCGTGGCACGACCATCACGCTGGGCAAATTCCTGCCGCGCCGAACTGAAAGCGTCACGCAAGCTCGCACCGCTGCTATCGCCGATCAGTTGTCGGCGTATGGCGCGGCCGATCCCAACGCCGAAATGCAACAGCAGAATCGTGAGTTGTTGCGCAGCCTGGACGAGCTACGTTTGCGCAAGGAAGAGTTGGCTCGACTCAATGCCGAGTTGGAAGACACCAATCGCGGTGTAATGGCGTTGTACGCCGAGCTCGAAGAACGCGCCTCGCACCTGCGCCTCGCCGACGAGACCAAGACGCGCTTTCTATCCGCCGTCAGCCACGAATTTCGCACGCCGGTGAATTCCATCTTGGCACTGTCCAAGATCCTGCTGCATCGGCTCGACGGCGAACTCACCGCCGAGCAGGACAAACAGGTGACTTACATTCGCCAGGCCGCCGAGCAGCTCTCGACCATGGTCGACGACCTGCTGGATCTGCGCAAAGTCGAGTCGGGCAAGCTGCAACTGCGCGTCGAAGCGTTCAATGTCACCGACTTGTTCGGCGCGTTGCGCGGCATGTTCAAACCCTTGAGCATCAAGGACTCGGTGTCGCTGACGTTCGAAGAAATCGGCGCGCTGCCCGAGTTGCACACCGACCAAGGCAAGGTGGCGCAGATCCTGCGCAACCTGATTTCCAACGCCCTCAAGTTCACCGAAGCCGGCTCGGTGCGGGTCACCGCCAGACTGGTCGCCGACACCGACCTGATCGTGTTCTCGGTGGCCGATACCGGGGTGGGCATCGCCGCCGCCAATCATCGGCGCATCTTCGAAGAATTCACGCAGGTCGAAAATCCGCTGCAACAGACCGTGAAAGGCACCGGCCTGGGTCTGCCTTTGTCGCAACGGCTCGCCGGCTTGCTCGGCGGCAGCATCGATATCGCCAGCGAACTGGGCCAAGGCTCGGTGTTCTCGTTCGCGATTCCTGTGCACCTCGCCAGTGCGGTGCCGGCCGGGGCTCCGGTGATTCCGGAAACTCGTAACACGCAGCGCGTGCTGATCATCGACGACAGCGAGATCGAGCGTTACGCGTTGCGCCAGTTCCTATCGAGCAGCACCTTCGAAGTGATCGAAGCCACCGGCGGCTACGACGGGCTGCGCGTGGCGCGGCAATCGCATCCGGACCTGATCTTTCTCGACCTGGCCATGCCCGACGTGCACGGCCTGGAAGTGTTGAAAATGCTCAAGGCCATCGATGAGACGCGCCACATTCCGGTGGTGCTGTTCACTTCGCAACGTCCCGACGAAATCGGCGAAGAGCAAGCCGCCGCGGCCAGCGCGTTGTTATTGAAGAGCGAACTATCGCGAGAGTCCGTCGCGGCCGTGATCCGGCGCGTCAGCAGCCCGGGAGAGACCCATCATGCCCAGCACGCCTGAAATCATTCTCAACGTCGACGATAACGAACCCGGTCGTTACGCGACCACGCGCATTCTGAACCGCGCCGGCTTCAAAGTAATCGAAGCAGGCACCGGTAAAGACGCGTTGCGCATAGCGCGCAGCGCTGCGCCGCAGCTGGTCATTTTGGATGTGAATCTGCCGGACATGAACGGCATTGAAGTGTGCCGCCAGCTGAAGACCGATCCGCAAACCGCCAGCATCATGGTGTTGCAAGTCTCGGCCACCAACATCGCGGTACTGGATCGGGTGAGTTCGCTGCAAGCCGGTGCCGACAGCTTTCTGGTCGAGCCGATGGAGCCCGAAGAACTGGAAGCCGTGGCACGCGCGCTCCTGCGCTTGCACCGGGTCGAGGCCGAACTGCGGCGCTCGCTCGCGGAACGTGAGTTGCTGCTGCGTGAAGTGAATCATCGCGTCAAGAACAGCTTGCAACTGGTGCTCAGCATGCTGAGCTTGCAAGGCAACGAGTTTCGCGAAGCTGGCGCCAAGGAGTTGTTCGCGAAGGCCATCGCGCGCGTCACCGCCATCGCCTCGATTCACGAGCGTTTGTACCAAGACCAGGATCCGCTCAGCATCGAGATGCAAACCTATCTCACCGGCCTGTGCGCCGAGTTGGCCCGCGCCAGCATTGGCGACGAACGCCCGGCCGACCTGCGCACCGACATCGAACCGCTGCGACTACCGACCGAACACGGCGTGTCGCTGGCGTTGATCGTCAACGAGCTGGTGATGAATGCTCTGAAACATGGCCGAGCCACCGACCACTCCGCCATCATCAGAGTCAGCCTGCGTCAGGTCGAGGGTGACCAGGCCCGCTTGACCATCGCCGACAACGGGCCGGGCAGCACGGTAGCCGGCGCCGCCAAAACTGCCGGGAAACCAGCCAGCGGCTTGGGAACACGCCTCATCAGCATGCTGGTGCGCCAACTACACGGCGAGCTGCGCATCGAGGACGCCGACGGTTACGCCGCTCACATCACCTTCCCGCTGCAAACGCTCCCGACATGGGATCAGAAGTCCTAATCGTCGAGGACCAGGTGCTCATCGCTCTTCACCTGCAGGACCTGGTGGAAGAAGCTGGGCATCGGGTCGGCGCGATGGCGCACGATGCCGCCGAAGCTTTGGCGGTCACGGCGCGGCAGCGACCTGCGTTTGCGATCATGGATCTCAGACTAGCGCGCGGCTCGAGCGGCATCGACGCAGCTCGCGACTTGTTTGCAAAGCACGGGATCCGCTGTTTGTTCGTCAGCGCCAATATCGACGACGAAGTGCGACGCAAAGTTGCCGAGCTGCAGCCGCTGGGCTTTATCGGCAAACCGTTCCTGGCCGCCGAAGTGATCGCAGCTGTGCAAACTGCCGCGCGAACCGTCATCGACCCGCGTTAGCGCGACTTCAACATCTTTTGCAAAGCGCGTTTATAGCCGGCTGAAACTGCGGTCTCGGCGAAGTGACGGCGATCCTGCACCAGCCAGCGACCGCCCACCATCACATCGCGGATCGACTCGTTGGTGCCGGAGAAAACAAACGTATCGATGATGGACGTGTCGTGGCGCGCCGCGAACAACGGCGAGTTCAAATCCAACACCAACACATCGGCGCGTTTGCCCGCTGCCAGTTCCCCGACCGGCCGACCCGTGACCCGCGCACCCGCGGTACATGCTCGCTGCCAAAGCAACGCGCCGCCTGAAGCCCCGTCTTGATTGAGCACACCGCGCTGTCGTCGTAACAAGCGGGCTTGATATTCCAGCCAGCGCAGCTCCTCGATAGGAGACAACGACACGTGACTATCGGAGCCGACGCCAAACGCGCCGCCGGCCGCCAGCAACTGCTCCATCGGAAAAATCCCATCGCCCAAATTGGCTTCGGTGGTGGGACAAAGTCCGACCACTGCACCGCTCGCCGCGACGCCTTGTAACTCTGCAGCCGTGGCATGTGTCGCATGCACCAAGCACCAGCGCTCATCGACCGGCGCATTCTCCAGCAACCATTCGATGGGCCGCTTGCCCAAATGCTCCTGGCAAGCACGCACTTCGCGCTCTTGCTCAGCGATATGAATGTGGATGGGATGCCGGTCGCTTTGCGCATCGAGCACTGCTCGCAAAGATTCGGGCGGTACCGCGCGCAAGCTGTGCAAAGCCACGCCGACTTCAAGTTGCGCCGAACGCTGCGACGACTGACGAAGCGCCGCGAACAGCTCCAGATATTCCTGGGTCTGCATGGAAAACTGACGCTGCCTTTCGGTCGGCGGCGCGCCACCAAAGTCGGATGTTTGATACAACGTTGGCAACAGCGTGAGACCGATGCCGGCCGTGGTGGCCGCATCCATCAAGGCCTGGCTCATCGCCAAACGCTGCTCCTGAGAACTCGACTCAGTCGCAGCGCTGCCACCGTGATCCCCGGGACTGTGCAAATAATGAAACTCGCACACCGAGGTGTAGCCGGCCTTGACCATGTCCGCATACAACTGGGCCGCGACCGCGTTCAGACATTCCGGGGAGATGCGGCTGGCGACGTCGTACATGGCTTCGCGCCAGGTCCAGAAGCTATCGTCTTTACCGCCGCGTTGCTCGACCAACCCCGCCATGGCGCGCTGAAAAGCGTGGCTGTGGACGTTGGGCATGCCCGGAATGGCCGCGCCGTTGATGGTTCTCGCGGTGGTGACGGTGTCATCCGCCGACACATCGACGATGTCGCCGCTG
>NZ_JAEUPY010000894.1 GCF_016790065.1 Steroidobacter sp.
TGGTCGAGTCCAGCATGGAGAAGGGCCGCGGCGCGGTCGCTACCGTGCTGGTCAAGCGCGGCGTGCTGAAGCCGGGCGACCCGATCATCGCGGGCACCGAGTTCGGTCGCGTGCGTGCCATGTTCGACGAACTGGGCAAGCCGGTGACCGAAGCCGGTCCGTCGTTGCCGGTCGTGGTGCTCGGTTTGTCGGGCGCGCCGAATGCCGGCGATGAGTTGCTGGTGGTCGAGAGCGAACGTAAGGCTCGCGAAGTGGCGTTGTATCGGCAGGGCAAGTTCCGCGATACCAAGCTGGCCAAGCAGGGCCCGGCCAAGCTCGAAGACATGTTGTCGCAGATGGGCGATGGCAAGGTCGCAACCGTGCACGTCGTCATCAAGGCGGACGTGCAAGGTTCGGCGGAAGCATTGCGCGACTCGCTCACCAAGCTGTCCACCGACGAGGTGGCGGTCAAGGTCATCGGCAGTGGCGTCGGCGGCATCACCGAGTCCGACATCACCATGGCGCAGGCGTCCAACGCACGCGTCATCGGCTTCAACGTGCGTGCCGACAGCTCGGCTCGTACGATGATCAAGGAAGCGGGCATCGACGTTCGTTACTACAGCATCATTTACGAAGCCATCGATGAGATGCGCGCGTTGCTGACGGGCATGCTGGCGCCGGAAGTGAAGGAACAGATCGTGGGCCTCGCCGAGGTGCGCGAAGTGTTCCGCTCCAGCAAGTTCGGCACGGTGGCCGGTTGTATCGTCGCGGACGGTTACGTCCGTCGCAACAATCCGATCCGCGTGCTGCGTAATAACGTGGTGATCTTCGAGGGCGGCCTCGAATCCCTGCGTCGCTTCAAGGACGACGTCAACGAAGTTCGTGCGGGTACCGAGTGCGGTATCGGCGTGAAGAACTACAACGACGTGCAGGTGGGCGACCAGATCGAGTGCTTCTCGCGTGTCGAAGTGGCACGTACGCTCGATGCTTGATCACTGACGCCGGTTTTTATTTCGAGGCTTGATGTCGACGAAGTCTTATCCCCGTGCCAAGCGGGTCGGGCAGCAGATTCAACGCGCGTTGAGCGAGTTGATTCGACGTGAACTGCGCGATCCGCGTCTCGGCATGATCACGTTGACCGACGTGCGCATGTCGAGCGACTTGAGCTACGCGACGATTTACTACTCGGTGCTGGGGGCGGATCCGCACCTGGCTCAGCAGATCCTCACGCAGGCTGCGGACATGCTCCGCGGCCCGCTGGGTCGCGCGCTCGGCATTCGGCACAGCCCGGAGCTGCGGTTCGTGAAGGATGAGCTGATCGAAAGCGGCGCGCGCTTGTCAGGGCTGATCAATCAGGCGGTGAAGAGCGACGTGGCTCGGCACGTGGACGATGAGCCGGCTGCGGCCCCCGAAAATGACAGCGACAGTGATGCCAACTCGGACGACGGCCACTACAGCTCAGACGATGACGACGACGGGCACTACGACTCCGACGAGGACGACTCGTCCGACTCGAGCACCGGCGACGACTCCGATCCCGACGCGGACGATCAACAGCGCTCTCCGAAGCGTTAACGGCCAACTCCAGTGAAGCGCTTCCATCGTGAAGTCGACGGCATCTTGCTGCTCGACAAGTCTCTCGGCGTGTCTTCAAACGCCGCTCTCCAACAGGTTCGTGTGCTGTACGGCGCGCTCAAGGCGGGTCATGCGGGCAGCCTCGATCCGCTCGCGTCCGGCTTGCTGCCGGTGTGCTTCGGCCAGGCCACGAAGGTTTGCGGCCGGCTGTTGAATTCGGGCAAGACCTATCGCGTCCTGGTGCAGCTCGGCGAGCTGACGCCCTCGGGCGATGGCGAAACCGAGGTGATCGAGCGTGCGCCGGTGCCGACGCTGACCGCAGCGGGTGTGGACGCCTTGCTGGCCCAGTTTTTGGGCCATCAGCAGCAAATTCCGCCCATGCATTCGGCGCTCAAGTTCGAAGGCAAGCGCCTGTACGAGCTGGCACGCAAGGGCGAGTCGGTCGAGCGCCCGCCTCGGGACATCATGATCCACAAGATCGCGCGGGTAGGCGCGGAGGAGGTCCTGGCCAGCAACCAGCTCGAATTCGACGTGTACTGCTCCAAGGGCACCTATATCCGCACGCTCGCGGCCGACATCGCGGTCAAGCTCGGCACCCTGGGCTATGTCAAAGGTTTGCGCCGCTTACACGTGGATCCGTTCGGCGAGCTGCCCATGTACACGCTGGACGCGCTCTCGACCGAGACGTTCGAGCAGCTTGCCGGCCGATTACTGCCGGTCGATACGGCGTTTGCCGACCTGCCGCGCCTGGATCTGGACGCGGCGACCGAGCAGAACCTGCTACTGGGCCGAACGGTGGCGGTCGAGTCCGCGCCGCTGGCCGGCGAAGTACGGCTGTACGGCGACTCCGAGCGTTTCCTGGGCTTGGGCGAAGGGCAGCCGGGTAACAGGGTCAAGCCGTCGCGGCTGTTCGTGGCGGTCGCCGAGACCGCCAGCCGAGGCTCGGGCCGAGGCCCCCGTCCAGGCGGTCGAGACGGCCGCTTCAGGCGCGGTCCCAGGACGTAATTCTTGGTTTTTCTTGAGTTTCTGGTTGAGATTCCGGGCCGCGCGGGTACAATGCGCGCCTCTCGAAATTAGAGAGATTTCTTCACGCGGCGATTCGTACGCCGCACCGAGGTTAAGCAAATGTCTTTGTCCACCGATCAAAAGGGCGGAATCGTCGCCCAGCACGCCCGTAACGCCAACGACACCGGTTCGCCGGAAGTCCAGATTGCGCTGCTGTCCGCACGCATCAACGGCCTGGGCGAGCACTTCTCTGCGCACAAGCGCGATCACGCCTCCCGCCGTGGCCTGTTGAAGATGGTGAACCAGCGCCGCAAGCTGCTGGACTATCTCAAGGCAACCGCGCCGGAGCGTTACACCGCTATCGTCGCCAGTCTCGGTCTGCGGCGCTAAACCGCGGACGGGGTGGAGCCGGACATCAAGTCATATGCCGGCCCACCTCACCGATCGCGTACGAACATCGAGACCTACCGTGTTCCGTTCGCAGCTCCTAGCCTTCAAGTCAATTTCATGCCTCGGCCAATTTGCGCCCTCGTGTTGCGCGATGAGCTGCTGAGCCATCCATTCAGTACGTGGGAACCATCGTGAGCGCCATCAAAAAAACTTTTGCCTTCGGTCAGCATCAAGTCACGATTGAAACCGGAGAAATGGCCCGCCAGGCTGACGGCGCGGTCGTGGTGTCGATGGGCGACACCGTGGTGCTGGTCACCGCCGTGGGCCGCAAGCAGGCCGATCCGAACAAAGACTTCTTTCCGCTGACCGTCAACTACATCGAGAAGACCTACGCCGCGGGCCGCATCCCCGGTGGCTTCTTCAAGCGTGAAGGCCGTCCGAGCGAAAAAGAAACGTTGACCTCGCGTTTGATCGATCGTCCGATCCGCCCGCTGTTCCCGGAACATTTCTTCAACGAGATCCAAGTGGTCGCCACCGTGGTCTCGCTGAATCCTGATATCGATGCCGACATTCCGGCGCTGCTCGGCGCCTCGGCCGCGCTGGCGCTGTCCGGCGTGCCGTTCCAGGGCCCGATCGGTGCCGCCAAGGTCGGTTATATCGATGGCCAGTACGTGCTCAACCCGACCGTCAAGCAGATCAAGACCTCGAAGCTGGACCTGGTGGTCGCCGGTACTGCCGAAGCCGTGTTGATGGTCGAATCCGAAGCCGATCGTCTGCCGGAAGATGTGATGCTGGGCGCCGTGGTGTTCGGTCACGAGCAGATGCAGGTCGCGATCAAGGCGATCAACGAGCTCAAGGCCGAAGCCGGCAAGCCGGCCTGGAAGTGGGCGGCCCCGGTCGCCAACACCACGCTGGAAGCTGCCGTTGCCGCCAATGCCAAGAGCAGCCTGAGCGAGGCTTACCAGATCATCGACAAGCTGCAGCGTCGCGACCGCGTGCAGGAAATCAAAGCTGCTGCCGTGACCGCGCTGGCCACCGGCGAAGCGCCGCAGTTCGCCGCCGGCGAAGTGTCCAAAGAATTCGCCAACCTCGAATATCGCATCGTGCGTGATCGCGTGATCTCCGGTGCGCCGCGTATCGACGGCCGCGACCAGAAGACGGTGCGTCCGATCACCATCAAGACCGGCGTGCTGCCGCGTACGCACGGTTCAGGCTTGTTTACTCGTGGCGAAACGCAGGCACTGGTCACCGTGACGCTCGGCACTGGCCGCGACGCGCAGATCATCGATGCGTTGGCCGGCGAGCGCAAAGAGCCGTTCATGTTCCATTACAACTTCCCTCCGTTCAGCGTGAACGAGACCGGCATGATGGGTTCGCCGAAGCGCCGCGAAATCGGTCACGGCAACCTGGCTCGTCGCGGCATCAATGCCGTGATGCCGGACATGACCAACTTCCCGTACGTGATCCGCGTGGTCTCGGAAATTCTCGAGTCCAACGGCTCCAGCTCCATGGCCAGCGTGTGCGGCTCCAGCCTGGCGCTGATGGATGCTGGCGTGCCGATCAAGGCTTCGGTGGCCGGTGTGGCGATGGGCCTGGTGAAGGAAGGCGACAAGTTCGCCGTGCTCACCGACATCCTCGGTGACGAAGATCATCTCGGCGACATGGACTTCAAGGTGGCCGGTACGCGCGATGGCGTGACGGCGCTGCAGATGGACATCAAGATCAACGGCATCACCAAGGAAATCATGCAGACCGCGTTGGCGCAGGCCAAGACCGGCCGACTGCACATCCTGGATCAGATGGACCAGATCCTGCCATCGGCACGTTCGCAGATGTCCGAGTGGGCACCTTCGATCATCACCATCAAGATCGATCCGGAAAAGATTCGCGAAGTCATCGGCAAGGGCGGTGCGGTCATCCGTGCCATCACCGAAGAGACCGGCACCACCATCGACATCGAGAACGACGGCACCGTCAAGATCGCATCGGTGGACGGCGTGTCGGGTCGCGAAGCGCAGCGTCGCATCGAGCTGATCACCGCGGAAGTCGAAGTGGGTCGCATCTATGAAGGCCGCGTTGCGCGTCTGATGGACTTCGGCGCGTTCGTCACCATCCTGCCGGGCAAGGACGGCTTGGTGCACATTTCGCAGATCTCCGAAGAGCGCGTCGAGCGCGTCAGCGACAAGCTCAAGGAAGGCGACGTGGTGCGCGTGAAGGTGCTGGAAGTGGATCGTCAGGGCCGCGTGCGTTTGAGCATGCGCAACGTCGACGCTGCTTAAGTCGTTCTAATGGACCGGGGGCAGTGGCCACTGCCTCCGGTCGCAAGACTGGTACCGTGACTGGTTACCTTTAGACGCGCGAGTCGGTTTCCGTATCCTCTGCGCGTTGGTCCCTGCGAGTTGCCGTAGCGGCACCGCTCATCACTTTGAAGATATCGTTCTGCACCGAGCGCCATCGCTCGAGGTTCTGCTGCGTCAGCGTAGCAATGCTGTCGTAGGCATCGTTGCCGAATACGCCTCGCATTTGATCCCGCATCTGTTGCTGTTGACTCGATAGCAACTTCAAACTCTGTTCCAAGTAGCTGCCGACCAGGCACTGCATCGCTCCGCCATATGAGCGGATCACCTGTGACAGGAAATCCTGACTCATCAGCGGTTCCCCG
>NZ_JAEUPY010000901.1 GCF_016790065.1 Steroidobacter sp.
CACCGACGCCGGCGTGTGGTTTAGTGGCTTGCACACTCCGTGGTTACTACACACCAACGGTCGAGACTTGAAGCTCGCGGCTGCGTTGCCGCCCGGCACGCACAACGCGCAGCCGTACAACAATGGCGTGCTCTATAACGACACGACCGCCGAACGGGTTTGTTTCCAAACGGGGAGTCAGCTGATCCAGCTGCCGCTGCCGCGCTTTGCGCGCGAGCAGGTACTCAATATCGACCGCTTTGAATCCAACGTGGCGCGAGCAGGGTTCGGCCGCGGCTTGTGCGTGCTGCCGAACGGCTGGATTGCCGCCGGCAGCTCGCCTTCAACGATTGCGATCTATGACCTTCAAGCCCGCCAGCGCGTGGCCCAGGTCAATCTCTCCATGGATGTGCGCAATGCCATTCACGGTTTGGCCGTTTGGCCCGGCGCCAGATAGCGTTCTTTGCCGCCGATGACCGTGCGCAGAGCTTTGACCTTGGGAATCTGATCCGCTGGAATGCTGAACAGGTCGGCAGACAGCACCACGAAATCCGCCAACATACCGGCCTTCAACGCACCAACACGCTTTTCTTGAAAGCCTGCGTAAGCATTGGCAGAGGTGTACGCACGCACCGCTTCGACGACCGAGATCCGTTGCTGAGGTTGCCAGCCGTTGGGATTCTTGCCATCGATGGTGCGGCGGTTCACTGCGGCGTCGATGCCAGTGATGGGATCGAGCGGCGCCACCGCCCAGTCCGAACCGAACGTCAACACCACGCCCGCATCCAGAAACGAGCGAAACGCATACGTGCCTTTGAGCCGCTCCGCACCGATGCGCTTCTCCGCCCAGCGACCATCGTCGATAGCGTGGTAAGGCTGCATGGATGCGATCACGTTCAATTGCTTGTACTTGGCGAACGTGCCAGGCCGCAGGTGTTGCGCGTGTTCGATCCGAAAGCGGCGATCTCGCGAACTGTCTCGCTTCATCGCTTGGGCATATTGATCCAACAGCCAATCGTTGGCGCGATCGCCGATGGCATGCACAGCGATGTGCAACCCGGCTCGGTCGGCACCCTCGATACGCGCAGCCAAATCCTTCGGATCCACCATCGTCAAACCGCTGGTCGACGGCGCATCAGTGAAGGGCTCGTAGAACCACGCAGTAGTGGAGCCGAGCGAACCATCGACGAAACCTTTGACGGCCCCCCAACGCAACCACTCATCGCCTCGGCCGTTCGCTTTCACAAACTCGGCGAGCTTGGCCCAATCCGCGATCGGCACGAACGAGTACACGCGCGTGCCCAGCTTGCCTGCCGCGTGCACTCGGCGAAAGCTTTCCAGCGCCACCCAATTGCCGTCGCTCATGTCATGGATCTGAGTCACGCCATGCGACAGCGCTTCTTGGAAGCCACGTTGCAGGGCTGCGTCGATCTGCTTATGCGACGGCTGAGGGATGGCTCGATACACGGCATCCATCGCCGTGTCCTTGAGCAAGCCCGTGGGTTTGCCCTTCGCGTCCCGAATGATTTCTCCGCCCACCGGGTCCTTGGTGCTGTCACCAATACCGGCGAGCTTCAGTGCAGCCGAGTTTGCCAATCCCATGTGACCGTCGAGGCGCACGACGAAGACTGGCGTGTTGCCGGTCTGCGCGTCGATCCAGCTGCGCTCCGGAAGCTTGGCACCCCACAGCTCATGATCCCAATTGCCGCGCAGAATCCATTCGCCCGGTTGCGCCTTCGCGCGAGCGGCAATCCTTCGTGAGAACTCTTCAGGAGTCGCGGCATCGCGCAGATCGACGTCGGCCAGCGACAGCGACCCATCGACGAAGTGGGTGTGATTGTCGATAAAGCCCGGCGTAATCAGCCGCCCACCCACATCGATCACCTTGGTCTTGTCGCTCGCCAATGTACGCACGGCCGCGTTGGTATCGACGGCCAGAATGCTGTCGCCCTTGACCGCAATTGCCTGCGCGAACGAGCCATCCTTCGCATCCGTCCAGACTCGTGCATTGACATAGATGGCGTCGGCTTTATCCGCAGCCAACGCGCTCTGACAGAACGAAGCGACCAGGCAAGCGGCACTCAGCCCGACACTCAAGCAAGATTTAATAACACGCTGCATGCATTACCTCTTCAGCACGGGCAGAACCAGATGCGACGCGAACGACGCCGAGCGACACACTCGCTGGGTGGCCTTCACGTAGTCCTCGGGCTTGGCACGATAGATATTGACGAACTGTTGCGGATTGCGGTCGATGTACGGGAAGAACGAGCTCTGCACCTGCACGCCGATGCGATGACCTTTCTTGAAGGTGTGGAACTTGTCGAGAATGTCGAACCGGATCGGCGTGACTTCGCCAGGCTTCATAGGCTCAGGCTTGGAGAAGCTGTTGCGATACCGGCCTCGCATGATCTCCATACCCACCGGCAATTGATAGCCTGGCAGTTCCTGAGCGTCGTTGGGATGAATGTCGATCAACTTCACCACCCAATCCGAATCGGTGCCCGTGGTCGACGCGAACAATTCGACACCGATCGGACCGGCGATGGTGACGTCCTGAGCCAGCGGCTCGCTGCGGTAGGCCAGCACGTCGGGCCGAATCGACATGGGGCGTTGATCTTCGATGCGCCAAGTGTTGCTCACCGTGTTCGAGATCTCACTGGTGTACGGCACCGGCTTGGCGGGGTCGCTGACGTATTCGTCGCATGCCGCCGCGTCAGTCTGCGCCGGCTTGGTCAATGACAAACCGCCGCCCTGTTGCAAATAGAGATTCTGAGCGACCGCCGCTTTCGGCGGCCATTGCTCGAAGCGATGCCACGCATTGTTACCAGTCTCGAACATCACCGCTTCGGGCTCCGCCCAGTCGCCGCGGTCTTTCAAGTAACGCTGGAAGAACGGAAACACCACTTCGTTCTGGTAGTACTCCGAGGTCGCCGACCCGAACTTCACCGGCCCGAGACTGGAGCCGTCCTCGGCGCGCCAGCCGCCGTGGCGCCACGGGCCCGCGACCACAGTGTTCTTGTTCCGTTGGTTCTTTTGCTCGATGGCCTTGTAGGTAGCCATGCTGCCGTAGGGGTCGAAGGTGTCGAACCAGCCCAGCACATTGAGCACCGGCACCTTGATATTCACCAGCGGATCGAGTGCGTTTCGTTGCTGCCAATACTCGTCATAGTCCGGATGCTGAATGGTTTCGTCCCACTGCTTTTCCAGCACACCGCCAAAGTACTTGGCATTGATGCCGTCGATGGGGCCGGCATTCAGAAAGAACTCATAGTTCCACGGCGTCCCGTAAGCTGGATCGGGGGTTTTCGTTTCGGCATGCTCGCCGCGTGCTTTACTGGACGCCCCCATGTAATGCACCCAATCCAGAATCTCCTGGATGAAAGCACCGTTGTGATGGAAGTCGTCGCCGAAGAACGCGTCTGCGGTCGTGGCTTGCGGCGACGCCGCTTTGAGCGCCGGATGCGGCTGAATCACGCCCATCACCGTCATCCAGCCATCGTGTGAAATGCCCCACTGGCCGACGCGACCATTGTGGCCCGGCACTTTGCGTAGCAGCCATTCGATGGTGTCGTAGATATCGGTGCTCTCGTCGATGCCCTGCTTGCCTTGCCGCTGCAGACGATAGTTTTCCCACTGCCCTTCGGACTTGTAACGACCCCGCACGTCCTGTAGCACCAGGATGTAGCCGTCGCGCAGGAATGCATCTGCCGGCGCCATGTCCTTGGCCGCGTGATAACGGTCCGCCCCATAGGGCGCAACCGAGTACGGCGTACGTTTGAACAGAAAGGGATAACGCTGCGAGGTGTCTCTGGGGGTATAGACGATGGTGAACAGCTTCACCCCGTCCCGCATCGCTATTTGATACTCGTGTTTCTGGTAGTGCGCTTTGACATCGAATTCTTCCGCTTGAGCCGTGCCAACGAGCAGCAGGAGTGCGAGTACTCGCACTCCGCTTCGCCAAATAGAATGTTTCATATTTTTAGAAGGTGCGAGTAATGCGTCCGATAAATTCACGCGCCGGGTTGGGCGAGATGCCGTACTCGACCGACAGATCCTGCCCGTCGGGGGAGTAATACAGCTCATTGAACACATTGGTCACGCCCAGCTCGAAGCGCCAGTTCTCGAGGCCATAGTAGAACACGCGCAAATCGACCTCAGTGTAATCATCAAATAGATTCTCGAACCTGGCCCCCGCGGCTGGGCCAAAAAATGGTCGGATCGTGCCACGGTGCTTGTAAACGATACCGCCACCGGCGCCGAAGCCCCGCCAAGCTCCTTCCTGAATTTCGTAGCTCGAATAGAACGACGCACCCGCCCTGGGGCCGAACGGCGACGGATAGCCGTCGAACTCACCGCCGACGTACTCGTTCTCCATGGCGGCCAATGACAGGTACACGTCCCAACCAGACAGCACTTCGCCCTGCATATCGACTTCGATACCCTGCGAACGCTGTTCACCCAGCAAGCGCGAATATGGAGTGTTGAGCACACTCTCAGCCAGCGGGCCGCGCTCCAGCCGAAACAACGCAGTCGACCAGGATAGACGGCCGGCGAACAGGTCGCCCTTGAAGCCTATCTCATAGGATTTGCCGCGCTCGGGCCCGAGGAAATTGCCGTCCTCACCCACGTCGGTGCGAGGCACGAACGTATCGCCGTAATTGATGTAACCATTCACTCGCCGAGTAAACGCGTAAGTCATGCCGGCCTGATAGGTCCAAGCGTCGGCCTCGATACGCTGATACGGCCCGAGCGGCGCTCGATACTCCTCAATGGAGCAGCATGCCTCCGACGTGGCCAACTCTGCCTTCGAATAACGCGCGCCGAGGATGACTTTCAAATCATCCGTAGGCTTGAGAATAGCCTGCAGAGTTGCGCCGTATTCCTTGTTGTCGTACTTGCCCTTGAACACGCCGACTTCGTCGAAAGTACCGGCCGGCAGCTGATCGGGATCGTAGGCACCGATGCTCGACGGATGCCGCGGCAACAGGCTGAAATCCAGATCGTTGATGCCGAAGCCGGTGGTTTCGCCCGAGGCCACCAGATAGCCCTGCTGTTGTGAGCCGTCATAGCGCGCATAGTCGAAACCGAAGAACAGCGTATGGTCGCGGCCGAACAGCTCGACGTCGCCGAACAGATTGACCTCGCCGGAGAACACATCGTCGTCGTTCTCGTTGTCGTAGAGCGTCACCGGCAGCAATCCGTCCGGGCTCATCACACCATAATGGCCGAGAGCGTTGCGCTCGCCGTTGAAATGATTCGACTGCACGCTGCCACGGAACATCCAATCGTTGCCGAAACGGTGCTCGGCGACCGCCTGTAGGAACAATGCTTCGGTAGCCGCCTTGCTGACGGGCATGCCCAACGTGTACAGCGAGCGACTCACATTCGGTATGCGATAGCTTGCTGCCGCATCGGGATCGCCGCCGAGGTACTGCAACCCTCGGCCGAAGTCCACACTGAAGTCATAGTTCTGATACTGGGCACGAACCAACACCGAGGTGTCATCGTTGAACTCGTACTTGATGCTCGGCGCAATCACGTAGCGCTTGTTGAAGCCGTAGTCGACGTACGATTCTTCATCCAGATACGCGGCAACGATGCGTCCCTGCAGCCGCTGATCGTCGGTCAGCGCGCCATACGCATCGAAATCGGCGCGATAGTGGTTGTAGCTACCGCCCTCCACGCTGATGGAGCCGCCTGGCTCAGCTTGAGGCTTTTTCGAGATCGCGTTCAACGTGCCGGCAACTTGCGATTGGCCGTACATGGTCGACGTCGAACCCTTGATGATCTCGAACCGCTCGAACGGCGCCAGATCCAGATTGATGCCGCCGGTCATGCGGAAACCGTCGACCTTGATGGCCGAAGTATTGGTGCCGCTGCCGTAGGAGACACGGAAGCCACGGTAGAAATTTCGGATGTAACCGTCTTGCGCGTGTGCCGCGACACCGCTTGCGTCGATCTTGTAAGCGTCCTCGAACGATTTGATGGACGCGAAGTCGATCACGTCTTCGGTGATGAGCTTCAAGCTCTGCGGCGTGTCCTTGGTGGACAGCGGCATCTTGTTGGCGCTCTCCACGGTCTGATAGTTGAAGTTCAGGCCCGTGACGACCACTTCCTCGAGCGACTCGCCCGATTTCGCGACTTCGGCCGTGCTGGTCGACGCTGCCTGCTCAGCCTGAGCCAAACGCAAGCGCGCACTGGGTGCACTCTCATCCATGAGCAATGCGCCCGTGGTCGCGACACGCTTGCTCGGACGCGACGCGCTGTTACTGCTCGCGGTCGCCGACAACACAATGGTTCGCTCATCCAAGAAGCGATGCTGAATGCCGCTGCCCTTGAGCACTCGTGCCAGCGCTTGGTCGATGCTGAGCTCGGCGTTGAGTGGCGGCGCGATGATGCCGTCGACCAGCGACGCGTCGAACACGATGTTGACGCTGGACTGTGTGCCGATAGCACTCAGCGACGCGCTCAACGGCTGACTGGGAAGATTGAAGTAAGACGCGTCCAATGCGACTGCGGCCGTTGCGTGGCAAGCCAAGACAGTGGCGATGGATGCAGCAAGACCAGGATATCGACTAATCATAAGCTCCCCTGCTCGGCGCCGTGGCGGCCGGCGTTGTTGTTGGCATCGGAAGCTAAGACACGCTGCGTTACGAACCCCTCATCAGTTGCAACGTAGGCAATTACAAACTCGGTACGCCACTCAATACGATCGCGCCCTCCTGTTCGCTGACGGTCAGGTGATAAGTTTCGGCAATGGCCCGCGCGAACAATAAAGAGTCCCCAGCGCGAAACACACCGCTGATTCGCACATGGTCAGCAGGCTCGCTATCGAGCGACAAGCGCAACGTGCTGTAACGATTCATCTCGGCGATGGCATCGCTCAATGGTGTCGACTCGAGCACGACCTGCCCGCGCTTCCAAGCCGTTGCGTGATCGATATTCAATTGCTCGACGCGCGCGCTCGCACCGGCGGAATAGGTCACCCGCTGGCCCGGCGTCGCAATTTTCAAAACAGCTGCTGGCGCCACGGGCCGCACAACATCCACCGCAATCTTGCCTTCCACTAATGTGACTGCCAGATCCTGTTGATCTCGCCGCACCACGAATGCAGTGCCGAGCGCAGTGATGGTTCGATCAGATGCGGTGACGACGAAGGGCCAGTCCGCACGCTTGGCCACTTCGAACAGCGCCTCGCCTGCAGTCAGTCGTACTCGACGAGCATGACGGTCATAGTCGATGGTCAAACGGGTCGCGGTATTCAGCGAGATTCGAGAGCCATCCTCCAGTGTAAGAATGCGCTGCTCACCCACATCCGTCGACACGCTGCCGTCTCTATACATCAACACGCTGAGCGTGCCGACGAGCGCGACAAACGTCATCGCAAACGCCAGTTTCATGAAGTTCGAGGCGCGGCTGATTCGATGTCGTATCGGCGGACTGCGCGGTACCAACGATGCAGGCACTCGCGACGCGCTCTCCCAAAGCTCGTTAGCTTTCTCAAACGCCGCGCGATGCTCGGGGCTTTCGTTCAGCCAATCCCGCAGACCTGCATCCACGCTTGCATTTCGTTCGGGCGAATGCAGACGCGCGATCCACACAGCCGCTTCTCTGCGCAGCGGTGCCGATGGAGTATTGGTGCGTTCGGTCACGGCGGCGTCTCGCTACGATCCACCGCATCCATCAGCACAGCCATGGCCCAGGCAATGTGCTTCTCGACAGAGCTGACGCTCACACCGAGCTGGCGCGCGATTTGTGTATAGGTGAGGCCATCGACGCGGTGGAGCAAAAAGGCTTCGCGCGACCGCGGCTCGATAGAATCCAACAGACGAGTCACATGCGACAACGTCTGCTGAGCGGTCAACGCTTCTTCGGTAGGCGGTCTAGGATCGATCAATGCCAACTCTTCCACTGGCTGGCCGACATGGAAGCGATCGTGCGAGTCGCGCACATGGTTCATGGACAGGCGCATCGCCGTCCGCACCAACACCTTCTCAGGCTCGCGAGCCTCATTGCCTCGTTCGCAGTACTGGTGCACGCGTAGATACGCTTCCTGAATCAGATCTTCGGCCTCTTCCCGGGTACGGCCGTAGAGCATGAGCTGGCGAGTCAGCCAGCGCAGGTTCGACCGGAGCCAGTCAGCCAGGATCTGCATCGCATCGACTATGCCTGTGAGCCACCGGCAAAAACAGTTCCTTAGGGCTGTTTTGAGTCGCTATTGGGCCTGTTTTACGCCGTTTTTCGGCACACGGACGACTTGATGAGGAACTCGCCGCCGGCCGTGTCTTAGCTTGAATGGCCTGCCGCCGCGTGCGGTGGCAGGTAGTCGAAAATCAGATGAATGCGAGCTTGCTGGCCGCGATTGACCACCTGATGCAACACGTTGTTGTTCAACTCGAAGCCGAAGTGGGCACGGGGCGGCACTCGCTCGCCGTTCACGACGAACTCGACGGCCGGATTCGTCACGAGCGGCACGTGGATGCGATGAGCGGCCGCAAACGAAGGATGGGAATCGCGATGCTTGGCGATGCGGGCACCAGCGGGCAAGCGCACTACCATTGCACGCAACAACGTGCCGCCAGGGACGTAGTGTTTAGCAACGACCTCATGCATCACCGGCAATGCCGCTGCTTGCAACAACGGCCAACCGGCGCACTGAACTACATTGACTTCAGGCCAACCATGACACGACAACAATAGGACGGATTGCGTCTGCGCATGGACATCGTGTTCCACCTGACGCTGCGGATCCGCCGCCCACGCGCTTTCATCGAGCGCCAGCACCTGGCGCGTCAGCTCGGCGCAATCGACAGGGCCCAGCGGGCGAGTGGCAGCATGGATGAGCACGGCGGATATGCTAGCTTAGGAACAGGCCGCTGACGAACTGACGCACGATGACTCACGTGACAGCCACCGGCAATTCAAACTCTCGCCCGCTCGATGAGCGGCTCGCTGATGCCTTTGCACGCCACAAGTCCGGCGACGTGCAGTTTGCGTATCGGGTGTATCGCGAAGTTCTGGACCAGCAACCGAACCACGCCACTGCCCTTCACTATCTTGGCTTGCTTGCTCAACAAACCGGTCGAACCAGCGAAGCCCGCGACCTGTTACAACGCTCCATCGAGATCGAGCCGAACGATCCGCGCGCTCATAATCATCTAGGACAGATTCTGTTCGCACTCAATCGGCGCAACGAGGCTATCGCTAGTTTCGAGCACGCATTGGCGCTCGATCCCGCGCATACCGACGCGATGAACAATCTCGCCAACGTCATCAAGACGCGAGACCTGGCACGCGCCATCAGGTTGTATCGTCGAGTCTTGGAGCTGCGCCCGGACACGAGCCATGCAGCGTATAACTTAGCCAATGCGCTGCAATCGAACGATGAGTATGGCGAAGCTCAGCAGCTGTTCGAGCGCGCCCTCGAACTCGACCAGGACAATCATCTAGCGCATCACAATCTCGGCGTGCTGCTGGAACAGCAAGGTCACTTCGACACAGCGACCGCGCATTACCTGGCAGCCCGACGCATCAATCCAAAATATGCGCGCTCGCTGGCACGCTTGCTGTCCTTACGCTCATATGAGCCGGACGAACACAGCGTGCGCGACGCGGAAGCCATGCTGACCTCGCCGCGGACAGCACAGCCAGATCAAGTGAGATTGCATGGTGGCTTAGGTAAGCACTACGAACGGCATGCCGACTATGGCAAAGCGTTCGAGCACTTCACGGCCGCGAATACGCTGAGCGCCGCCCAGTCCGCGTCATTCGATATCGCGCGAGTGCGAACCTTCTTCGACCGCATCATCGGCACGTTCACGCAGGCCTACTTCGAAGCCGCTCGGCCGCCGGGCCACACCACCGCTCAGCCTATTTTTATCGTGGGTTTACCGCGTTCGGGCACCACGCTCGTCGAACAGATTCTCGGTAGCCATCCTGCCGTGCTCACCACCGGTGAATTGCCCGCCATTTCGCGAATCGTTCGAAACATGTGGCCGCCGTATCCGGAGCCTGTGGCAACGGCTGAAGCCACGATGATCGACGAATGGGCCAACGAATATGTGCGTGAGCTACATACGGTTGCTGCCGGTCACAGCAACCTCACCGCGGACTCGGCAGTGCGCATCACCGATAAGTTTCCGCTCAATTTTGTTCATCTCGGCCTGATCGCCGCGTTGTTTCCAAACGCACGCATCGTTCATTGCCGCCGACATCCGCTCGACACCGGCCTGTCGTGCTACACGGAACGCTTCGGACTAGAGGATGACTTCACCACGGATCTGCGCCATTTCGGCGAGTACTTCCTGGAGCACGAGCGCCTGATGAATCATTGGCGCCAAGTGCTACCGATCCCGATCCTGGAAGTTCGCTACGAGGAGTTGGTGGCCAACACAGAAGAATGCAGTCGAGCGTTGGTCGCTCACTGCGGCTTGGAATGGGACGCCGCCTGCCTGGCCTTTCAACAGCATGAAAGAATCATCCAGACGCCGAGCCGTTGGCAGGCACGGCAAGCCATCTACCGGACGTCGGTGGGTCGTTGGCGGAACTACGAGAAGCAGCTGGCGCCATTGCGCGAGCTGCTGAATAGCGTGGATTAGCGGCGGAGAATCCGCAGCACTTCTTCGAGCTCGACCCGGATCTGGCGCACGATCTGTTGCGCCTGGGTCAGATCGTCACGGGCTTCGTCGCCACCCAAGCGATTGCGCGCGCCGCCGATGGTGAAACCCTGTTCATATAATAAGGAGCGGATCTGCCGGATCACCAGCACGTCCTGGCGCTGGTAATAGCGCCGATTGCCCCGCCGCTTCACCGGCTTGAGCTGCGGAAATTCTTGCTCCCAATAGCGCAACACATGCGGCTTGACGCCGCACAGCTCGCTCACCTCGCCGATGGTGAAGTAGCGTTTGCCGGGAATCGCCGGCAGTTCGCTGTTATTGCCGGCTTCCAGCATAGGCTTCGACTCGAGCTTTCAGTTTTTGGCCGGGGCGGAACGTCACCACGCGACGGGCGCTGATGGGGATTTCTTCGCCAGTCTTGGGATTGCGCCCGGGGCGTTGGTTTTTGTCGCGCAAATCGAAATTACCGAAGCCGGACAGTTTCACCTGCTCACCGGTCGACAGCGAGGCGCGCAGCTCCTCGAAAAACAAATCCACCAGCTCGCGGGCTTCACGCTTGTTGAGACCGAGCTGGTCGAACAATGCTTCTGCGATCTCCGCTTTGGTCAGTGCCATGCTGTGGTCCCGCTCATTGATCCCGGAGGGTGGCGTTCAGATGACGGCCCAGTTGTTCGACGACCTGCGCCACCAGGGCGTCGGCTTCGTTGTCCGTCAGCGTCCGGGAAGTATCCTGCAATTGCAGGCCTAAGGCTATGCTTTTCTTGCCTTTCTGCAACTGTTGCCCCTGGTAGACCGAGAGCACCGTCAGGCGCTTGAGCAAACTGCCGGCACTCTTTTCCACCACGGCGCGAACCGCCTCCACGGGCAGGCCTTCGTCGACGATGGACGCAATATCGCGCCGAATGGCGGGGTATCGGGAGATCTCTTGGAACTGCGGCACCACTGCCGCCAGCCCGGCGGCCGTCTCCAGCTCGAACACGAACACCGGATATGTCAAATCCAAGCGACGCGAATGCTCGGGATGGATGGCTCCCAACCAACCGACGGCGCGCGCGCCTCGGTATATCCGCGCCGATTGACCGGGATGTAACGCTTGATGCGACTCAGCGACGAAACGGAATTCGTCCGCGGCTCCACTCAGTGCAAGCAACGCTTCGAGATCGGATTTGACGTCGAAGAAGTCCACCTTGCGCGAATCGCCGTCCCACTGCTCGGGCAACACCGAACCGGCGACCACACCGGCGATCACCTCGGTCTCACTGTCCGCCGCATAACGGCGGCCAATTTCGAACAGACGAACGCGCGGCTGTTGGCGGCGCTGATTGCTGCCGAGTGCCTGAAGCAAGCCCGGCCACAGCGACACACGCATGACAGCGAGTTCAGCGGAAATCGGATTGCTCAGCGGCACCGCCGGTTCCGGACACAGCAACGCCTGAGCGACCGCATCGGTGAAGGCGTAGTTGATGGCTTCTTGATAGCCGCGGTCCACGAGTAGATCGCTGGCTCGCTCGTTACGAACTTGCGTTTCGGTCCACGGCGCCATTTCGTGCGAGCCGACCTCGGCTTGCTCGGGAATGTTCTCGAAGCCGAACGAACGCGCGACTTCTTCGATCAAGTCTTCCTCGATACGAACGTCGAAGCGCCAGCTCGGCGGCGTGACCTGCCACTCGCCTGCTCCGCCACTCACGGTCATTCCCAGCCGAGTCAGCAAGGACTGCACGATGCCCGCATCGATCTTCACGCCGAGCACGTGCTCGACACGCTTGTGACGCAGACGGATCGGCGGCACCGCTGGATAACTACGCGACGCGCGCGTAACCACTGTCGGGCCGGCCTTGCCGCCTGCGTTATCGAGCAACAACTGCGTAGCACGCTCCACGGTGCGCTCTTGTAACTCCGAGTCGACACCGCGCTCGAAGCGCTGCGAAGCATCGGTAATCAAACCATAGCGACGGCCCCGACCCGCAACGTCGTTCGGATCGAAGAACGCGCACTCGAACAGCACGTCGACAGTGCCGTCGGCGATACCCGAGTCTTCGCCACCCATCACGCCAGCCATGCCGAGAATCGAACGCTCATCGGCAATGACCAGCACGTCCGGGGTCAGCACGATCTCGCGACCATCGAGCAGCGTCAGCTTCTCTCCCGCTTTGGCGAAGCGAACACTGATGCCGCCATTGAGCTTGCTGAGGTCGTACGCATGCATCGGCGCGCCGAGCTCCAACATCACATAGTTGGTGATGTCGACGACCAGGCTGATCGGGCGCAAGCCGACACGACGCAAACGTTCCTGCATCCAGAACGGCGACTTCGCATTCGGCCGAATGCCACGTACCACACGACCGACGAACTTGTAGCAACCGACCGGACCGTCCGACGCAGCGGTATCGATGCGAACCGGGAAAGTATCGTTGATGGTCGCCGCGACTGGATTGATCGCCGGCGGCTGCAACGGCTTGGCACGCGCAGCGGCCACTTCACGAGCGACGCCTTGCACACTCATGCAATCGCCACGATTGGGCGTGAGGTTCACTTCGAAAATGGTGTCGTCGAGACCGAGCGCCGAAACCAGATCCTGACCGGGCTTCAAGTCCGCCGGCAGATCGTACAGACCCGACGCTTCTTCATTGATGCCGAGCTCGCGAGCCGAGCACAACATACCGAACGACTCGACGCCGCGCAGCTTGGCCTGCTTGATCTCGGTGCCGTTGGGCAGCTTCGCGCCGATCGTGGCCAACGGTGCTTTCATGCCGACGCGAACATTGGGCGCGCCGCAGACGATCTGGAATTCCTGCGTGCCAATGGAAACGGCGCAGACGTTCAACTTTTCCGCGTCGGGATGTTTGGTCACCGACTTCACTTCGCCCACCACTACGCCGGGCAACGACGGACCGGCGGCCGAGATCCCTTCGATCTCCAGGCCCACCATGGTCAACGAGTGCGCCAGTGCCGGGACGTCAGTGCCCGTGTCCACCCAGTCGCGCAACCAATGCAAACTGATCTTCATCGCTGTCTCGGTGCATCCAGGTCAATCGGACAATCAGGCGAACTGCTTCAAGAACCGCAGGTCGTTCTCGAAGTACAGGCGAATGTCGTTGACGTTGTAACGAAGCATGGTCAACCGATCGATGCCCATGCCGAAGGCATAACCGGTGTAACGCTCCGGATCGATGTTCACGGCCTTCAACACATTCGGGTGCACGACCCCGCAGCCGGACACTTCCACCCAACCCGTCTGCTTGCACACGCGACAGCCCGAGCCGCCGCAAGACACGCAGGAAATATCGACTTCAGCCGAGGGTTCCGTGAACGGGAAGTACGACGGACGCAGCCGCATCTTCACGTCCTTCTCGAACAGCTCGCGCATGAAGCCATGCAGGATGGCCTTCATGTTGGCGAACGTGATGCCTTCGTCCACCACCAGCCCTTCGAGCTGATGAAACATCGGCGTGTGCGTCATATCCGAATCGGAACGGTAGACGCGGCCCGGCGCGATCAACCGCAGCGGCGGCTTCGACTGTTCCATCGAACGCACCTGCACCGGTGAGGTGTGAGTACGCAGCAGGCGGCCGTCGCCAAAATAAAACGTGTCATGCATGGCCCGAGCCGGATGATTCTCGGGAATGTTGAGCGCGGTGAAATTGTGCCAGTCGTCCTCGATTTCCGGACCGTCGGCCACCGTGAAGCCGGCGTTGCGGAAAATCTGCTCGATGCGACGGCGCACCCGAGTGACTGGATGCAGCCCACCGATGGCCTGGCCACGGCCCGGCAAAGTCACATCGACCGCATCGCTGGCGAGTTGCGCCGCGAGCTTGGCCGATTCGAGCGCGGCGCGACGCTCTTCGAGCGCGGCCGTCAATGCTTGTTTGGCTTCGTTGATCTTGGCGCCGGCAGTGCGGCGCGCTTCGGGATCCATGCCGCCGAGCGACTTGAGCAACTCGGTGACCGAGCCTTTCTTGCCGAGCAAGCGAACGCGGATTTGCTCCAGGTCGTCGATGCTCGCCGTCGCCGCGATCTCGTGACGAGAAGCGTCGATCAACGCGGGCAGAGCTTGAACCGAGTCGGTCATGGCGGTGGCGATCTCTTGGGCGTCTCGATGGAGCGGCGATCCAACAATACAGGCTTCACAGACGAATCGGGCGTCGCTAGGACGCCCGATTCTCTCAACACTTCAAGCGCCCTAATCAGTGGGCGCCGCGATCAGGCTGCTTGTTTCAGCAGACTGTCCCGCGCCTTCTGCGCGATCACTGCAAACGCCGCCGGATCGTTCATCGCGATGTCGGCCAGCACCTTGCGGTCGATCGCCAGACCGGCGAGGTTCAAGCCAGCGATCAGCTTGCTGTACGACAAGCCGTGAACGCGTGCTTCAGCATTGATACGCGTGATCCACAGAGCGCGGAAGTTGCGCTTGTTGGTCTTGCGATCGCGATACGCGTACTGGCCGGCCTTGATGACGGCCTGCTTAGCGGCGCGGAAGACTTTGCGACGGGCGTTGTAGTAACCCTTCGCCTTCTTGAGAATCTTTTTGTGACGGGCGCCAGCGATGACGCCTCTTTTAACGCGTGCCATGGTTTATCTCCTCACTTCGCGTTCGGGAGCAGCTGCTCCATACGGACCAGATCCTGCTTCGCAACCATCGACGGCGCGCGCAGCTGACGCTTACGCTTGCTCGGCTTCTTGGTGAGGATGTGACGACGATGCGCTTGGCCGCGCTTGAAACCTTTAGCAGTCGGGCGAAAACGCTTCGCCGCTGCCCGGTTGGTCTTCAACTTAGGCATTGAACTTCTCGACTAATTGTTAGCCCTTGGAGTACGCCTCTTGCGAGAGCGCCTGTTGGGGCGGGACAGCTCCGACCTTTTAATGAGTCGGCGCCGTTCGCTTGTTGCGACTTGGATTAGAAGTCGCTTGTTGTTCGACGACCTACTTCTTCTTAGGTCCGAACATCATCACCATCTGCCGTCCTTCCATGAGCGGGTTCTGCTCGACCGTGGCGAACGGCGCCAGATCGTTCTGTACCCGGCCCAGCAATTCGCGGCCGACTTCTTGATGAGCCATTTCTCGGCCACGGAACCGCATGGTTACCTTGGCCTTGTCGCCCTCTTCCAGGAAGCGGATCAGATTACGCAGTTTGACCTGGTAATCGCCGTCCTCGGTGCCGGGGCGAAACTTCACTTCCTTGATCTGTATCTGCTTCTGCTTGCGCTTCGCTGCGTGCGCCTTCTTGTTCTGTTCGAACAAGTATTTGCCAAAGTCCATGATGCGGCAGACCGGCGGCTCCGCCGTCGGCGAAACCTCGACCA
>NZ_JAEUPY010000908.1 GCF_016790065.1 Steroidobacter sp.
CGCCCAGAGCGCGGCGTTCACTGCGGACTCCAGGGTGTCGCTGTCGATCCGCGGCGGCGCTGTTGCTTCGACCGCAGCGTTGGCTGCGGCGATCGCGGCGTAGACGGCGAGGGCAGGGTTACCGCTCAGGTCGTCATTGGCACTGTGAGCGGCCTTGCGCGCAGCGACGAAGGACAGACGCGTCGGATTGCGCTCGCACGCCTCCGCGGCGCAGTTCAATGCCGAGCGGTGACGCTCGTTGCTGTGAAGCGAAGCGGCGGCGCGGAAAGCTGCAGGCACGCGGGCGAGTGCGACACGCATCACACGGACGGCGAACTCGCTCTCATTGAGCACGCCTTTGCTGCCAAGCTGTACTAGGGCCGCGCGGCGCAGGCCGCAGGCTCGTGCATGCGGCGATGACCAAGCACAGTCATTGAGCTGAATCATGAGGCAGCGAAGCCATTCGGCCACACAGCCAGGATCATCCCCATGGGGCAGGCCGAGTGCGCAGCACACGACGGCTTCGACACACATCTGACCCGGCTCGCGCCGTCCGAAACCCTCGGACAATCCAGCCTCCACCATCCGTAGCACCTTCTGTGCGATCTCACGAGTGATGAGGGCAGGGGGATCGAAGGAAACATCGACCGGAGCAGCGCAGGGCGACTCGGACACTTGAATGTTCTGGTTCGTCATGACATCTGATCTCTTTCAGAAGTGGGACGTTAGATGGGTAACGCTCGCACGCAGAACACGTGTGCGAGCCGTTGGAAGTCCAACCACGAGGTCAGCGGGGTTGGCGCAATGTTTCTAAAGTGGAGCAAGGATGGCGCGATCTCTCGCGACGTTCGATTCAGCGGCGCAGAGGAGGTTGCGAACCCCGCCCCGGTGACTTTTCTGCGCGATGAAGATCCGCAGCCATCGCAAAGCGCGCTTGAGGCTTGACGCGAGTCTCGGTGAACTCGCGCCGGCAGGATTAGCACCGCGAGGGTTTCAACTCTCGGGCGCGAGTGGCGTCACGGAGCCGTCGCGGTTTGCAGGGCTCATCGATACGTTGCGCACGGGTGACAAGGGAGGCAGTGCGCACTCGTGAAATCGTCACGAGGTTATCACCCAGCCCCTGCCGCGAGGCTGTGGACGTGAGCGTTGGGAGTACGCGTGGACAGGCTTGCGATCCTGAGCGCCCGCGGCGCGAGTGACTCGTGAAGCAGCGGCTTGCTCTGAAGCATTGGCGCTGCGGCCTTGTCAGAGCGTGTGCCGATGGGAGCCTTGGAGGCCCGCCATGCGTGCCCACCCGGCTTGCAAGGAGCGCTACGGTGAGTTCCCAGTCGAGTCAGCACTCGGGGCTCCCGTGAGGCAATGGATTCTGGCATCGGACGGACAGCCGTTTCGCAGTCGGGCCACGGCTCAGATCAAGTGCGATTTGCTGGCGAGCGAACTGGGCACGGAGGTGGCACTGAAGGTCACCGAACACCCGAGTGGCGGGTTTGCCGTCCAAGTGGGATCCATCGTTCCGACGCCTGAGCCTGGCCCCATCGCAACGTCTCCGCGCGATGCGCTGCTGTCCGAGCTCGACCGGAAGCCATCGGCACGTTCTTCACCGCCCGATGGCCTGCCGGCGATGACGACCCACCACGCCGGCGGCGCCGGCCCCACGGCGGCATCGCGCACTCCAGCGCCATCCTATCCAGAAGCGTTTCGACTCAGTCCTGCCGTCCGAGCATTCATCGGGCTGCACTTGCAAGCGGTGCTTGGCGCGCTGTTGCTGCTGCAGCCCCATCGGGTGTTCACGGTGACGGGCCTGTCGATACCCACTGGAACGGGCGGGGCTGTGATGCTCGGCTTGACGGCCCTGTGTGGTGCGCTGCTGGCGCTGACCGCGGTGTCCCGTTTTTTGTGGGCGTACACTGCGAACACGTACCTTGTCGACGCTCGCGGCGTCGAGCAAGTGCAGTGGTACTTCGACAAAGGAAAACTTCGAAGGCGAGCGCCGCGTGTGAACTTTGCTCATCTGCGCAGCGCGGATGTCGATCAGACCGTTCTTCAGATGTTGCTCAACGTGGGCAGCGTGAAGCTGGCCGCCGGAGCGATCGACAGCTACGAAGTCGTGCTTCAACACGTGAGTTCCCCCCGCGCACTCAAACGTGAGTTTCAGCGGCGGCTGCAACACGTCAACGCCACGACTCGGGCCGAGCCACGCATCAGCGATCTCTAGCCGACTGTTTTGATGGTCCTGGGATATTCATGAGGCAACTCGGCCGGCCGAGCAACGATCAGCCTTCGAAAGTTGCGTGTTGGTCGTGTTGCCTGACCGATGATCGGATGATGCGCCGTGATTTTCGGTGACGGCATCCCATCGGCGTGGTTTGTATGACGATGTGGCCCGTGCCTGCAGGGCTTACTCGGTTTACCGTAGGCTGGACGTCCACGACCTATCTCGACTCGCAACAGCACGCGAACGCTAGGCAAGCGCTAGATGACTGCCAACCGATGCACGACAGCGACACTGATGCCCTTGGCGCGCCTTTGTTATTAATGTGAGGCGCGCGCCCCAAGCGCCCGCCCGCTCACCCGAATTGTTTCTAGAAACATGCGCCTCGCGACGTCGTGAGGCGATTGGGTGGTCGCCGCCCCACACAAAACTGCGGCCGGTCAACGTTCACGAAGACGGGGTCATGAATTCTCGTCCGCTTCGTTGAACATTCATTCGCGGTCGAGTTGACGACCCATTCAAGCAGAGCGCAGCCGCGCATCGATCGCATTGTCGTCCCGCACGCGCGGGCAAGGCTTTACGGCGACGCCACTCTCTGACTCGCCGATGCGAGATCTCTATGCCTGGGCGGCCCAGGCACTTCGGTGCTCGTTCGATTGAGCATCGCGGAGCCTGCACACCCGCCGACACCCAACGATGGCCCACGCCATGGGGCGTCAACCGCCGACCGCTCTTCAGGCGCAGACGCGTGTGCGTCTGTGCCGCACCCCATCGCCACGCGAAGTCGCTCGAACGCATTCGAAGCGCCGCGGGGCACCTATACACCAGGAGTAGATATCTATGGGTATCGACGTACGAATGCTGATTCGCAACGTCCCTCGGAAGATGGTCACCGACGAATGGCTCAAAGAAATGTCATGGCGTCTGTGCACGGCCATTGGAGCAGAGCATTTTATGATTAGAGACGGCCTGTCACACATCGAGTACCAGAAGGCCTATGCCGGATGGGCCGCCGCCTGGAAAGCGCACGCGCTCCATGCCCGATACGAGGAGGTTTGCAACACGCTGAGCCCCTTGTGCGCTCCGGACAGCGCGCGCGAAGAATTGCAGCGCTTAACAACAGACATCGTGGCCGACGTGGGCGTGCGCCCCACGGAAATGTGCCTCGCGATTGATCGCACCCTGGCATGGCACCGAGAGTCGTGCGATCCGGAGCCGGGCAGCGAGTATCACGAGGACAGCGACAAGCCTATCAAGGCGCGCGAGGGAGAGTGCTTGATCGAGGTGAATCTTGCGGGCAGGTACTACGGCGAGGGATACGAGCGCGGGGATATCCTCACGTACTGCGCCATCGCCGAGTGGCTAGAGACAAATATCCCACGCTGTGAGATTTGGTATGGCGGTGACAGCAGCGGCGTACTCGCGGAACGATTTGATGATGAGCGGCGCAAAAGTCTTCGCCGACACCTGTATTCCACGGAAGGACGTGCGTACTTCAATCGCAACTGGCCACTGTCGCAGGACGAGGGCCTTCAGCCGCCAGCTTGCGGGCTGTGCCCAAGGCGCGGCTATCTCGGTTCGCAATTTGGCACAGGAAACGGGGGCGTGTATGCCGCCTTTCATTGCTCCGGCTGCGGACACTCGGTCGAGACGCAGGATGGCGGGAAGACTTGGGCTCCGCGTCAGCGAGACGCAGCCTGAGCGCCGTCTTTGCGGCCGTCGGAATCAAAAAAATCCATCGGCATTGCTACGGACCGTGCGAGTGCGAGGGATTCTGGGAGATTCACCGCGGACGCAAAGCACCCCGCAGTCCTGAATCAAATCGTAGAGGAGACCGCTGTGGTTGATTATCCAGTAGAGGACGATTTCGAGCCTGACGAACAAATTCTGGTTCGCAAGGGAACGATCTGGGAGGTACTCCACCGGAGTACTTACCGCGAGGCCAAGAAGCACCGGTATGGACTGGTGGTCATGTTCTACAACGTCAGCGAATGGCGACGGGTCGAAGGATAGAACAGGAGACGTTGCTGTGCGCGCTTCTCGTCTCGAGGAATTCAAGAGTCCAATAGACGCGTGCTCCTTCGGCGCTGAGGATGACCTCGAGGCCGGCATCCCGATCCGTTGAGGATTGGAGGGTCGGCGAGCGGGAGGAGGTCATGCTGCGAGCATGGCCTCCTCCGATTCATCGATCAGTACAACGAGGGTGTTCCAGCGATCTGCCTCGCCCGGTACCGGATGTCGCCCTCGGACTGGCAGGGAACGCGAGCCGGTGTTTGTCTTCGCTGAACATCGAGCCCCGTCAGCGGGGGCGACGACGCGGGCCCTGAAGGCCCGCCATGCACGTGGGTGAGGTACGTGTCGGCGCTACGATGAGCGTAGATCGACGTGATTCCGCATGCGCACGACAGCGTGAGTTTCCCCGTCAGCTGCGGCGCCAGTGCCGTCGGCCGGTCAGAACCGCCACTCGATATTGAGGCGCGCATCGGTCGTATTAAGGAGACGTTCATGACTGAACCCAACAAACCGAGCGACGATCAGCCACTGTCCGATGCGATCCGGGAGCTGTCGCAGATCGTTCGAGTCGTGATGGCCTCCCAAGAGCAACAGACCAACACGCATGATCGAATGATGCGACGGGATCTGCGCTGGAGAAACATTCGAGCGGCGCTGATCTGCGTGTCGGTGGTCGGCGGGGCCTTGCTTTATTCGCTCGGATTGCAGCAGCTGTTCGCACCCACCCAGTTCAACGGGCCGTATGCGGCGCTGGTGAGAATCGAAGGACTCATCGATGCTGAGCAGCGCGCGAACGCGCACAAGGTCTCCGCGGCCTTGGAAGCGGCTTTCGAGGATCCGCGCGCCACGGGCGTCGTGCTGGTGATCAATAGCCCCGGGGGCAGTCCCGTGCAGTCATCGCTCATTCATGATCGGATTGTGAGCTTGCGTGCGCAGTATCCCAGCAAGGCCGTGTGGGCGATCGGGGAGGATCTGGTCACCAGTGGCGCGTACTATGTGGCAATCGGCGCACCTCACGTGTGCGTCAATCGCAGCACCCTCACGGGCTCGATCGGCGTCGTCATGCAAGGCTGGGGACTGGATCGGACGATTCAGCGCTATGGCGTCGAACGGCGGGTGTTCACGGCCGGCGCACGCAAACATCGGCTCGACGCCTTTCAGCCATTGCGGGCCGAAGATGAGCAAAAGGCGGCGGAGTTGCTAAAGGCCACCCATGCCCAGTTCATCGAGGCGGTCGAACGCAGTCGGGGGGCGCGACTGAAAGGAGATCGGCGGGAGCTCTTCAGCGGCGATTTCTGGACCGGCGAGCAGGCCGCGAAGTTCGGACTGGTGGATGGATTGTGCGATCTCGACACGGTATTGAAGCAGCACCTGGGCGTAACGCAAGCCAGGGACTATACGCTGCCACCCAATCTGTTCACTCGAATGGCCAATTCGTTTGGCGTGCTGGTGGAGTCGCGCCTGGCGACGCAGTTTGCAACGATGCGACTGACGCTGTTGCCATAGGACTCGCCGTGCTGAAGCTCGTGGGCCGTTCGGGGCCTCACCGCTTGCGTCCAGCGGAGCCTGCGGGGGTCGTTTGTGGGGGCTGACCGGCGGCCGTAGGGGAGGAAGACCTCGAGCACGGACTGATTTACAATCGAGGCCGTTCCGTCTCTGTGCGCAGCGAATGCAGAGATTGGGGACGGAACCTACCGGCCTACCCATCCGGCGCCGGCTCGAACCCAGAGGTGTTCGCTCCTCACCCGAGCAGCAGTGGCGATCGGTCCGGTGGATGCCGCTGATTCCCGTGAACCTCAAAGAGTATGACGAATGCCCCGCCGTAGTTCGGCCTGTTCGGTCGTAACTTCTTAGGCAGTCGTCTCGCCTCCCAGTCCGTACGTTCGATCTGCAGCCGAGGTGCGCTGCTCGCCTCCTCACATCCGGCACGCGCGGACCGCCACGCGCGCTTTGAAAGCTCCCGATCGCAGCCATCGCGGTAGACGCCGCCCTATT
>NZ_JAEUPY010000676.1 GCF_016790065.1 Steroidobacter sp.
GACAATCTGCTGACCTTGAACGTCAACGTCTACTACACGCGCGTGCGTGACTATCAGAATGTCACCAGCGAACCCGATGCGACGTCGCCGACCGGCTTCAGCTCGCGCCTCGGCAACATTCCGGAGATTCGTGCGGTCGGCACCGAGTTCGATGCAGCTGTCCGCGTCACCGAGAACCTGCAGTTCACGGCCGGCGGGGCATACAACGAAGCCAACTACACCGACTGGTCAACCGCGACCTGCCCACGGTCGTTCCCCTCGTCGGTGGTGGTGTGCAACAACACGGATCGTCAAATCGTGGGTGCGCCTCGCTGGACCGGGATCTTCGGCTTCAACTACCAGTTGCCGTTGGCCTCGGGATTCGGCGCGCATTTCTTCGGTAATCATATTTATCGTTCGCGTCACAACCTGGAGCAGCTGCTGTCGCCCTATGGCGAGCAGGCAGGCTACTCGCTCACGGACCTCGGCGCAGGCATTACGCATGAAACCCAGTCGGCCAAGTATGAGCTGAGCCTGGTCGCCAAGAACGCGCTCGATACCAAGTACACCACCAGCGTCAACGACTTCAGTAACAGCGCGCCGGTGGGCTACGACGGCATCGGCCCGCGCCGCTACGTTGGTCTGATCCTGCGCTCCAGCTTCTGATAGGACATCTGTACATGAAAACAATCAAACTGTGGCCATTGGCCAGTGCCTTGCTGGCGTTCGCAGCGAGCGCCGATGGGCTGGTCGCGCCGGCCATCGATGGCGTGGTTTCCGCGGGCACACCCATCGTGCTCATCAAAGAAGGCTTCCAGGGCACGGAAGGGCCGATCGCGCTACCTGATGGCTCGGTGGCTTTCACCGAGGCACAGATCAATCAGATCACTCGGATCGCCGCAGACAACAGCACGTCGCCATATCTGCAAAACAGCAACGGTGCGAACGGCCTTGCGTTCAACGCTGCCGGTGAGTTGGTTGCAGTGGTGACCGGCAAGCCAGGTATCGCCGTGCTGGCACCTGCTGGGCGTGAGCGTGTACTCGTCGACAAGTTTCAAGGTGCGCCGTTGAATCGACCGAATGACTTGGTCGTCGACCAGCGCGGCGGTGTGTACTTCACCGATCCGGGTCCGCGACCCGAGCCAGGTAAACCAGTGGTGCCGACAGCGGTGTATTACCTGCCGGCCAAAGGCGAACTACAGCGTCTGGTCACCGATGTTGAGCGGCCGAATGGTATTCAGCTCAGCCCGGACGAAAAGACTTTGTACGTCGCCAACACCTTCGGCGATCACGTGCTTGCGTACGACGTGAACAAGGATGGCTCGGTCGGCAAACGCCGCAACTTCGCCAAGCTCGACGGCGTGACCAAAACCGAAACCGGCATCACCAGCGGCGCGGACGGGCTGGCAGTGGATGCGAAGGGCCGTTTGTATGTGGCCACGACGCCGGGCGTTCAGGTGTTCGATGCCAAGGGCAAGGCGCTCGGCACCATTGCGTTGCCCAAGGCGCCGCAGAATCTGGCGTTCGCGGGTGAAGGCAAGCAGACGTTGTATGTGGTGGGGCGGGGCGCGGCGTACAAAATCGCCGTGCTCACTCCCGGTTTTGCTGGTCGGGTGAAGTAGTAGCAGTCGGAGCGCGTTCGACAGTGGCTGGACTGATCGAACGCGCTCCGGGCTGGCGGCGTTAGTTCTTCGCCGGACGACACTCCTTGTCGCCACGGTCATGGCGGCCACCGTCGTACCAGTCGCGAGCATCCTTGTCCTTACGCTTGCCGCCGTCGCAATCGAGCAGCGGGGCGGTGTGGATCACGATGAACTCGTTGTTGTCCGGCACGCCGAACTCACGGCCGGCCGAGCCTGGATAGTTGTTGTCGTTGATCACCAGCAAGCGATTGTTGTCGAGCACCAGCACGTCTTCGATGGTGGTGAACGGGAAGGTGAACACGGTCTTCGCCTTGCCATCGCCGGCAACGTCGCGCGGATCGTAGATGTTCATCAAGTCAGCCACTTCTTCTTTGATGAGCAAGCCGTTGGCGTCGACGCTCTTCAGGTCGATTTTGTAGATGCGCTTGAAGCGCGCCGGGTTGGTGAAGCGCACGTCGCTCGCGTCGCCCTGGCCGCTGTCACGTTCGATGATCAAGAACTGCGTGTCGGTCAGTGCCGTGAAGTCGCCGATGGCGTTGCTGGCGCTTTCCATCGGATAGGCGAAGGTCTTGCCGGTGTACTTGCGGTCCTTGAGGTTGAACTCGTTGATCAGCAGACGTTCGCGCACCGGATCGCCAGCGACAGCTTTCTCGAGCAATGCGTACAGCTTGGTGCCGCTCGCATTCAACGCCATGCCTTCGAAGCCGCCCGAGTCCGCCAGATTGGCGGGCAACGTGCGTACCGGATTGCTCACCGCTTGAATCAGCGGATTCACTTCCGAACCGCCGAGCGTGCTGGGCAGCTTGCGGAAGTTGGGCAACGGAATCGGCGCTTCGAGCACACGGCCTTTGGAGTCAGTGTGGATCAGGTACGGACCGAACTCATCGCCGAACCACAGCGTGCCATCGGGCGCGCGACGAATCGATTCGATGTCGAAGTCCGAACCGGTGAGCAAGCGATTGGCCTTGATGCTGGGATCGACCGGAATGGCAGCGCCGCCGCCCACTGGAGTGCTCGGATACACGGCGCCGTCGGCGACGATGGCGAACGGCACGCGATTCCACGGATCGCTCAAAGTGATGAAGCTTTCCGAAGTGAAGTCGCTCAGCGTCTCGCCGGTGAAGCGATTCACTGGCGCAACGGTGCCCGCTTCGAAGTCGGGGCGAACCGCATACACACGCAGCAGCGCGTCGTTGGAGTTGGCCTTGTTGCCGAAGCCGTTATCGGACATCACCAGGTAGGTGCCGTCATGCGCACCGGGCAGCACGGCCGAGAAGCCTTGCACTGGCTGCTTGTTGATGAAAGGAGTGACGACGCCGTTGCCGCCGGTAGCGAATTGGCCCGAGGTGGGGCCGGTGGAGAAGCTGGCACTCGGCAATACGGCGCGCTCGAGCAGTTCCGCGGCCTGTACTTGAGTAACAGCGAACGATGCAGCGCTGGTGGCGAGGCAAGCCACGGCAGACCGCAAGAGATGATTTTGACGCTTCATTGTGTCGACTCCGGCGCGCTCACGCGCCGACCTCGACGCGTTGGACTAGCGGCGGCGACATAATCGTGGGGTCGTATTTCTGTTCGATGACCGGAATGCGACGGTTCGGCATTTGCGCGCCAGCGCTGCAAATTCGCATCTGAAACGGTCATGCCCCGTAACAGGGCTTCACCGCCGGAGTTACATGCAGGTCACAACGCGGCCTCGGCAGGCATGGCGGTCACTAACGGACCCGTTTTCGGTCGTGGCCAGGTTAGAAATCGATCACATACGGTTCCATACAATGTAAATAACGACATGGCATTTCGCCGCGTGAGCTCGCGTCGCTAGATTGCGCCGCCTGTAGTTTCATTGAGGAAGAATTGCCATCATGCGTCGCGTCTCTGCTGCGGCTTTTGTTACTTTGTTGAGCGCCCACTCGATTTCGACATTGCACGCGCAGGAAGTAGATGCGAATGGAGCTGGCACCGATGCCGGCGTCATTGATAGCGTCGTCGTGCTCGGCACCGCTCGTGAAAACACCACTGCGTTGACCAGCACCGCGCCGGTCGACGTCATCACGCCTGAACAGTTGCGTGAGACGGGCGCCGTCACCGTCAACCAGGCGCTGTCGAAACTGCATCCGTCCTTCAACTTCCCGC
The DNA here is from genome assembly GCF_016790065.1 of Steroidobacter sp. Lineage (GTDB taxonomy): Bacteria > Pseudomonadota > Gammaproteobacteria > Steroidobacterales > Steroidobacteraceae > Steroidobacter. The sequence goes on from NZ_JAEUPY010000676.1 coordinate 3,753, forward strand.
AAGGTCAGAACGCGGTGAAGGGGCAGGGCGTCCGCTCCGCCTCATTGCGTGGCGTCGGTCCTGCGTACACGCTGGTGCTGGTCAACGGCAAACGTCGTCATCTGTCGGCACAGCTCTCCGGCACCGATCCTTGGCCGGCGGCTCAGGTCGTCGACATCAACACCATTCCGGTCAACGCCATCGAGCGTGTAGAAGTCCTGCGTGACGGCGCTGCCGCTCAGTACGGCTCCGACGCCATCGCCGGCGTCATCAACATCGTGCTGCGTAAAGACTCCTCGGGCGGCGAGCTCAGCGGCCGTTACGGCGGCTACAGCGACGGCGGCGGCGACACCTATCAGTTGCTCGGCAACGCGGCCACCAGCCTCGGCGAAGACGGCTTCGTCAATGTCAGCATCGATCGTTTGAAGAACGACAACGTCGATCGCAGCGAAGCCGATTGGCGTCAGCTGTTCCCGACCGGCGATTCGCGCAACCAAACGTACGACAAGAAGTACGGTCAGTGGGGCCAGTCGGATCGCGACAACTGGACCGCGTTGGTCAATGCCGAACTGGGTTTGAGCGACAACGTGCGCGCCTACGGCTGGGCCAACTATTCCGATAAGTCGGCGATGAACTACGTCAATCCGGAGCGCATCGTCAAAGCCAACACCAGCTCGCCGACCGCCACCAATCCGAACCGCGTTTCTGAAAACGCCGTGATTCCGATTTATCCGAACGGCTATCAGCCGAACATGACTTACAAAGCCGAAGACATCGCGGCCGTCGCCGGCGTGCGCTTCGACAGCGACACACTGGGCAATCTGGATGTCGGCGTGTCGTTCGGCCAGAACGAAACCGGCCGTTACACCGACAACACCATCAATCCCAGCTATGGCGTCAACAGCCCGACGTCGTTCTATCTCGGTTCCTGGAAGAGCCGCACCACCAGCGTGACCGCGGACTACACCAAGGATCTGGAGTTGCCAGGCTTGCAATCGACCGTGTTGTCGTCGGGTGTGCTGTATCGACACGAGTACTGGGGCACCGCCGATCTGGGCGACGCTGCCGGCTACACCAGCGGGCCGCTCGCCGGTCAGTCGGTCGCTTCGTTGTATCTGCCGGGCGGCATCTACGCTCAGTACGCCTCGCTGTTCCCGAATGCCAACTTCGCCACCGACACAGCCTCGGGCGTAATTGCGGCCACCGGTTCGTCGACTTCCGGCATTCAGCCGATCGACGCCGGCTCGGTGACGCGTAACGTGTACGGCGGTTACGCCGGCCTCGACTTCACCGTGTTCGATAAATTGGACCTGGGTTTGACCGCGCGCTTCGAGGATTACTCGGACTTCGGTAACACCACCAACTATCGCCTGACGGGTCGCTACGAGTTCATTCCTGAAGTCGCTCTGCGCGGCACGGTGAGCACGGGCTTCCATGCACCGAGCCTGGCGCAGCTTGGTCAGCAGTCGACCGGCTACACCAGCACCTTCACCAACAACGGCTCCAGCATTCTCACGCCGGGCCGCACCCGTCTGTTCCGCTCCAACGATCCGCAGGCGGCGGCCTTCGGTGCCAAGGCGCTGGATCCGGAAGAGTCGACCACGTTCTCGTTGGGTGTGGTGTTGCGTCCGACCAGCAGCAGCTCGGTGACCATCGATGCCTATCAGCTCGATGTCGATGATGTCATCACCATCACCGACACCATTCAGGGACCGAACGTCACTGCAGCGTTCAACGCCATCGGCCTGGCTGGCTACACGCAAGCGACGTACTACGTGAATGCGTGGGACTCGCGTACACGCGGTATCGATCTGGTCGGCCGTCAGCAGTTCAACTTCTCGGCCAGCACACTGGATATCACTGCGGCAGCCAGCTTCCTCGACACCGAGGTCACCAAGCTGAACCCGCTGACCAACATCGGCACGTCGGCGGTGATCGGTGCGTCGCGTATTCGCGATGCCGAGACCGGCATTCCCGAAAACAAGTACATCCTCAACGGCCGTTACAGCTTGGGCGCGTGGTCGGTGGATCTCACCGGCACGTACTACGACAGCTACACCTACAACGTCGGCACGGTGCCGGGTGTGGCCACCGCCAACGGCAACATCGATCAGGAGTTCTCGCCCGAGACTTACATCGATCTGGGCTTCGACTATGAATTCAGCGCCGGCCTGCGCCTGAATCTGCTGGTGCAGAACGTGTTCAACAAGTACCCGGACAAGTACGTCAACGGCAACCGTTCCAGCGGCATCAACCCGTACTCGTTCATCGCTCCGAACGGCGCCTCGGGCCGCTTCATCCAGGGCGGCGTGACCTTCACTTTCTGAGCGCAACACACTGAGCCGCAAACTGAGCTTAAGTCATGAGCAGAGCCCTCTTTAGCAAAACGTTTCTGTCCGTATTGGCTGCCGGCTATCTGTTAGCCGGCGCCAGCTCGGTGTCGGCGCATCACGCGTTCGCCGCCGAGTTCGATGCCGATAAGCCCATCGATCTGAAAGGCAAGGTGACCAAGATCAAGTGGGTCAATCCGCATAGCTGGCTGTACTTCGACGTGACCGAGCCGGGCGGCAAAGTCACCAACTGGGGCGTCGAGTTCGGCGCGCCCAACCAGCTCGCCAAACTCGGCCTCACCAAGGCCGACGTGGCGCCGGGCACGGAAGTGAAGATCCGCGGCTACCTCGCCAAGAACGGTGGTCCTTTCGGTTACTCGGTGATCGTGACCTTGCCGGACGGGCGCACGTTTCAGACTGGCGGTGCGCAAGATGCTCCGGCCACCACCACCGCTGCCTTGATTCAGTGAGGCAGACGATGCGTGTAGGGATGAGAGGGGTTGCGGCGTTGTTGCTCGGCGGATTGCTGACCAGTTCGCTGGCTTTAGCAGCTGCGCCAAAAATTCCGCGACTGAAAAGCGGCAAGCCGGATTTTTCGGGCATCTGGGAAACCACCAGCTCGGCTGATTATGACTTGGAACCGCACTCGGGGCGTATCGACGCGCCGCCGAGTGCCGGTGTGGTGGAAGGCAAGACCATTCCTTATCTGCCGGCCGCGTTGGAGCGCAAGAAGAAAAACTTCGCGGCTCGCGACAAGGACGATCCTCGACTGAAGTGCTGGACGCTCGGCACACCTCGCGGCATCTATTACCGCGAGCCGTTCCAAATCCTGCAGCGTGATCGGGATCTGACTTTGGTGTTTCAGTTCGGCCATTCGGTGCGGACCATTCACACCAACGGCACGTTGCACCCGGAAGTGACCGACAACGAGTTCTATCTCGGCGATTCGCGCGCTCATTGGGAAGGCGACACGCTGGTGGTCGACGTGCGGGACTTCACCGAAGACACCTGGCTGGACCGCGCCGGCAATTTTCATAGCACCAAGCTGCACGTGGTCGAGCGCTGGACGTATCTCGATGCCAACACCATCGAATACCAAGCCACGTTGGAAGATCCCAACGTGTTCTCCACGCCCTGGAGCTTGAGCGTGCAG
>NZ_JAEUPY010000921.1 GCF_016790065.1 Steroidobacter sp.
CGCAGCCGCAGGCTCAAACTTGTGTCGGGGAAGGGAGCGAAAAGCGTGCCAGCGCGTGACGGCGCTGACTATGCGTAGTTTGTGGGCGTAGTTCGTGGGCGGAGTTTGTGAGTGCAGCGGTGCACTTGGGTCGGGATGCACCAACGCGAGGCCCCGCTAGCAGGCCTCGCGCACGATCATGGGGCGTATTACGGCAACTGGATCTTGCCGCCGCCGCGGCCGCCGGTGATGCCGGGCACCGGCCCCTGCGGCACCACCAGCTGCGAGGCCTGCTGACGGCGCATGTCCTGGATCTGCTGCACGGTGCGCTCGATGGCGGCCTGCGCGGCCGGCGCGAAGCCCTTCACGGCATCGCCCAGCGTCGGGCCTTCGATTTCGAAGCTGATGGGCACCGGACCCATGTTGGTCATGATCTCGGCCTGGCCGATGAACAGCACCGGGCGGGCCGGGTCGACGCTGGCGTCGGGCAGCACCGGGGTCAGGCGACGGATGGCGCCGACCTTGCGATCGGTGAAATTGTCTTCTTGATAGAGCCCGTCCAGATCCATCTGCGGGTCCTGATTACGATCGTCGGCCATGGCAAACCTCTAAGGAATTCGCCCGCTTGCAGCGGGCTATGGGAATTGGTGGCGGTTTCTGACAGTAGACCAGCCGCGCCGCGCTTGTTCAAGGCGGTGACAGTCTTCGTCATACCAGCCGCAACGCCGGTACAATGGGGCCATCTTCAGCGACAGCAACGCCATGCAGGAATCCGACAACCCATTCAGCGAAGCCTTCGGCAAGGCCGTCGACCTCGGCAACCGTATTGCCGATACCGACGACAAGGCAGACATCTGGGACATCGCCGATGGGCTGTTGGCCGGCGCCGTCCAGTACTGGCTGTATTCGCGCCAGCCGTGCTCCGATCCGGAGTGCGAAGAGTGCCAGCCGATCAGTACCGCCGAAGGCCGTATCGAAGAGTTGCGCAAGTTGATGCGCCAGTTCGCCGAAGAAAGCGAATACTTCCATTCGCCCACCGACCGTAACGTCGGCCGCGCCTAAGCCCTGGAACTCGACCACTCACGACGTTGCGCCGTTGTCAACGGCGCGCGCGGGAATATTTCGCGGCAAAAATAGTTTGCACGTACGTGCTTGATCCGTAATGCGGCGTAAATGCAACGCCAAGATCAGACGACGTTTTGCGAATCAGCGCACACCGCGCGAATCGTGGCGCCCTTCACACTTTCGCCCGTGACCTTCGTGCGGGAGACCGATGCGGTGGGAATGTTGAAGAACTTGAAGCTCAGACATCGCGCCTATGTGTGCGCCTATAACTCGTTTCGGTTCGCTGCGCGCTTGCGTGGCGACTTGAGCGAGTTCGCGCCTTCGATTGCCGAAACCTTGGAAAGCGTGGGCGACGAGCTCGCTGCGCTGGCGCGCGACAGCTGCCCAGCGGAGAGCGAGCGGCGTCAGTTGATCGAAGGCTTGGAAGGCGCGCTGCGCGCGCTCGGCTTGTCCGATGCCGCCCAGGTGCACATCGTTTCTCAGCTCGCGCCGCGCATCATGGCCGGCGAGCCGGCGAGCGCCAGCAAAGAAGCCTGGACGCGCATGGCAGTGTGAAGACGGCTGAAAAACAGGCCAAATGAGACATAACCTCAAGCCCGCAACAGTCAGTCACCTGTCGCCGAATGCCGTGTCCGCTGAAAGCGACCGTACTGCTTGACTTATCGCCTGTCGGTGCCGATGATCGAATCGTTCCAGTGATTCAAGGGCAAACTCGCTGAAAGGCGAGGACGCAAAGCTTCCGGTCTAACGGATTCATTTCCTAAGACAGCGGGGTTGCCACGGGGCCGCAATGATGCGGCAACAGTTTCGCCATACAAGAAAACAGCGAAACTGCCGTGAACTCGAGCACGACGCGCATAGCGTGCTCCCCCCCGCCCGAAATGTGTCCTTTACGCCCGAGTTGTGTCCGAAATGCGGGTGTTCGAACGGCGATATGGGTCTGGGGAAGCAACGTGGAAGACAACGCCAGCAAGGTCTATGTAGAGCCAGATAGCTCACAGCCTCCGCTCGTCTCCCAAAACACGGGCAGCGGCACGCAACTGTTCGTCATCAACCTGTGCGCGTCGATCGCGCCGGTAGCGACGGACGGAAGAAACATTCCCGGCCTCGAGAACTACAAGCTTTATCAAGTCGCGCGCGTCGAAGATGGTCGCACGCGGCATCGTCTGCGCCTCGGCTTCTTCACCAACGAAGCGCATGCTGAACGCGTGCTCACCGTGGTCCGCCAGCAATATCCGACTGCATTCACCGCCAGCCTCAGCGAGGAAGATCGTCGCTTCACTCGCGGTTATTTACCTGAACGCGCACCGGCCCCGAAGGCTGCTGCACCGGTCGTCGCCAAACCCAAAGCACCGACTGACGAAGTCGTCGAGATGACTTGGGAACCCGATGAGGAAACCAAGGCCGCGGCCTCTTCCGCGTCGCTGCCGAAGATCAAAGCGCTCACCGAAGCCGCTGGCCTCGCTGAAATGAGTTGGAACGACGAGCCCACGCCGACCGCGGCGCCGGCACCGTCGAAAGAACCGCTCGCTGTCGGTCTGCTCAGCGGCAAGTTCGCCGCGCTCGACACCAGCAAGCTCAAGATCAAGAGCAATGCTCCGGCCCCGGTCGAGAGCAAGGCAGTCACGCCGCCTGCGCCTGCTGCAAACAAATCCGTTGCTCCGCCTGTGCTCACCGCGAGCAAGCCGGTTACGCCTCCTGCGCCTGTGCTAGTGCCGCCGAAATTAGATACGGCATCCAGCGTGCGCGTGCCGGCGCTGACTTTCTCCGATCCTGCGCCTACACCAGCCGCGCCGAAAAACGCTGCGCCCGCTGAGCCGTATCACGTTGGCAAGGGACTCAACATCGAAGATGTCGATGCCTTCGAGCTCGATCTCTATGACGATGCGCCGGGCAAGGCCGCCAAAGCGGCGGCGCCGGTTGTTACAAACCCAGTTGTTACAAACAAAGCTGCGCCGGCCAAACCGCTCGCTCCGCCGGTAGCGACCAAGCCTGTCGCCAAACCTGCGGTGCCCGTGACACCCGCGGCGAAACCAGCCGCTCCGGCCGTCAACAAAACTGCCGCTGCGTCGGCCAAGCCTGTGCCTGCGGCGCCGGTTCGCGATGCCTCGCTCGTTCATCCCAACCTCGACAGCACGCAGACCATTCGCGCGCTGACCACCGAGGAATTGAACGACGCGGCTCAAGAGAAATGGTTTGCGATTCAGCTGGCCGCCTCCGACCAGCCGGTCAATCTGGACACCATGCCGCACCTCGATATTTTCGAGGCGTACAGCTTGTACTCGGTGGCCACCGCCGGCAGCGGCAAGATCGTGCACTCGTTGCGGCTGGGCTTCTTCAAGGAAGCGGTGTCGGCCGAGGCCGTGTCGGGTTATCTGAAGACATTCTTTGCTTCGCCGTCGGTGCTACGAATCAGCGTTGCTGAACAAGCACGCTTCAAGGACGCGCCGCAGCCGCGTCGTGCCGAGCCAGCGGAAGAGCCGAAGAACAACGTGGTCGCGCTCAACAACGCCCGCGCCTCACGCGCGCCGGTGGTTCCGACGGTGACCATGGAAGTCGATCCTTCCGCGACCGGTGCGTTCCGTGCGAACGCCACTGGCGCCTTCCGTCCCAATGCGACGGGCTCGCTGAGTTCGGCCTCGGGCTCTTTCAAGCCGGGCGGCACCGGAGCTTTCAAACCCACCGCGACCGGTTCGTTCAAAGCCAACGCCACCGGTACTTTCAAGTTGAATTCCACCGGCATGCACAAGGCGTTGGACAGCAAAGTCGCCGCCAAGTCCGCCGCACCGGCCACCAAGCGCTCCGAACCCACGCGCTCGCCGGGCAACACCGGCAAGCACAAACAGCTCAAGAAAAGCCTCAGCCAAGAACTGATGGATGAGGCCCGCGAAGTGGAGCTGTCCGAGAGCGGCATTCGCAAGCTGCCGCAGAACGGCTCGTTGCTGTCGCGCCTGCTCGGCAAGAAGAAGTAAGCGTAGGCCCACCCGACCGAGGCTGGTCTGGCCCTACCTCGCCGGCTGCGGCAAACTGCGGCGTCTTCATCCTTGTTATCGGGACGCCGCGTGGACATCAGAACCGCCGATCTGTGCGATCAATTCAGTGACGAACTGGAAGTCTGCGAACCGTTGTTCGGTGACTTCGGCGGCACACTGCAGTTTGGCGGCCAGATCGCCACCCTCAAATGCTTCGAAGACAATTCGCTGGTGCGTGACTTGACCGCCGAGGCGGGCAACGGACGCGTGCTGGTCATCGATGCGGGCGGATCCATGCGTCGCGCAGTCGTGGGCGATTTGTTGGCGAAGAAGGCCGTCGACAACGGCTGGGCCGGCATCGTGGTGTACGGCTGCATTCGTGACTCAGCTGCGATCGCCGATATGAACATCGGAGTGAAAGCGCTCGGCACTCATCCCATGAAAACCGACAAGCGCGGCGAGGGCCAAAGAGATATTCCGGTGCGTTTTGGCGGCGTGATTTTCCGCCCGGGCGACTGGTTGTACGCGGATGAAGACGGCGTGATCGTTGCGCGCCGTGCGTTGATCAAATAGCCGACTGGGATGGACTCACTGATCACCGCCGCGGCACGGGCGCTTGCGGCGGGCGATCCCCTCGGAGCTTTGAAAAGAGTCGCACTACGCGATGACGCACCGGCCCTCGCGCTTCGAGGCATTGCGATGGCCCAGCTCGGCGATTTCGTTCGAGCGAAAGCCCTGATCAAAAGTGCCGCACGCGCCTTCGGCCCGAGAGAAGCCGTAGCTCGCGCCCGATGTGTCGTTGCTGAAGCTGAAATCGCCCTCGCCTCGCGTGATTTAACTTGGCCCGCGAAGGCGCTCGACGCTGCACGCGTAACTCTCGAAGAGCACGGCGATCGCGCCAACGCCGCGCATGCACGCTATCTAGAAGTCCGTCGTTTTCTTTTGATTGGCCACCTCGATGACGCCGAACGCGCGCTCGCTCAATCCGATCCAAGCGCGCTCTCTGCGGCCCTACGTGCTGCTCATGAGCTGACCGTTGCAGGCATTGCCATGCGTCGCATTCGCCCGAAAGACGCTCGCGCAGCGCTCGGGAGAGCTGAAGACGCCGCACGTCGTGCTGGCATCCCTGCGCTTTACGCAGAAGTTCAAAGCGCCGCTGCTATGTTGAACACGCCGGCAGCGCGCTTGCTATCGCGTGACGAAGAGCGGCCGCTGCTGCTCGATGACGTCCATTCGTTGTTGTCATCGAAGGCGCTGGTGGTAGACGCTTGTCGTTATGTGGTCCGAGATTCACGCTCTGTTACGTCGCTCGCCACTCGCCCTATCTTGTTCACACTGGTTCGCACGCTCGCCGAAGCTTGGCCGGGCGATGTGCCCAGAGGCGCGCTCATCACCCGCGCATTCCGTGCCAAGGTCGCTGATGAATCGCATCGCGTACGGTTGCGCGTCGAACTCGGAAGACTTCGAACGATGCTCAAAGGCCTTGCCGACGTGAGCGCGACCAAAGATGGCTTTACGCTGAGGCCACGTCGCGCACGTGAGGTCGTGGTGTTGGCCAGACCCGTCGAAGAAGAACACGCCGCGGTGCTGGCCTTTCTGGCCGACGGTGAATCGTGGTCCAGCTCAGCGTTGGCTCTTGCACTTGGTGCCAGTCAGCGCACCGTGCAACGAGCGCTCGATTCGCTTGCAGACAGCGGCAAAGTGCAATCCGTCGGCCGCGGTCGCGCCCGCCGTTGGATGACGCCGCCGCTGCCAGGATTCGCGACGACATTGTTACTCCCCGCACCGCTGCCGAACGACTAGCATGACCGACATGAAAACTTCAGCAGCCAACGTGCTTCGCGAATACGGTCCCTTCGAGGGTGTGGACGGCGTGCATGGCGTCACTTACGACGGCCAGCAAGTCTGGTTTGCATCGGGCGATAAGTTGAACGCGCTCGATCCCGAGAGTGGGCAAACCCAACGTTCCATCGAGGTCGCCGCGCATGCCGGCACGGCGTTCGACGGCAAACATTTATTTCAGATCGCCGAGAATCGGATTCAGAAAATCGACCCCGCCACCGGGCGAGTGTTGCATACGATTCCTGCGCCCGGCGCTGGCGGCGACTCGGGTCTTGCTTGGGCAGAAGGCACGCTGTGGGTGGGCCAGTATCGCGAACGCAAGATTCATCAGATCGATCCCCAAACCGGCGCCATCCTGCGCACCATCGAATCCAATCGGTTCGTCACCGGCGTGACTTGGGTCGACGGCGAGCTGTGGCACGCCACCTGGGAAGGCGACACCAGCGAGATCCGTCATATCGATCCGAACAGCGGCGAGGTTTTGGAACAGCTCGACATGCCCGACGGCATCGGCATCTCCGGACTCGAATCCGACGGTGCCGATCGTTTCTTCTGCGGCGGCGGCCGCACCGGCAAACTTCGCGCAGTTCGCCGGCCGAAGCGCGGCTGATTACAGCCGCATCTTCTTGCCGTAGCCGGTCAGTTCCAGATAACCGCGGCCGATGACTTTGTCGGCCTCGTAGGCGAGCACGGCGCCTTCCCAATAGATGGTGCCGGTGGAACCGCTGGCGTCGTTCTCTTGATCGTCCATCAACGGACGCAGCGTGATGACGCGCGTGCCTACGGTGACTTGCCATTCGACGGGATAACGAACACCGGTGCGATCCGAGCGCCAGTGGCGCAACGGTTTCCATTCGATGTCATCGGGTTTGTATGAGACGGCTTCGGTACTGTTGGCTGCTCGGTATTTCGCGGCGGCCCACAGTTCGCTGTCGTTGGGGCCGCGCATTTGGAACATCATCAGCGCGCCGCCGTCGTCGAGATTCAGGCCGATCCAGTCCCAGCCTTGAGCCCGCTCATCGACGATGGCGCCGGACCATTCGTGGTCGAACCACGCGCGGCCCTTCACTGCTCGTTCCTTGCCTTCGATGCTCACGCTGCCTGTGACCGCAAGCTGCGGCAGGCTGTAGTAATAGCTGGCTGAATTGGGATTCGGACCTTTCTGGCTGAAGCCGGCGTCGCCTTGAAGCAGCGGCGGCGCCTTTGGTTGTAATTTCAAGTTGAGCTGCAGGTCGTTGGCTTTGGCGACTGCGATATACGTGTCGCCGTCACGGCGGAGTTGCCAGTCGTCTATGTAGACGTCCAGCGAACCTTCCTTCGCCGCTGCCAAACCGAAGCCAGGGCGAGCGGACTTCTCGTGATGTAACAGAGCGCCGCGCTTGGGGTCACTCACCGCGAGATGCGCGAACAGGACTTGGCGAAGAGCAAAGCGCGAAGGGTTGTCGCCGTCGATGCCGGTGCGCGAGCGGAAGAATGTGAGTTGAAAGCCGAGCGGTGCGCCGGAGGTGTCTTCGAGCCAGCCGGTGACGTACCACCATTCGGTCTTGAACTGAGGATGGCTGCCTTCGTCCCGAGGCAGCTCGATGCGATAGCCCGGAACGACGTCCGGAGAGATGACTTCGGCCTGAGCGCCGGAGATTGTTAACGCAGCCGAGATGAGCATGCAGCCGAGTTGCCCAATGCGAGCGACCAGCTTGTCAGCTCGATCCTTGACCAGCGCGACGACCGCAGCGACGCAGCTGCCAAGCGAGGCCATGAACATCATCAGCCATTGCGACCGCGGTCTCAGGCAAGGCGCGAGCACTACCAGTCCTCCCGAACGGCGCGCACCACTTCACCACCCATCGCCTGCCGGCCGCTGACGACAGCAATCAACGCTGCGGCTGCAATCAGCGCGACGCTCAGGCTCGTCAACAATCCGACTGGCGCGCGTAAATCCATACTCCAATGGAACGACTGCCGATTCACCACGTAGATCAAAATCAAACTAATGGCCGCGCCAGCGAGCAACCCGACGATCACACCGAGCGCCCCAAGCACCGACCCTTCAATCG
>NZ_JAEUPY010000679.1 GCF_016790065.1 Steroidobacter sp.
CACTCTGTGGTCGGGTGTGTCCAATGTGGATGCGGCCGGTAAGCAGATTCTCGATCAATCCGCAGCCGCGACATTGAATCGGGCCGCGGTGGCGGCATGCGATGCCGCGGACGGATTGAAGGATGGACAGATTGGAGACCCGCGTCAGTGCAAGTTCGATCCCGCTGCATTGACATGTAAGGTCGGTCAACGCGGTGGCTGCTTGAGTGCGGCTCAAGTCGATGCGGCGAAGAAGATCTACGCTGGCCCAGTCGACTCGCGCGGTCGCGCCATTCATGTGAGTGGCTTGCCGTTGGGGTCCGAGTTGGCTTGGGCAGGGCGCATCATCGCGGCCGATCGTCGGCAGGCCACGAATGTGACGAGCATGATCGATTGGTTTCGTTACCTGGCGCATCCCATCGATGCGGGACCATCCTGGCAGTTGCAACAGCTCGATTGGGACGCAGATCCGAATCGCAGCGGCGGCCTCGCTGCCGTCTACAGTGCCAACAGTTCCGACCTGCGTGATTTCGCCGCGCGCGGTGGGAAGATGATTCATTACCAGGGTTGGCAAGATCCATCGGTCACGCCGCTGGAGTCTGTGGATTATTTCGAGACTGCCACGCGCTCCGTCGGTGGACTCGCCAACGTCCAGCGCTTCTATCGAGTGTTCATGATTCCTGGTTTGCAGCACTGCTCGGGTGGCCCGGGGGCGACGGACATCGATCTGCTGACGCATCTGGAGCAGTGGGTCGAGCACGGCAAAACGCCGGATGTGCTCATCGGCAAGGGGGTCACGGCGAATGGCAAGGCATTCTCGCGGCCACATTTCCCCTATCCGGATTCGGCGCGCTACCAGCGCGGCGATCAGAACGATGCGCGAAGTTTCGAGCGTGTCCTGGGTGACAAGTCATTCGAAACTCGACCGCTGCGCTAGCACGAAGAGAATCAACATGAACACAAATCATATGCGGACTCTGCTTGCAGCCCTGATCTGGGTCGCAGCAGCGACGGCGAATGCGGGCACTGACGACATGGCCGAGCGCTGCGCGGCGCTCACGGGTAAGAAGTTCGAGAACATACCCGACGCTCCAACGGTGATCTCCGGCGCGAAGCTGACGACTCAGCCGGGCGCGCCTGAGTACTGTGAGGTTTCAGGATATATCGCGCCTCAGATCGGCATTTACATGCGACTGCCGACGCAGCAGTGGAATGGCAAGTTGATGGTGGTCGGTTGCGGCGCCATGTGCGGAACACCGCCGCGACCCGGCAACTACTATGACATCGGTGTGAAGCAAGGCTACGCCGTCATCTTCACGGATATGGGACATCACAGCGGCAGTGGTGGCGGTACCGATGGCATGTGGGGTTACAACAACCTCATCGCCAAAATGGATTTCGGTTTCCGTTCCACGCACGTGACCACGGTGGTCGGCAAGACGATGGTCGCGGACTTTTACGGCAAGCCGCAGCGCTATGCTTATTTCCAGGGCTGTTCGATCGGTGGACGCTCGGGTTTGATGGCTGCGCAGCGCTATCCCGATGACTTCGACGGCATCATCGCCGGCGCGCCGGCCAACGTATACGCGACTGGGAGTGTGCAGCAGATCTGGGCAGCGCTGGCCAACCAGAATCCCGATGGCACTCCGATCTTGAAGCGCGCCGATGTCGAGGTGCTGCACAAAGGAGCGATTGCCAACTGCGATGCGGTAGACGGTCTTCAGGACGGCTTGATCGACGATCCTCGCCAATGCAAGTTCGATCCAGGCGTGCTCGAGTGCAAGGGCGGAGCGACGCAGGCTTGTTTGACTCCGCAAATGGTGTCGGTGGCGCGCCGGATTTACGGCGGGCCGCTCAGCTCCAGCGGTGAGCGATTGCACGTTGGGGCCCCGGAAGTGGGTTCCGAGATGAAGTGGCCTGGCAGTCTGACTGACGATACGACTCGACCGAGCGCGGCGTTGCCGTTCGCCAGCGAGAAACTGCGTTATCTGACGTTCTTCGCAGATCCGGGGCCGGGCTGGCAGGCGCGCGATTTCGATTGGGATCAAGATCGCGACCGCGCCCGTGGACTCGACATTCTGTACGCATCCGTCAATCCGGATCTGCGCAAGTTCAAAGCCAAGGGCGGCAAGTTGATTCAGTATCATGGCTGGGACGATGAGACCGTCGTGCCGATGAACTCGGTCGACTATTACGAGCTCACCGCACGTACCATGGGCGGCAAGACGGCGACGGAAGAGTTCTTTCGGTTGTTCATGATCCCTGCGATGGGGCATTGCAGTGGTGGCACCGGTGCTACGCACGTCGACTATCTTGAAGCACTGGAGAATTGGGTGGAAAAGGGACAGGCGCCTGACCGCGTACTCGGCAAGAACATCAAAGGTGGTCGTGTCGAATTCACGCGCCCGCATTTTCCGTATCCCGATGTCGCGCGCTACATGGGTACTGGAGATGTAAAGCAGGCGGAGAATTTCAAGCGGGTAACGCCACCCTAAGTCAGTCGTTTTCTACGCTGCGACGTCACTTGACGTTGCGATGATCAAGGCGCGCGCAGTCCTGACTGCGCGCGCTTTTTTTATGGGCAGTGGTGCAGCCAGGACGCAGAGGTGGTGACTTTTTCGCTGATGACCGTCAAAGTCTTTTATTGAAGAATAATACAATGATATAAAGTTTCCGCGGTCGGCAGCTCGAGACTGGCGCGAGAATGCTGTACGGCAGACGAAGAATGAGGGGACACAACTTAAGAGGGCTGGCCGATGCGATGTCATGTATCTGGGGCTTTGACGATGACCGTTTCACTGTTCGCAATCGCAGCGCAAGCCGATACCGGCGCGCAGCCTGCGTCGGATGGCGAAGTGCTCGACAGCATTGTCGTGTCCGGCTCACGGTTGCCAAGGGACTTGTCATCCGTGCCAGGTTCGGTGACGGTGCTGGACGCCGAGGACATCGAGAAACAGCGGGCGGTCACCAATGATCTGACCAGCATTTTGCAAATGACCGTTCCGGGCCTGGGCGTGAGCTCGTTTCCGAACTGGGGCACCAGTGATCAAACGCTACGCGGTCGCAAGCCCGCGGTCGCCATCGACGGCGTGCCCACAACCACGCCGCTGCGAGATGGCGGTCGCGACCTTCGCACAGTAGCGCCTTCGGCAGTCGAGCGTATCGAGGTGATTCGTGGCTCCACGGCCATCTACGGACTCGGCGGTGCCGGCGGTCTCATCAACTATGTGACCAAGATGCCGGGGGAAGGCCCGCCGGAATTCTTCACCGAGATTGGCAGTACCTTCTCACTGACCCATTTCGAGGACAGTTTCAACGGTTTCCTGGAGCAAGGCGCCAGTGGGCGCGTCGGTCGCTTCACCTTCGTCGGTTCCGCCTCGTACGAAAAGTTCTCATCGCTGTACGACTCGGACGGCGACCTCATGCCGCCCGACCCGAACCGACAAGGCGGCGTTGCGGATAATGAGATCTACAGTGTGTTCGGCAAGGTGGGCTACGACCTAACGGATGCGCAGCGCATCCAGTTCTCGGTGGTCAAGTATCGCGCTGAACAGGATACCGATCATCGTGCCGGCGTTGGGCAGTACTTGGTTACCAAGACGCCGGCGCTCGATGGCAAAGATCCGCGTGAACACAATCAGTTTGTCGACAACATGAT
>NZ_JAEUPY010000042.1 GCF_016790065.1 Steroidobacter sp.
GTTGCGCCGAGGCGCCTGGGCTCGATTCAGGCGGCCGCTGATCGTTCTCTAATTCGATCTCGACGCCTAACAGGTCACGTGCAAGCTGCGCGTAAAGCGCTGCGCAGGACTCATTCAGCGAATCGCTCCATACCGAGAGGACTGCGAGCACCTCGGCACGCGTCCCCTCCGACACAGATTGTTCCATCACCATGCGTTCGAGTTGCTCGTTGACGTGCGCGGCATAGACCTCATCCGTCACGCGCATCGGCAGGTACCAGGGCAGCACCCGGAATGCCTGTCTGAGGCGCGCCTGATGCTGCGGTTGACGGTCACACGCCGCTCGGACGAGGTTCACCGCCAGATGCAGGTGGTGCAACAGGTCGACGATGGCGACCTCCGCAATCGAGGGGTCCGGGCTGTGCACGGCCATCGATTGCATGAGCGCCGCTGTGCTGTCTGCGTCGCCGCCAACCGATGAGCTCGCCTCGGGCTCGGCCTCGATCACACGCTCCCCGTTACCGCCGTTTACCAAGTGACGGCGCGCGAGGGTAGATTCGTGACTCGCTCCGGCCCCGCCCTTCGCGTCGCAGCTGAGCAACCTTTCATTGTTCGTCATAGTGACTCCTTCAGGGTTCGATGACTTCGGACTCCCAGGTGTGGAAGCCGCAGGTAAAGATCGGACGGCCCTTCGGGCCTGGGTCAGGCTTCACATCGTCCCAATGGACGGTGGCGCTGCCGCGATAGTTGAACGTTCCAGACCCGTCCGAATCAGCGATGGGCCAAGTAATGGGCACCCACTCGTGCGCGGCCTGCGCCGGTCGGTGACAGGTCGGACAGTTGGGCACGCTAAGACGCATACCGCACCTCCATGAAAGTTCAGATGAATGCTCCGGTGTTCGAGTGCGACGCTCCGTCATGAGCTGCGTAGCGGAAAGAAACATTCCGCGTCGACGCTCACCGCACGAATGCTTTGGGAGGGATGGTCCGCAACAAGCGCCGCGGCGACCGGGCTCGTGTGATCGCGGCCGGCGGCCGCGAGTTACCCTTGAGCAAACGAACGCCACCCCATGGGTTGCGTCCGGTTGCGCTCTCGTCTTAGGAATCAAACAGTCTCAGCTGGTAGCGATCGAACGAGGTGTCGTACTCCGCGTCCCACGGATATCGTCCCGCGAAATCCGGCATCACCACCTGCTGCACGGCGCACGGCACGGGTACGCTCTGGCAGTACTCCACCGCAAGCCGCATGTATCTCGCCGCTCGCTCCAGGCGCACGGGTTTGACCATCAGCGCGATGCCCCCGAGCACGTTCCGAATGGGCTCATCCATAGGCGGCGCCACACCTCGCCTGACGTACCGAGCCACCAGGGTGCGCACCGTTACCAGCGAGGCCTCGTGGGTTTGTCCAAAGAGCAGCAGCTCGGGCCGTCTGAACCGTTTCGCAAGACCGACCGTGTAAGCGTAGGCCGGAGTTCGGGTGCTGCGATCGTAAGGTTTCCAGAGCGTCACGAAGCCAAACTCCTTGAGATGGCTGCCGCTGCGACTGAGGAGCGTCTGCAGCTCACCTTGTTCGTGAATGGCAGCACTCATACGAGCGTTGCCACAGTCGCCTCGCCCGAGCGTGGGCGCGGCGCGACTAGCACCTCCAGACGAATTACTCGCGCCCGTCGGCTATATTGAAAGGATCCCGTCGAACCCCCATCGGGCTCGAAACAGGCAATCGAAGCCGCCGCGTTTCTTTCGATACGCATTGGAAATCTCCAGGGGGGTGAGGTTCGAGGACACGCTTGGCTCGCGCGGTGTCCCCGAGCAGTTGGTTGAAAATAATGTGTGACTACAGGGCTACCGGGTCACGTCGATGCACTTGATCAATGCACCGAGGGTGCTGATCAATTTGCGCTTGAAGCTAACTTAAGCGCGCAAGTTCTAACGTTTAGGGTCCACAAGATGCATGTGGCTGCTCCTATCCACGCACGACGACGCCGTGGCGCAGCTGCGCGAGGCGGTAGGCAGTCGGCAGCATTCGCACGGAAGACGACAGCTTGGGGATGGCCTCGACCCCGAACCGAAGAAACACATCGTTCCAATCCAGCTGTGTGTCACGTGGGTACAACGCCTCCACGGTTCGAGCTTCGGCCGCCATGCGCGCCGTCAACTTGTTCACGGCATTCCGACCAGCCTTATCGGGATCTGCCCATACCACAATGTGTCGCACCACCGATGGCACGACGAGCGAGCCGAGCAGCGCCGCGGTCAAGGCCGGCCAGAGCGGCAGATGCGGATTTCTCAACAGTCCCGGTAGGCCGTTCTCGAACCCTTCGCAGGTCATGAGCACCGGCCCGGGCGGATGCAGCCGAAGCGAGCCGCCACTGGCGTTCGCACCCGCCATCGTCAACAGCTTCTTCACCGACTTGACTGGCGCCTTCTGGCCGTCCGCCGTCAAGAAATATCGCTGGATCGAAACAACCTCTCTCGCAGGCACTTCGATGTCTGCGATCAGGGTTGGAAAGCATCCGACGAACTGACTGTCTTCGTCATAGTAGGCAAGTCCGCGATGACACCGTAGCGGTTGCAACGTCGAGAGGTCCAAGGCAGCAAAGCCCCTCGATGCCAGATATCGGCGAGCGGGCTCCGCGTCTTCGTGTGTCAACGGTTTGGCTTGGTTGCGAAGCCCCAGTAGCGCCTCTCGCGTGGGCCCTTGCCATTCGTCACGTTCGGAGGACTTCTCACGCGGAGGCGACACGATCATCGGCGGCGGCGCTCCGACTCTCGAGTCCATCTCATCGAGCACGCGACGCAATTCTCGTCCCGTGGTCTTCTCGTCGGCGTTCAGCAGCCACATC
>NZ_JAEUPY010000053.1 GCF_016790065.1 Steroidobacter sp.
ACGGCTTCACTCGGCAGTCCGGCGGCTATGCCAAGATCCAATCCGAAGTGGGCAAGGGCACCACGGTTCGACTTTACTTGCCGCGTTACCACGGCGAGCACGAGACGACGCAAGAGCCCATGCCGGTGCCGGTAGCGTTGCAGCCGATCGCGCGTGAAGAAGTGGTGCTGGTCGTGGAAGACGAGCAGGTGGTGCGCGACCTGGTGGTCGATCTGCTCACGGAATTGGGTTATCGATCCTTGCAGGCCGTCGACGGACCCAGCGGGCTCGCCATCCTGCTGTCCGACGTCCGCATCGACTTGTTGATTTCAGATGTGGGCCTGCCCGGCTTCAACGGGCGCCAACTCGCCGACGCCGCGTGTGCGCATCGGCCCGATCTCAAAGTGCTGTTCATCACCGGCTACGCGCATAACGCGGCGGTGAGCAACGATCTGCTATTGCCCGGCATGCAAATGATCACCAAACCGTTCGCGCTGGAAACATTGGCCGAACGCATTCGAGACATGATCGAAAATTAGCCGGCCGGCACCAGCGCGGACACCGTCAATCGCGGCGGCCCGACACTCCCAAAGCTCGACGAGCAGCGCACGTTGTCCTTCACTATGTGCACTGACATGAGCGGCAGAATCTGCTGACGCAATTGCTGAACGAGCTCACAGTCGCCGCGCTCCAAACGCATCAGGCGGTTCTTGGAAAAAGACACGGTCTTCCACACGGCGGGAAAGCGTTCCAGGTCGGCGGCACTGGTGAGCTTCTCGCCGTTCATGCGGGCGACCAGTTCGTCTTTGGAATCGTACGTGCTGAGCTCGCGAATGTTTTCTTCCGAGGCGAGCACCGGCGATTGCATCGATACTTGGAAGCGGGCAATGCCAACCTGTTCGTCACAGGCATAGCTGCGTAGCTGAATGTCTTCGCGTGCACCGACAGCGCGCAAGATCATCGCCAACTTGTCCTCTAGCGTGCGGCAGGAGTAAGTCGTGCTGTCGCCGCGATATTCAAAATTCACTTGCTGCGACTTCCAGACCGCGGTGACGTTGTTACCCGAGTCAGGCGTGGCAGCGCCGGCGCCGCCGGCCGCTAGCATACAAACCAAAGTGACAAAAAGGGTCCGCATCCAGCCTCCATCGTCACATCATGACTGGGGATGTAACTTCCGTGCTTTGCCGTGGTCGTAACTCTAGAGGTGCACGGTGGGATGTGCCAGGGACTGCCGGTCAACAGCAAGCAAGTGCCGGTGAAACGAGTATGATGCAGGACGGCAATTCGGAGGCCCAGCGGAAGGGGTTGAGGCAATGGACAATAGGTCCAAACAAGCCTGGGAGGGCTGGTCCATCGTCGGCGCCGTGACCATCGCGCTCAGCCTGGTCGTGAGCATCGAAGCCATGACTGCCATTGCGCCGGTGGACGGCATTCGCGGCATCATTCGCACCACCGCGCGCAGTTCGTTTGCTCTGTTTGCTCTTGCCTTCACGGCATCGGCGGTTCATCACTTCTGGCCGAATGCCTGGACGCGCTGGCAGTTGCGCAATCGGCGCTATCTAGGCGTGTCCTTCGCCGTTTCGCATTTGGTTCATCTACTCGCCATTCTGTCGTTGGGGCGCATCGCTCCGGTAGAGCTCGCGGCTGACGCGAATGCGGTGACTTGGATCTTCGGCGGGCTGGCTTATGTATTCATCGCGCTGATGGCGGCGACTTCTTTCGATACCACGGCGCGACTCATCGGTCCACGAGCCTGGACCCTGCTGCATACAGTGGGCTCGTACTACATCTGGCTCATCTTCGCGAACAGCTATTTGTCTCGCGCGGCAATTATTCCTGCCTACATTCCCGTGGCCGCGGTGGTCGTGTTCATCCTCGGCTTGCGCATTGCTGCTCGCGTGTCGCGGGCTAATCGAGCTTCATCACTACCGAGTCGGTGAGATACGGATCGTTGAAGCGCGCCAGCTCGCCGGCCTGCTTGCCTGGAACTAAAAACAAACGGGCGGACAACGGTTTCCGCAGTCGAGTTGCGAGTGCCGCGACATCTCTCAGCAAGCCTTCGATGCTCTCGGCAGAGGTATCGCCCGGCAGCGGAATCACATCGAGTCCGGTACCGCAGACACTGGAGTACAGCAGCACATCGCGAATGCCATAACGATGCTCGCCGGCGCGTTGTGCCAGTAGCGGATCCTCGAGCACGGGCAGCATCAGGCCGGAGTATCCGCAGCTCTTCACGGCCGTGGACTTCAACGCGGCGGTGATGATGGAACAAGCTTCCAACGTGCCGCCGGTGCCGAAGGGGCGGTGAGTAAGCGCTTCGATGGCGGCCGCGATGCTTCGATCTTTGAGAGGTGCCGGCGACGTGTCGATGCCGACGTACTGGCGGCCTTCGCGCTGAGCAATGCCGGTGGCGAGCTTCTCGATGGGCAGCAGCACTTCGTTCAACGCGCCTCGCAACTTCTCGGTCGGGTCATCGCTGGGCCGCAGCGATGCGAACGCGCGTTCAACCACGGCCGGCGTTTCCACACCGATGGCAAACCCATCCGGGCCTTGATGCCAGGCGACCGGAAAGAAAGGAGTGCCGGCGGGAATATTGGCTGCCGCTGCGAATCGGAAGTTGGCGAGCCCTTCCGGCAGAGTTTGCGCCAACGCAACCATGATCTTGGCGCTGAGGGCCGCAACCTTCGGCAGCACGCCGCGCTCCGGTGAAGCAATGACGGTTGAGATGCTGATCGACTTGGTCGCGCGCACCAGTTCCTGAGACCACTCGATCAAACTGTCGTCGGTGCGATCTTCAGTGGCGATGGGGCCAGTGCTGAAGACTGCGCCATGCGCAGCGATCAGTTGATCGATCTTGCGCAACTGCTCGAGCGCCTTGGATCTCGCAGCGGGCGCGAGCGAAGCGATGACCGGGTTGGACGCGACTCTAACCGTCTGCACCTCATAGCCAGCCGCCGTCAGGGTCTGCTTGGCGCGCGTCAGAAACGTTAGCGCCGCCTCGACCCGTTCCAATTCGAGCGCGGGACTGAGTTCCACGCCCGCCGTAATGGTTCGGACTCGTACCGGATTCTTTACTGCAGCCACAGCGTCACCCAAATTGATCGCAGCCAAACCTGCGGTGCCTGCCAACCAGAAAATGTCGCGTCGAGACGGCATGACCGGCTCTTGCTACTCATCATCCAGCAAGGAGCGGGACGACGACAACGTCTCTCGTTCCTTGAACGCCCGTCGTTTGCGGCTCGGGTTCATATAGCTGGCCACGCGGGTAAAGAAGTCCCCGAAGTTTTGCGGAGACGCGCCCCGCAGAATCTGCTCCAGCGAATGGAAGCCGAGCGCGCGATAGCTTTCGAACTGCGATTCGCTGAACCATTGATCGGCCGTCGACTCGTGTGGGAAAGCATCCACCGTCTTGGAGTAACTGTACACGTCATAAGGAACAGGATGTTCGCCCCGGCCGCGCAACGTCGGCTTGATGTATAGCAGCCGGCCCGGCGAGGTGCCCTTGTCGACCGCATCGTAGTCGATGCGTGCGATGGCGCAGTACAGCCCCTGCTTGGCATTGCTGTTGGGATAAATCTCGATTTCTTTTTCGAACCGAATGGGAATGCCGAAGTCGATCCGGATCTTGCGAATGGCATTGCCCAGGTCGCCCAGCTTGGCATCCGGATCGCAGCCGGCATCGCTCACCACGATGTAGCGGCAGCGACGCAGCACCACTTCATACAAGCCCAGGTTGTCGAAGTGGCCGCCGTCGGACAGGTTCACATACTTGAAGTCCGGCGTGGTGTAGCCGAACAACTCGCCGAGCATGGGCGACAACGCTTGCCGTGGGCCAGGCAGGTGATAGGCACCATCGCCTTGCGCGTTGGTGTTACCGAGCCAGGCGCCGAGGCGCACGTTGAACAACGACATTACGAACGCCAACGCTGGCGACGAGCAATAACCCATGTGCGGGTTGGCAGCGGCGCCTGAAATCGTCACCGCGGTGCCGAGCGAGATGCCGCCCTGGCCGCCGTAAGCGGCCGAGTCTCGATACCCTTCGTGGAAGTTGCCGGAGAAGTAGGGCGTGATGGAAAACGATTCGGCCTTGCGTTCCTGCCAGGCCAGATTGCCATCGCGCAATTGATTCAATGTGACGTTGATCAGCGGCAACAAACGCTGCGCGCCCTTCGAGGGCCGCAGCTTATGCATGCGAACGTTGTCGGCTGCGTCGAAGCCGGTGAACGGATCGGGCTTGCGATCCGTATGTGATGCGCCGAGGTACGCGCGCACCAGACGGTTGCGATAGAAGCCGTGTAATGAAAAGCGATTCACGTTCACGATCAAGCCCATGACCAGCGCCGCCAGCAACAGGATGCAGGGGAGGGCCCAGAACCACTCGAAGCCGGTGTGACGCAGGCCGGACTGACGCCACATCGGGTCGGTGAAAATCTTTTCCGCGGCCACATTGGCGTTGCTCACGATCCAACCGCCGAGCGTCGCCGTCGCCCACGAAATCACCAGCACCACGCAGACCACGAAGATCGGTGCCGCCAGTGCCAGGCCGACGCGTTGCATGATCGAAGGCTGATCGGTCGCCGACGCAGTTTTGTCGCGACTGCCGAGCAATGCAGCTGCGACACCGGAGATACCGCCTGCTGCAGCGACCAGAGGTTTGGCGGCGTCGGTAATCTTGTCGAGCAGATACTGACCGAACACGCACAGCGCGCTGACGGCGATCCAACCCAGCGCGATGGCCAGAATCCAACCGGACAATCGCGCCCACCACTCGCGGTCGCCGTCGTTGACCAGTGCCGGCGCGGCGCCGGTGACGAAGGTTTCGCTCAAGCTAGCCAGTCCGACGAACAACGTGCGTGCCAACAAATACAACGTCAGCAACACCGGCAGAGTCAGCATCACATACAAGCCGGGATGGCTGTAGAACGGCAGCAACAAGCCACGCACACACAGGGCCAGCAACAGCGAGATCACCAGTCCGGAAATCAGCAGCGCGGCCAACTCGAACTTGGAGGTGTGCTTGGACTCGGCCGGAATGTCATGCCGCAACCGATACAACAACTCGACCACGGTCCAACCGATCAGCGGAATGACAGTGCACCAGAGCACCGAGAACATCAGCACCGGTCGATTGGCTTCCGACCAGAACGGCGCGTCCAGCACCACTGCTGGACCATTCGCATAGCCGAGGCCGGTGAACGACAGCAACGCAGCTGCGGTGACTACTGGCAGCACACATAGCCACGTGTAGCGCGATGGTGGCGTGTCCGGCGCGCGTACGAAGCGTCGGTGGTAATAGACAGAGAAGCTCGCCAGCAACTCGACCAGCAGCGACGTGTACAACAACGTTCGACCAAGGCCAGGGCTGACGGTGCTCTGAACCAGCAGATACACGCCTTGCGGAATGACGACCAGCGCCGCCAACAGCGGCAGGATCACCAGCCAGTTCAACAGCAGGTTGCGCACGATGATGGCCGCTGCCGTCCACGTG
>NZ_JAEUPY010000057.1 GCF_016790065.1 Steroidobacter sp.
CGGCGCTTAAACTCGTCATGCGACGAAGAGCCTCTTGCAGCGACAACACCCCCTGCTCACGAACGTAGCGGGCCAGCACTCTCGGAAAGGCGCCCTGGCCTCGCGGGTGTCGATCATCGACCTTGCCGTCGGAACATATGCTCGCGTACGGCCAAGCCATGAACGTGCGGATGTCCTCTTCGCTGATATTGCTGACAATGCCCCAAGGCAATGTGCGGCGAGCAATCGCTGTTTGCATGAGATCCATCAAGGCAGCGTCGGGCTCGACGCCGCGAGCTTGCGCGATTTCCTGCAGCGTCTTGCCGACTAATGCGGGCTCCGGCGCATACTCCGCAATCCGAATGGACTGGGGATGCGCAATCGTGGCGAGCACGCCCTGGTACGCCGCCGGACTGTCGAAGTTGCGCTCCGGTAGCAAAACGTCCAGAGGCGCCTGCCAGGCGTTGTAGGGATAAACGTCCGCAGTAACATTCAGTCCGCGGCTGCGTGCTTGGTTCAGCCGCGCCAACACTCCGCTTGCATCGCCCCACCGGGCGCTCATCGCAAGCTTGACGTGACTCATGTGCGCCGGAATGTTCGCTCGCTCGGCAATCTCGAGAAATTCCGTGACAGCCGCATCGTGCGCGACATCTTCACTACGAAGGTGACTCGAATAACGGCCGCCGCGTGCGCTCGCAACGTTGGCCAATTCGATGATCTCGTCGGTCGACGCATAGATCCCGGGGTCGTATTCCAGACCGGTCGACAACCCTAGAGCGCCGGCGTCCATGTCGGCGATGAGCATCCTGCGCATGCGGCCCAGCTCGACTGTGCTCGCCTCGCGGCGAAAATCATCAGCCATCACTACGCGACGATAAAAGTTGTGGGCACCGAACGCAGCGACATTCACCGCGACCGGACTCTGCTCGAGCTGCTCGAAGAGTTCACTGACCGGCATGTTTGCTTTGCCGTCGACGCCCGCGACGACGGTGGTGATGCCTTGAGCGAGCACGCTCGCGGGCGCCGGTATTTTTCCGAGGCTGTCTGCGTGATGACTGTGCGGATCAATGAAGCCCGGCACGAGGATCAACCCTTCTGCGGCACGCACCTGCTCATCTTTCACGGGCTGTAGATGCGCAGATATTTTGGAAATTTTTCCTTCTCTGAGCCGCACATCGACTTTACGCCCGGCAGTACCGTTGCCGTCGTACACCAGCGCGCCTTTGATCAACCAGGAATCCGCGCGTGGCAACTCGTGCCCTGCGCATTTCGCTGAAAAACACGGGTTAATAAACAAAAACACACCAAGACCGAGCACCCCAATCGGGGCCGACCGGACGCCGCCTCCGGCCTGATCAAGCGCATTTTTTCTAGCCTTCATGCAGGCCAGTTTATATCCTAATTCGAAAAGTCCTCAATAGAATTTCGAAAATATATGCTGTCGATGCATCGCGCGAAACCATCGAACCACTGCCGCTGACGAAGCGGAAAGCAATGCGGCTCGGCTGGCATTTTTGCCAATGCCGAATCGATCGCGCACTAGTTCACATTCCGGATGCATCATCAATCTTCGACTGATAGCACACGCAAGCGAACAGACGCTGCGAGATCTCAGTGCGCGGAGCGTTACGCCGAAGGACCGTTCAATAGCATGATCTTCGCGCGCTCCCTCCACTTCACGCCGCCATTCCGATCCACGGCTCGGACCGTGGTGTCAGCAACTTCGCCAACGCTCAATTGCGGCAACGTAAAGCAGGTCATGAGGTCAACGGACTTGACCGCGCACAACTCCTCACCGTGAAGCTCCCACGTCACCGTCTGACTGTAGTTCGACTTCAGTGCGTCGAGTTTGAGATACAGATAGACATAGTAGACGGTGCCGTCCGGGTTGAAGAACATCGGAATGGAGGCATTTGCGTCCACGTG
>NZ_JAEUPY010000069.1 GCF_016790065.1 Steroidobacter sp.
TGCAACTGGCGCTGGGCGGCGGCTTGGAAGCGGGATATGCGCGCGTGGCCGATGTGAGGGAATAACAGTATGTCGAATAGTCCCGGTCTATATGAGCGTGGCACGCCGCTGAGTTTCAAGATCGAGGCTGGCATCGCCTTGCTCACGCTCAACTATCCGGCCAACGGCAACGCGTTGAGCCCGACGATGTTGCTGGCGTTGGAGCAGGCCTGGCAGCGGGTCGAGGCGGATCCTGAGGTGCGTGTCGCGATCATCACGGGTGCCGGCGAGCGTCACTTTTGTACGGGTGCCGATGTGTCGGCGCTCGAAGTGGGGCAGGGTGGGTTGCTCGATATTTCTTATGCGGAAGCCAATCGTTTCTCACCGCGTATGTGTGCTGTGACCAAGCCCGTCATCTGTGCGGTCAATGGGCTGGTGAATGGCGGTGGGCTGCACTTCGTCGCCGATAGCGACATCGTCATCGCGTGCGAGACGGCGCAGTTCATGGACACGCACGTCAGTGTCGGCCAAGTCTCAGCACTCGAGTCAGTGGGAGTGGTGCGTCGTGCAGGGGTGGGCGCGGCATTGCTGATGGCGCTGGCGGGCGCTTCGTATCGCATGCCGGCGTCACGGGCCTACATGGTCGGGTTGGTGGATTTGCTGGAGCCCACTGCCGCAGATGTATTGAGTCGCGCGTTCGAGCTGGCTCGGAACATGTGCAAGAACTCGCCGCAAGCGATGGCGTTGTCCAAGCGCGCGATTTGGGGCGCGACGGAGCTTCCCGATCCGGCGGCGGCGGAGCAGGGGTGGGGATTGCTCAAGTCACAATGGCGGCATGTCGATTTCGTTGAAGGGCCGAAGGCGTTTCTCGAGAAGCGAGCGCCGCAGTGGAATCCGGACCCGAACGCCAAGCGCTGACTCACCGACACCCGATGACCATCACCACTGCATTCACCACGCTGCTCGGCATCGAGCATCCCATCGTTCAAGGCGGCATGCAGTGGGTGGGGCGGGCCGAGTTGGCGGCTGCTGTCTCCAACGCCGGTGCGCTGGGCATTCTCACTGCGTTGACGCAACCGACGCCGGAAGCACTCGTCAAAGAAATCCAGCGTTGCCGCGACCTGACCGACAAGCCCTTCGGCGTGAATCTGACGATTCTGCCGACCATGACGCCGCCGCCGTACGCCGAGTATCGGCGCGCCATCATCGAGAGCGGCATCAAGATCGTCGAGACGGCAGGCGGTAAGCCTCGGGAACATGTCGATGATTTCAAAGCCCATGGCGTGAAGGTGATTCACAAATGCACCTCGGTCCGTCACGCGATTTCCGCTGAGCGCATCGGCGTCGATGTAATTTCCATCGATGGTTTCGAATGCGCCGGACATCCCGGCGAAGATGATGTGTCGGGGCTGGTGCTGATTCCCGCGACGGTCGACAAAGTGAATATTCCCGTGATTGCCTCGGGTGGTTTTGCCGATGGCCGCGGATTGGCCGCAGCACTCGCGTTGGGCGCCCAAGGCATCAATATGGGCACGCGATTCTGTGCGACTCGCGAGGCACCCATTCACGACAACATCAAACAGTTCCTGGTCGCCAACGACGAGCGTGGCACCAATCTCATCTTTCGTAATCTGCACAACACGGCGCGCGTCGGCAAAAACAGTGTGTCCGATGAAGTCGTGCGGCGTTTGAGTTTGGCGGACGCTACGTTCGCGGATGTCGCGCCCTTGGTTCGTGGCGCACGGGGTCGTGAGGCGCTGGAGACCGGCAACTTGGATGCCGGCCTGATCTGGGCCGGGCAGTCGCAAGGTTTGATTCAAGACGTACCGAGTGTGGCGGAATTGGTCACTCGCCTCATGCAGCAGGCTCGTTCCATCCTTGAGCGCGATCTGCGCGCGTTGCTGCGTTGAGGCTGTCGCGTCAAGTCAAGCCAATGTCGTAGCCGTGACTCAGGAGCGGGACTACCGTTTGACTCACGAGACGTGTAGAGCTTGGGGGATAACGACATGGAAAAAATCATAGCCACGGCCGCCCGTACTTTTGTGGCCGTCCTCAGTACTTACAGCATGGCCACGCAGGCCCAAGTGGCCGCCACGGGTGAAAACACCGAGCGTGTGGTGCCGGAAGAAGTCGTGGTCACGGCGCAACGGCGCGCCGAAGACATCCAACGAGTGCCGATCTCGGTCGCGGCTTACAGCCCGCAACTGTTGAAACGGCTCGAAATCAAATCCACTGATCAGTTGCAGTTCGCCACGCCTGGTTTCGTGAACACGCAGACCGCCGGTGACGGTATCGCCGCTGTGTATATCCGCGGCGTGGGCACGGGCTATTCGGGCCCGGGCCTGGAAGGCAGCGTGGCGTTCTACGTCGATGATGTCTATTTGCAAACACAGACCTCATCCGCGCAGGAGACCATCGACATCGCACAGATCCAGGTGCTGAAGGGACCGCAGGGCACACTGTATGGTCGTAACGCCACGGGTGGCGCGGTGCTGGTGACCACCAACGATCCCAAGCTCGATCGCACCGAGGGCTACATCAAGGTCGGTTACGGCAACTTGAACTGGATGCGCGAAGAGTCGGTGTTGAACACGCCGATCAGTTCGACGTTGGCCAATCGGTTCGTGCAGTTCTATCAATATCGCGACGGCTATGTTCGCAACAGCGCCTTCCCGGATCAGCGGGAGAGCGGGGTGGGCGCCGGTGACACCTGGGGTGTTCGTGACAAGCTGCTGTGGCAGCCCACCGATGCTTTTAAAGCGGTGTTGACGGGTGAGTACAGCCGGCGCGCAGGCTACGGCTCCATCCACAGTCTGCGATACAACGGCGACGGCACACCGACCAATCTCGGGTTCTATGAGACGCGGCAATCGCGGAATCGCGAAGGCGGCGGCGGTGAAGATTCCGATGCGTTGCTGGCCTCGTTGCGCACGGAATATTCCTGGTCGACCTGGACGCTCTCCAATACGCTCGCTTACCGGCGGGCGCGATCGTTCGGCTGCACCGACAACGACGGTGTGCCGGAAGAGCAGCTCTATTTCTGTTTGGTGTCCCGACGCTATAGCCCGAATCCCGGCACCACCGATGGCAAGGCAGATCGCACCATCACCAACGAGTTTCGCATCGTGTCGGAAACCGGCGGTCCGCTCGATGTGACGGCGGGTGCGTTCTTCGAGCGCAATCACGCGCGTTTCGCTGGGCGTATCGGCGGATCGTTCTTCGGCCCGCTGACCCCGACCTTCGACAATCGTGATGACCTGACGGCGTACTCGGTGTTCGTGGACGCTTATTACAAGCTCACGTCCAACCTGAAGCTGACGGCTGGCGTTCGCTACACCGACGAAGAAAAGGAACATCGTCTGTGGCTCGATGCCGATGCGGTGGCCTTGATGGGCGGCGGCGTTCCCACCACGGGACGGGATACGGCCAGCTTCAACAACTTCTCGCCGCGAGTGGTGCTGTCTTACGACGCCGATGCAGTCAGCTACTACGCGAGCTTCAATCGCGGCTTCAAGAGCGGCGGCTTCAATAGTCCGTCATTGTCCATCGATCCGTTGCTGAAGCCGGAGACCATCACTGCGTTCGAGGTCGGCGCCAAATATCGCTCCGCAGGGGGCGCGCTGAACTTGAACACGGCGGTGTTCCACTACGATTGGAAGAATCAGCAAGTCGCCTTCATCACCGGCGGCGGCGCCGGCATCCTGCAACAGAACGCGGCCAAGGCCGAGATCTACGGTGCCGAAGTGACGGCGGACTATTCGCCCAGCGCGGCGTGGCATCTCAACGCCGGCGCGGCGTATACCCACGCGCGCTACTCCAGTTTTCCGAATGCAGCCGTCTACGATTTGATCGGTGGCTTCTTGACCGCCAACGCCGCCGACCTGAAAGACGAGCGTCTGCCGCAGGCACCGGATATCACCGGCAATCTGAATCTGACTCGCGAGTTCGATTTGCCGGGCGGCTATAGCGGCAGCGTGACCGCCGGCGCTCGCTACACGTCCACCTATGACTTCACCGCCGGCGGCGGCGGTGAGCTAGCGGCTAGCCGGCAGCGCCCCTTCACGCTGGTCAACCTGAGCGGCAAGTTCTACTGGCCCAACCAGAAGCTGGAGCTGGGCTGGTTCGTGACGAACTTGCTGGATCGTGAGTACTACTCGCTGATCTCGACCGGCAACCCCGGCGTCTACATGACGCCCGCCGAGCCGCGCGTGTACGGCGCGACGTTGCAGTACTCGTTCTGATTCCAACCGTTTGCTGGCGTGAAGCAAAGCGGCGTCCCGTCGGAACATATGCAGGAGGCGAGCGTCATTCATAAATGACGCTCGCTGACTTCATTAGAAAGGACCTGGATGGAATTCTAGACGAGTGGGTAGCTTTCGCCGGCTCCATCCCGGTGGCGTCGGCGCTCAGCCGCAAGGCATTGCGGAACGATGCCCAGGCGATCTTGTTGCGTATTGCCGCGGATATGGAATACGAGCAGAGCGATGCGATGCGGGCGGCAAAGTCGCGGGGTACTGAGGACACACAACAGGATGGGCTGGACTCCGCCGCTCAATCGCATGCGGGCGCGCGTCTGTTGGAGGGCTTTACCCTGCCCGACATGGTTTCTGAGTATCGCGCGCTGCGCGCCAGCGTAGTCCAAC
>NZ_JAEUPY010000130.1 GCF_016790065.1 Steroidobacter sp.
GCAGTAGATCGCGGACAGCCACGCCTTCGTAGCCAGTTCCGACCAGCTCAGGCAGATAGCGGATAAGCGGATCGTCGACGCTGCGGATCAGCTTGTCGCGCACGGCGGCACCGACGAGCGTCGTAGTGATCGACTTCGCCAACGACATCGACACCCACTGCGTCGAGTCGTCATTGCCTGCATCGTAGTGTTCGAAAACGATCTTGCCATCCTTGAGCACCAGCAAGCCGGCGACGCGATTGCGCGAAATATAGTCGGCAAGGTCGTATCGGTTGTCGCCCGAGCGGGTAGTTACATCGCTGAGTTGCGACGCGCTGTACGGTAGCGGATGGATCCTTGCACCACGCGCGATTTCCCTCTGCGGGAACATCCAACCCTTGTTACGAAACAGCTCGAGCTGCCGCGCGGGAAACAATTTTCCTGCGTAGAGGTTTCGCACCACGCCCGCATCTTCGCGTTTCTCCTGCATGATCTCCGCCTCACCTGCCACAACCTCGTTAGCGAGGATTTATAACGTGGCGCACCGGGTCGGCAGTTGCGAATGGCGCAGATCGCGGTGTACCAATCACACCGCACGTGCTGGCATGGCGAGAACCGCTGGCTTGTTGGTGAAGAGAATGCCGGTCAACGGACGTGACAGAACAACGATCAACGCAGCGCCACAGCCCACCACCAGGCCATGCATCAACCAAAACTGCGCCGGGGTCAGCATCTCATAGAAGCGCGCCAGCCAGCCGCTGAATATGCCGCCTGCAAAGATCGCTAGATAGTAAGCACCGACCATCATTCCATTGACCGCGGCTGGTGCCGCACGCGAGACCAGCGAAAGCGTGACCGGCCAAACATACAAATATCCAACCGCGCAGCAAAAGTGAAAAACCGTGGGCCACAACAAGCTGACTTTTGCGGTATCAGCAGCGGTTTCCCCCAAGGCGAGCAGAAAACATGCGCCCATGAACGCCAGACAGCCGATGGCAATCTTGGCCAGCTCGCGGGGTTCCGCTTGGCGTCGAGCCTGACGGCGCCAGATCCAGATGACGACCGGCGCCAGTGCCAACACCGCGAGCGTGTCGAGTGACTGGAACCAAGTCACCGGCACCGTCAACCCGAGCAGATCGCGATCGACACGATCGCGCAACCACAACGGATACACATTCCATACCTGTGTCTGCGCTGCCCAGTACAGCGAAGTGATCGCGATCACGCAGGCCAGGGCCGCTACCGACGGACCTTCGCCGGGCTGCAGCTTCGGACGCTCCGCCGCTGCGGCCAACGTGTCCGGCGGCAGATACGAGCGGCCGGCGAGATAGATGACGATGCCCACCAGCATGCCGATCCCGGCCACGCCAAAGCCGTAATGCCAGCCATAGAATTCACCTAGCGTTCCGCACACCAGCGGCGCGACGAATGCACCGGTGTTGATGGCGAGACAGTAGATCGAAAACGCCGAGTCGCGACGCGAGTCATCCTTCGGGTACAAATTGCCGACCTGCGCCGCCAGGTTTCCCTTGAGCAGGCCGGATCCGGCGATCAGCGATAGCAAGGCGAACAGGAACGCAGCTTCGAACGCCATCAGAAAGTGCCCGACCGCCATCAGCGCTGCACCGATGACCACCGCGCGGGTGCGCCCCAGGTATCGATCTCCCAGCAAGCCCCCCAACACCGGAAACAGGTACACCAAGCCGATGTACAAGCCAAAGATCTGCGACGCTAACGCCTGGACGGAAAGCGGCCCGAACACCGCCTCGAGCACATTGCGGAACCCAGCAAAGCCCGCGACGGTTTCAATCGTGCCGGGCTGCAGGAGGTGGCTCACCATGTACAGCACCAGCAGCGCCTGCATGCCGTAAAAAGAAAACCGCTCCCATCCTTCCGCGAACACGATGTATGCCAGGCCCCGCGGATGGCCGAAGAGAGTGCGAGACTCCAGCGTGGCAGTAGTCATGGCGCGCCGTGCCCCGTCGCTGACTTGATCACTACGAGCTCCTTGGTGAAGGGCGAGCCGCAGGCATCCATCGAAAACTGGAAACCGCCCCGAAATCGTTCATTGTGAACCTCGGCAACTCGCCATTGACGAGTTGAACACAGTCATCGACGTTGGGGGTGTCAATGGCGCCGTCGGTGTTGCCCCAGATCCACCACGATCTTGTAATCTCGAGCGGCTCCTAGTTCTTCATGGTCGCTCTCTACCTGCCGTGGACGCTGACAATCCTTCAGATTCCAGCGGTGTGCGCCCATCCGCCAACCCACCTACGTCATGTGTCCCTGCCAGTTGCTGATGAAGTCGAGCCTCGTCCAGATCACCGCTCCACTTGCCGACCACCACGGTCGCGACGCCGTTACCGATCAAGTTGGTGAGCGCGCGCGCCTCGGACATGAATCGGTCGATGCCGAGGATCAGCGCCAACGCGGTGACCGGGACCGTTCCGACCGCCGAGAGTGTGGCTGCGAGCACGATGAAGCCGCTGCCGGTGACACCGGCGGCCCCCTTGGACGTGAGCAGCAACACCGCCAGTAATGTCAATTGATGTGACAGATCCAGCGGCGTATCGGTGGCCTGCGCCAGGAACACCGCTGCCATCGTCAAATAAATCGAGGTGCCATCCAGGTTGAAGGAGTAGCCGGTGGGAATCACCAGCCCTACCACCGCTTTGCGCACCCCCAGATTCTCCATCTTCGCCAGCATCCGAGGCAGCACCGACTCGGAGGATGAGGTGCCCAGCACGATCAGCAGCTCATCTTTGATGTAGCGAATGAATGCCAGAATGCGGAAGCCATGTAGTCTGGCGATGGCGCCGAGCACGACCAGGATGAAGATCAGGCACGTCGCATAGAAGCACAGCATCAACTTGCCCAACGACAGCAGCGTCGCCACGCCGTACTTGCCGATGGTAAAAGCCATGGCGCCGAACGCGCCGATAGGCGCCACCTTCATCACGAGGTTGACGATATCGAACAACACATGGGAGATGCGGTCGATGAACTGATACACCAAGGCTTCGCGACTGCCCAAGCGTTGCAAACGCGAAGCCGAACAGCAGGCCGAACAACAGCACCTGCAAGATCTCGTTCTTGGCGAACGCATCCACTACGCTCACCGGAATGATGTTGAGCAGGAACTCGGTGGTGCTCTGCATTTTCCCTGGCCCGGCGTATTGACTGACGGCAGCCGCGTCCAAGGTACTGGCGTCGACGTGCATGCCGTCCCCGGGGCGTACCAGGTTGACGATCACCAGCCCGACGATGCCAACGCAAGCGATTACGTGCGCCACCTGATCCGGAGCGATCAAGAACGGACCGCGAAGATCGCGCATATCCAGGCGCTGGTTACTGAAGGCATCGAAAGCGGCGTCGGTCGCCGATCGATGGAAGCACTGAAGGCAGCCGCCCGCAGCAAGTTACGCGCAACAAACAAACCCTCCAAGTGATGCGCTATCGGCCAAGCCGCAAGCCCGAAGGGGACATCATCGCCACCCACATGTAGGACGTGGCGGAGTTCGGCGTCCAGCAAGTGGAGCACTATCATGACCTGCTGGAGAGAACGTTCCAGTTCCTGGTAGAAAATCCAGAGGCCGCCCGTGCGCATTCATCCGATCTCTCCCATGACGATAGACGGATTTTCACCTGAAAGTGGCTACCCGCCCGACGGCACCAGCCGAATGATGCGGCTACGATCTTTCGACCCCAGCGCCTCGACGAGCAGATAGATGCAGCCATCCAAGCCGACTTGGATGTCGCGGATGCGGCCCAGGTCGGAGAGGATGCGCTCCACCTCGACGACCTTGCCGGCCTCGACTCGCACGCGTAACAACTGTTCCGCCTTGAGCGAGCCGATGAACATGCTGCCTTGCCAGCGTGGAAAGGCGCGCCCGTCGTAGACGGCCAGGGCCGATATCGCGATCGACGGCGTCCACTGCTGTAGTGGCGATTCAAATCCTTCGCCAGTGGACTGCCGCGCAATCGCCGTTCCGTCATAGTCGGTACCGTACGTGAACCGCGGCCAGCCGTAATTGCGGCCAGGCATAATCCGGTTCAGTTCGTCGCCGCCGCGAGGGCCATGCTCGGTGGACCACAAGATGGCGGAGTTCGAATCGAACGCCAATCCTTGCGGATTTCGATGCCCCAGCGAGAAGATGCCGGGCAACGCGCCGCTCCGGGCCGCAAAGGGGTTGTCGCGCGGAATGCCACCATCGTCCAGCAGGCGAAAAATCTTACCGCGAGGCAGAGCAAGATCTTGTGCCTCGTCGCGGTCCGCGTCCGGCACACCGATGCTGAAGTACAGATGTCCGCGTCGGTCGAATGCCATCCTGCCGCCGAAAAAGAATTCGTTGTCTGCCGTGACGCGCCGAACGTCGTCCGGAGCCTGCCAGAGCGTTTGCTGATCGACCCAGCGATTGCCGACGATCCGGCCACGCACGACGGCAACCAGCGAACGCATCGTCGCTTCCGGCCGTCCGGAGTCGACGGCGGTCGAGGGATCATCGGCGAAGGACAGATAGATCCATCCATTGCGCCGATACTGAGGATGCACGGCCACATCGAGCAAGGCGCCCGCCCCGGACGGATGACGATGCGTGGCCGGCGTGCCCTGCACCGGATCAGGCAACAATCGCCCGTTATCCACCACGCGAAGAAGTGCCTGGCGTCGCTCGGTGACGAGCAGACGCGTCGGGGACAGGAACGCGAACCCATACGGCATCTCAGCGAGTCCATCGACGAATGGCTCGACGCGAAAATCGTGAAGCCGGGAATGCTGTACCTCACGGGGCAATGCCGGCACCTGACCATCGCGGTCGTGAATGCCTCGCGAACCAGACGCTGCTGCCAAACGCTTTTGCTCGATGAAAACGACGAGGTCGCGTATTTGCTGGGGTGAGAGCACCGAACTCCATCCCGGCATGCCTTTCGCGGGCACGCCCGCTGCGATGGAATTCGCGATGCTGTCGTCATCGCCACCATGCAACCAGCGATCGTCGATCAGCGATGGCCCTTGTCCGCCTTCCAACTGGCGGCCGTGACAGCTGGAACATAGCTCGATGTAAGTAGACGCTGCGACGTGCTCGCTGACTTCATCGGCCTTGGCGTGAGATACGTTTGCGTGCCCCGCCGCTACCACTACTAAGGCTAGCAGCCACGCGATAGACCGTGCGCCTGGCGTCGAGCGAATCCGCAACCGACTCACCCGCTCGGCTGCCGCGACAGGCGCATGGCTTCGGCATCCTCGGCGTATTCACGCAGCACTGCATCCAATTCGGCCTGGATCTGCTCCTGAGTCCACCAGCGCCCTTGAATCATCATGCCCTGGATCTTGCGGGTGTTATGAATATCCGCGAGTGGATTCGCTGCCAGCAGCAGCACGTCGGCCCTCGCGCCTGTCGCGAGCACGCCGAAATCTCCTTCCTTCTGTAAATACCTGGCGGGCTCGGCGGTTGCCGCGCGCAATGCCTGATACGGCGTCAACCCTGCTTCCACGAACGCGGCCATCTCACGATGAATGGTGTAGCCGGGCCCCGAAATATCCGAACCGACCATCAGCGGCGCGCCGGCATCGCTGAGCGCTTTGACCAGCGCGAGGCGAACAGAACGCGTGCCGGTGATACCGGCGCGTTCACGAGGTCCATACAACGAATACAACCAGTCGAGTCCGCGATTGGTGGCCGGATGCTCGTACCGGCCGACCTCGCCGGCATCGCGGAGGGGTCGGTCGAAGTCAGTCACCGTCTGGTCCCAAAGCGACAGCGTCGGCACGTTCCAGACCCGATACTTCGCAGTCAAAGCCGCCAGCTCGCGAATTTTTTCCGGCGTGCACCACGCCCAGCCCTGATAAATGTCCAGCCGCGACGGCTGCATTTTCACGGACGCAGCGGCGCACGCAACGTCGTAGCCCGTCAGATGTTCGATGGAGCGCAGCCCTTTCTCGAGCGCATGATCGAGCGGCACATCGATCGGCACGTGAGCGGCCACCGTCAACCCGGCGTCTCGTGCCGCATCCATCACCGCATCGAACACCGGCGGACTGAGCGTCGAATACACCTTGACCAGATCGAAGCCACGAGTGGCGGCATCGCGCACGTACTGGGACGCAACCTCGGGCGAAGTGAAGGAGCGAGGGCCGGGAAACAACGGAGGAGAGCCTTCGATGATGCTGGGCGCCGCGAAAATTCTCGGGCCGAGCAGTTCGCCGCGATTGACTGCATCTCGCAACTTCAAGACGAACGGTCCGTTGGCAGGATCGCGCACCACGGCGACCCCGAACATCACATACTGCCGCAACATCTGCCGGCGTGTGCGCTGCCGAGTCTCCTCCTTACCGTCGAAAGCAAATCCGTCAAGATGATTGTGCATGTCGGCCAGGGCCGGGATCAGGTACTTGCCGGAGCCATCGATGATTCGCGCGCCCGCCGGCGTGCATTGCTGCTCGCTGTCGCAAATGTCGCTGATCCGGCCATCGCGAATCACCAGCGTCTGGTTCTTCAGCAGGCCGTCGAATGTCATCGGAATGAGGTTCACGTGTTCGATCGCGATGCTCGCATCCAACGAGCGCGGCCGGGCGGCTTGAGCCGTCGGATGCAGGCCCGCAATGGCGAAGGACGTAGCAACGAGCGCGTTAGCAATCCTGGATCTCATCGGTCGGACTCCCGCGACTCGCCCAGCGCATCGAGCATGGCGGCGAAATGTCGGTTCAAATCGAAGCGCCCCGCGCCACGGGTCCAGCCCAATCGCACGATCACGACCTGCCGCGACGGAATGATCGCGACGATCTGAGAGTTGTGCCCGAGCGCGAAGTAAGTATCCGCGGGCACGCCGGGGAAGCGCCGCTCAGTGGCACCGTCTTTGAAATCGTTCAGCCAGAACTGCCCGCCATAGCGATCATCGGCCGACGACGGAGCGCGTATGAAATCGACCCACTCCGGAGCCAGCACCCGCTGACCGTTGATCTCGCCGCGATTCAGATGCAGCAATCCGAAGCGGGCCCAATCCCGGGCGGTGGCGAAGAAATAAGAGCTGCCGACCACAGCGCCACTCGCGTCGCGTTCGAACACCGCGCTGCTCATGCCTGCCGGCTCGAAGAGACGGCGCCGCGCATGCTCCTCACTGGCGAGGACCGAACCGCCGGTCGCATCCAGATAGATGCGGGCGAGGATGTTGGTGGTGCCCGATGAATAGCTGAAGACCCGATCCAGCTCATGGGCCAGCAACTTCGACTGAGCGTAAGCGGCCATGTCGCCGCGCTCGAACAGCATCGCCGTACTGTCGTCACCCGGAGCGTAGTAGCCCTCTTGAAAGGCCAGCCCACTCGACATGGTGAGCAGGTGACGAAGTTTGATCGCGCGGCGAGGATCGTCCGCGCCATGCCATGAAGCGACGGGCGCCTCGGCATCCAATGTGAGTTTTCCATCCGTCACCAATGTACCGATGAGCGCGGCGATCACGCTCTTGCTGGCCGACCAGCCGAGGAATCTCGTGTCCTTCGAATACCCCGCGGCGTAGCGCTCGGCAACGATCCTGCCCCGGTGCACGACGACCAGGGCCCGTGTATCGATTTCGCCGGCCGGGGTTTCGTCTCGAAGCGCCGCGTCCATCGCTGCATTCAGCGCGGCGCGATCGATCCCTGGCGACAGCTGTCGTGCATCGACGCGCTCCCCCGCCGGCCACGGCAACTGGCTCGGAACTGCTTTCGGCAGCGGCACGCCGATTGCCTGTTGGCGCAGCATCGGCTCATCCGTTTCCATGAGTAGCGTGCATCCCAAACCAGGACGATAAAGCGCCGTGCGAACGACGCCGGAAGCACTCGCGCTGAGTCGCCGTTCGCGCCGCTCGATCTCATAGACGAATTCGTGAGCGAGCGGCCGCAGTAGTTGCTCCACATCGACGGCAGCCCGAGACAGCGAAAAGCCCGACACGAACACCGCTGAACACGCAACCTTCGCTGCGGCCCCGGTCACGGTCGCCAGTTCGGTAGCCGTCGAGCCAGCCGAGGCCGTTACGTTTACGACCATCCCAAATAGAATGAACCAGCTCGTGAACGAGCGGCGCGAGCAGACTGCACTGAAATTCATGAATGCGCCTCCGCCGCTTTCAGGCACGAATCGCTGCCGGCCTTGCGCACCCGCTGTAGCAACGAACTCATGTCGCGCACGAACCAATCCGGTCTCTGTGGATGCGCGACGTGCCCGGTATCGGGATACTTCACGTGCTCGATGAGCGCCGGATGCGATGCGCGCAGGCGCTCGTATTGCGGCGAGAAACTGGCGCCCGGCGGGGTGTCGTCGCCGGTCGGGTCGATGATCAGCATCGGCACGTGGAGCTTGCGATAAGTGATGATCGGGTGCACCCGACGCCAGCTCTGATGCAGCAGCGGCAGCCTGTATCCAGCGCCGGGATTCCAGGCATCTTCGCCGCCGCCGAGCAAGCGTTGATTGTCATAGTGCGGTCCCCACCGCCCATCCGCGTCACGGCGCAGCCAACTCTGGAAGATGACCAGGCTCGAATCCGCCAGGGCGTTGCCTGCCCCATCTCCCAGGAAGCTTTGCACCAGTCCGCGAAACGCCTGAAAGCGGTCGGCGTTGCGCCAATCGGCCGGTTGCGACTGCTGAACATACTGCGCGAGCGATGGCGCGATCACTTCGTAGAATCGCTCCGCCCGCTCTTGGACAGGATCCGCGCCACCGTCTTCGAGCGCGACCGCAATGGCCCGTCG
>NZ_JAEUPY010000139.1 GCF_016790065.1 Steroidobacter sp.
CGATTCTGCGTGAGGTAGCTACGACCAGCGTCGCGCGACGCGAACCACAGCAGTCACTCACCACGCACCTGCCACCATTGCGGCCCCATCCGCTTGGCTTCCGGCCACACCTGATCGAGCGTGTCGGTTTCGAACAAGCGGCCGTTGATCATCACGTAGCGCAACGCCAAGGTGTTGCGGATGTCGTCGAGGGGATTGCGATCCAGGACCTGCAGGTCGGCGAGTTTGCCCACTTCGATGGAGCCGAAGTTTTTGCCGTGGCCGATCGCTTCGGCGCCGGTGAGAGTGCCGGCGCGAAGGGCGGCATGAGGACTGATGCCGCCGTCGACGAACGTCCATAGAGCCCAGTGCGCGCCGAGGCCTTGCATGGCGCCGTGAACGCCCAAGGCGATGCGACCGCCGGCGGCGAGCACGGCACGCGGTTGGGACACCAGCTCTTCAGTGCTGTACCTGGCCTGCAGCGGCCCGGTGCTGGCACCCACACTCAGGAACTCAATCTCCTCGGCGGGAAAGAAGCGACGGATCTTGGGATCACGATACAAATCGTGCGCGTAGACGAACTGCTCGAGTCGATCCTGTCCGCCGGTCTGTCCTTCCAGCAGCGTCGGTGTGATGGTGGTGCCGCTGGCCGCGATCAGTTGCGTCAAGTCGCGATAGTAGTTCGTCGCCGTCGTCATGTGCTCCTGACCGGCGTAACCGTCGAGGATGCGCGTCAGGCTGGACTTGAAATCGCTGTTGCCTTCGGCGGTCGGGGTCAGGCGATATTCCCTCGACGCTGCGGCCAACCACTGCATCGTCTGCCGATCGGCGTTGGTGATGTAGTCCTTCAACGTCTCGGTGCGATAGAACTGCGCGTATCGTCGAGCGATGGCTCGAGCGTCATCGAGACTGCGTATGTCATCTTGAATGAATACTCCACGACCCGTAGTGAAGTGACGCGGCCCTAGCACCGCTCCGCTGCTGATGCGATCCGAGTACGTCAGCGCATCCATTCCAGCCGGCTGCGGATCGCGCGTACTGGTCACTCCATACGCAAGATTGACTTGAAACTCCCACAGGTGAGTGCGATGAACGCCCCACGGCGGAGAGCCATGCCAATGCACATCGACGTAACCGGGCAGAATGGTCTTGCCGCTCACATCGATGACGCGTGCCTTCGCCGGAACACGCACCGAGCCCTGCGGCCCCACGGCGGTGATTCGATTGTCGGTGACGACGACATCAGCGTTCTCGATCACCTCGTCACCACGCATCGTGATGACACGCGCGCCGCGAAGGACGATCAAGCCCCGGGGCACATCTCGAGCCACGCGCAAGACCACTTCTTGACGTTGCGGATCGCGAGGCGAGGAAACATTCGTAAGCTGACGAAACAACGTGCTGCCCAGACTCCACGAAACGCTGCGACCATCGGCGCTCCACTGCGGAAAGTCCCCGCCATCGCGGCTCAGGCGCCGCAGCGGTGTCGCTGTCCCATCGGCTGGCAGCGCGATGGTAGGCGTCGCAGCCTGGTTGGCCGGCATATCCGCCAACCACACTTGATTGTTGAGTAACGCGAGCACCTGCTTCGCATCCGGCGACAACAACACCTCCGTCGC
This sequence comes from Steroidobacter sp., assembly GCF_016790065.1. Lineage (GTDB taxonomy): Bacteria > Pseudomonadota > Gammaproteobacteria > Steroidobacterales > Steroidobacteraceae > Steroidobacter. The sequence continues at coordinate 1,599 of NZ_JAEUPY010000139.1, forward strand.
CAGCTCTGGTTTTGCGAAGCCAGGTCCTTCGATGCGCAAGACGCTGCGACGCTGTGAGCCATCCCATCGCACCGACACCAGCCCGTCCACAGGATCGGTGAAGTACACCTGCTCGGCATCGCCCGTCACAAAATGCGGACGACCGTAGTGCGACGACGCGCCCCAATAAGTCACCGGGTTGATGTTAGTAATGAGGGTCGCTGCGCCACCGTTCGCAGGCAGCCAGACCAGCTCACGGCTATTGCCGCGCCCGATGCCCTGATTCTCGTTGTAGAAGCTGAAACGTTTCGCCAGCAGCGAGCGCGCCGCGACGATTCGTTGACCATCGGGTGAGTACGCAAGCTTCTCGTAGAAATCGGGTGCGGTTGATATCCGCTCGGGTGCAGAACCAGCACGTGGCTGCACGCGCCACACACCGCCGCCCTCCGAATCATTCCAAGTCACGTACGCGAGATAGCGGCCGTCCGGCGACCACACAGGAAAGAACGCACCATCCGCGCCCGCGCTGACCTGACGAGGCGCAGTGGTTCGCCCATCGAACGTAGCAGCCTGCACATAGACACGGCCGAGTGCGGAAAACGCGAGCCAGCGACCGTCAGGCGACAACTGCGGCGCTTCGATGCGACGCGCCGTCACATGCTGCTCGTCGATGGGATAGTCAAACTGCGCGAGCGGTGCCAACTGCACGTCGACATCGGCAGTGAAGGGAATGGCCGTCGCGGCACCGTCCGGGACATTGATCCGCCAGAACTTGCCGTGATGAGTCATGATCAACGCGCTGCTGTCCGGCAAGAACGCCGCGCCTGGCAACAGATCGCGACGAGGCGCGACTTCCTGCGTGCTGCGATCGATATCCGATACCAGCCAGCGCGATTCACGCGTCTGCAAGTCCACCAGCTTGAGCCGCGATTGATTCTCCCAACGCGTGGCATAGACCACACTTCGACCATCCGGACTGAGCAAGGGGCGGACCGCGCTGTTCAATTCTTCAGTGAATGGCGCCGCGAAGCCGGTCGAACGATCGATCGCAGCGATCTGCCAGGTCGCGAAGCTGGGCCATTTCGGTTTGACCTGCACGGCCGCGAAGATTCGTTGCGGATCCGTGCCGAAGGCGGCACCCAAGACGCCTTGCGAAATGATTGTGCCTTTCAGCTCGGGCACCCCGCCCGTGAGTTGGCGCCCGGCGCCACCAGTGGCTGAGTAGATGAAGAGCTGATAATGGCGGCCATGACTCACGTTCTTGGTGCTTCGAGTCACGACGATCTCCTGACCGTCCGGCGTCCATTCCGGAGAAACGAAGAACGCGCCGCTCTCCTGCGTCAACGCGCGCACCTCGCCACTGCGTACATCCATGACCCAGATATTGTCAGCACCGCTGCGATCGCTCACGAAAGCAATCGAGTTGCCATCCGGCGAGTATCGCGGCTGGGAATCGAACGCCGTACCACTGGTCAAGCGCTGTGCCTTGCCGCCGGCAAGTGGCATCGAGTACAGATCGCCTACCAGTTCGAAGACGATGGTGCGCGCGTCAGGCGAGACATCGAGAGACATCCACGTTCCCTCGTCCGTGGAGAATTGCACACGACGGGAAGGTACAGGCGAGTCTGCGATCGCCTGGCCAGCGACACACAACGCGATCAGCGCGACGAACAAATGTTTCATGGAAGCTGCCATTACTTGTGTTGTGCCACTCTGGGCACGAGCAGGCTGCGGATTCGTTCCGCTTTGAATTCGATGCCGCTGACACGGCCGCGGGCATCGCGCTTGAAGAGCATTTGATTGACGCCGTCGAACAGGAAGTGATCTTTGCCGAGCGGCTTCGGCACACGCGCTGGTGCGTAACCCACCCGGACCTTCAGCTGTCCGTCAACGACACGCACTCGGACCACGGCGTCGAGTTCATCGCTGGCATAGTCGCCCACGTAGTTCGCCATGATCTCTGCGGTCGGCGGCGGTAGCGATGGCAGCTTCGACGGTGTGTCTTCCGCTGCAGGCTTGGCAGTATCGGCCGGCATCGACAGATAGCTGGCGAGATAAAGATCCGCGGTCTTTCTCGTCAATCCGCCAACCGCGATGCGCCCCTGGTTGCACAACGTCGCGACACTGAAGCCTTGTTCGGGGAAGCGCATGAGGAACGCGCTGTATCCGCCGAGCCCGCCGCTGTGCATGACGACTTTCAGCCCGCGGTACTCATCGAGAACCAATCCGTAGGCATAGTTGTTCGGCGTGCCGTCGTTCAAGGGCCGCACACTCAACACTCGTTCGATCAACGCCGGCCCGCCCTGACCGAGGGTGTTCTGGTAGAAATGATGTTCCCAACGCGCCAGGTCCGCGAGCGTGGTCAGCAGGCCCGCCGCACCGGTCGAATCGAAGTTGGTTCGCACCAAGCGATACCCGAGCCCTTCATTGCCTTTGAGATAACCCATGGCACGATCGGGCACGAGCTGCGCGGTGTCGTCGTTGTAGGGCGTGCTGCTGCGGTCACCGTTATAAAAGCCAGTGCGCGTCATGCCCAGCGGCTCGAAAATGTTCTCGGCGGCAAACTCCGCCAGCGACTTGCCGCTGACGCGCTTGACGATGAGCGCCAATAAGAAATATCCCGAGTTGTTGTATGAGTGCTGCGTGCCGGGCGTGAAGTTGAGCTGCTTCTGCCGCGCCAGGATGTCGACGATGGCCTCTTCCGGGATCGCCTCCGAAATGCTACGGCCCGACAGACTGATTAGATTCTGATAGTCACGCAGGCCGCTGGTGTGATGCACGAGGTGCTGGATCGCGATCTTGTGGCCGTAGTCTGGCAACTCCGGCACGTACTTGCGCACGTCGTCGTCGGGCGAGAGTTTGCCCTGCTCTTCCAGCAACGCGATCGCGGCCGCGGTGAACTGCTTCGAGACCGAAGCGATGTGCACGACGGTCCGCGGCGTCATCGGCACGTTGTGTTCGAGATCCGCCATGCCATAGGCACGCTCGTGAACAACCTCGCCTTTACGCATGACTGCCACAGCGCAGCCCGGCGAATGCGTGGAGTTGTACTCGGCGAATATTTTGTCGATCCCGGCTTCGAAACTGCGCCCGGCGGTTTCAGCGAAAGCCGGCGCGATGAATATGACGGACGCAGCGAGACAGCAAAGAATGCGCTTCATGGGTCGACCTGAGGAAGGTTCACGCGAATCGGTAGAGCACCGGGCGATCTCACCCGGTGCTCGCTCGTCGGAACGGCCGTCAGAAGCCGGTCGGAGTGACCTTCACGCCGAACATGTAGTTGCGGCCCGCGTTACGCATGATGATGGGAATCTGAAAGCCGCTCCAGATGTCCTCATCGGTGATGTTGTTGGCGTGCAGGCTGAATTGGAGACCATCGTTCAAGCGATAGTAGAGCCCGAGATCCACTCGCGTGAAAGCCGGCAGCTCACGCACATTGGTCGCTTCCGCAAATCGGTCGCCGACATAGCTCACGCCGGCGGAAATGCCGAAGCCGTCCAACGCACCGCCGCTCACGTCATAGCGCGTCAGCAACGATGCCGTTTGCTTCGGAGCATTCTGAAATTCCAAGCCCTTCTGCCCCGGCTGGTTCGACTTGGTCACTTCGGTGGGGTTGTAGCCGTACGACAGCATCGTGCTCCACTGCGGCAGGATGCGACCGGATAGCGCCAGCTCGATACCTTCGGACTGCAACTCGCCGGCGGGAACGAAGTAATTGATATCCACCGGGTCGCGCGTGAGCACGTCCGGCAGCACGATTCGATACAACGCCAGGCTGGCGACCATGTCGTTCGGCAGCACGTAACGTGCTCCGACTTCGATCTGCTTGGCCGTTTCTGGCTTGCCATAGAAGTCACCGTTGCGCAGTTGAATCGCGCCGCGCGGCAGGAACGATGTGCTGTGGTTCGCGTAGACCGTCCAGGCGTCCGTGAAGTCGTACAGTACGCCGAGCTGCGTGGACCACTCCTTCGCGTCAGTGTTCGGCAACTGAGTGACGATGCCGGTAGCAAATGCTCTGGACGTAGTCTCGCCTTGCGAATCGGTGTAACGCGCGCCGGCGATCAACGACAGATCGCCGATGGTGGCGCGCTCTTGCAAGTACACCGCGGCGGTGTTGGATTTGAAGAGCGAGCTGGTGGTGCGAGTCAGGATCAGCGGCTGCGTAATGGTGTAATTGGGATTGTAGACATCAAGCGCGGGAACGGCTCCGACCGACGGGCGATACGACCCGAGATGGCCGTAGCTCTCGAAATCCAGGTAGTCGGCGCCCGCAACGACACGATGAGTGATCGCGCCGGTGTCGAACTTTGCCGCGACGTTCACAGTAGCGGTATAGGCTTCGGTGCCTTGATCGCGAGGAGTGATAGTCCGCGTCATGGTGCGATTGTTAGCTGCCAGTGCCGCACCGAAACCGTCGACGCCTTCGCGTGCCACGTCCGCGTAAGTTACCTGCGCGTTCAACGTGAGGCTGTCCGAGAACTCATGCCTGAAGCGCACGCTGGCATCTCTGTATTCCTCGACCTGGTGCGTCACGCCTTCGAAGTAACCGCCGTTGGTGGCCATCGGAATGGGGCCGTTAGGGTTGGGCAGTAAGGTGCCGGGCGCGGGAATGCGGCCGTCATAGATGCCGTAGGGATGTTCCAACCGGTCGAACGTACCTTCGAGCGTCAGCGTAGTACGGTCCGAGAGATCGAACTTGATGACCGGCGCGACGAAGGTGGCTTCCTGTTTCCAGTGATCGACCTGCGTCTTACGATCCAGGTAAGACGCGTTGATTCGTGCACTGACTGCTTCACCCAGCGGGCCGCCGATGTCGAGCGAGCCGCTATACGTGTCCCAGCTACCACCCTGCAGATCGATTTCCGCGAAAAACTCGTCAGTGGGCTGCTTGGTCACAACGTTGATGACCGCGCCCGGTGCCATCGAGCCGTACGTGATCGACGAGGGACCTTTCAACACTTCGATGCGCTCGACATTGACCGAACTGATCCGGCCCGGCTTTACCGGGCTGGGAATCATGCCGTTCCAGGTGTAGCTCGCTGAGGAACCGCGCACATTGAAGTTGTTGCCCAAGGCGAAGTCGCCGAGCAGATTATTGGTGCTCGGCATGTACCGGATGACGTCGTCGATTCTCGGGGAAGGCACTGAGTCCAACACAACCGAGTCGAACACGGTGGTGGACTGAGGCACTTCGCGCACAGTGGTCTGCGCAGCACCGCGACCGTACACCGTGACGATTTCCAATTCATGCACGACCGAACTCTTTGCTTCGGAACGTGGCGGCGTATCGCTATAAGTCGCCTGTGCAATCTTGATCAAACCATTCGACGCGGCAGCCGACGTCGTCTTCGACGACGCGCTGGTGATGGCAATGGTGTTGGGCGCGGTCTCGACATAGCTCAGGCTGCTTTCGGAGAGCAACTGAGACAGTGCACGACCGACCGTGAGTCGACCCGTGACTCCAGGCGTGCGCCGCGCCTCGAGATCCACACCTTGCGACATGACTTGCAGCTGCGCCTGCTCGGAAAATTCAATGAGCGCACTGGCCAACGACTGCGCTTCGATCTTGAAATCGACCTGGCGTTGCTCGATGTCGGCAGCCGCGCCCCAGGATGAATAGAAAGCCACCGGCGCAAGCATCGACAAAGTTCGTAACTTCATTGCATCTCCTCCCCGGAATGTTTGTTGTTCGCGGGAACGACGTGCGAGACGCTCAAATCCGGCCCTGGGTCGGCCAAAAAAAAATCATCGATCGGCGGCTGCCTGCTTGCTGACCAACGCCACGCTGCCGTCTTCGAGCGGCACAGCGCGCACCGGGAAGACTTGTGGCAACGAAGAGATCCACTCGTCGACATGGCTACGGAAGATGGTGCCTGTGTAAGTGAGATCGGCGACGCGAGGGTCTTCGATGGTAAGTCGCGTCGACGCGTGGCGATTGATGACCTGCACGATTTCGCTCAGCGGTGCGTTGATGAATCTAGCGCGATCGCGCGACCAATCCTGCGCCACCACCGCCTTGGCCAGCATCGGCGGACTCGCAGGCGCGATCAGCGGCAACACCGCTTGCTGTCCTTCCGCGAGCATCAGATCGTTGCTTTCGTTGACTGGAGTCGCCGCCGCTTCGCTGTCCGGCGCGGCACTACCCGGCGTCACTTTCACTCGACCTTCGGTGACAGTCACCGTGACTCGATTCGCGCCACGTTGCACATTGAACGCGGTGCCGACCGCAGTCACACGAATGTCGCCGGCCTGCACGATGAACGGACGCAGCCGATTGTGGCGCACCTCGAAATAAGCCTCGCCTCGTTGCACATGAAGCGAGCGCTGCAGCGGCGAGTACCTCACATCGACCACCGAATCCGCGCCGAGCACCAGCGACGAACCGTCGTCCAGCGTCACCACGCGATGTTGATTCTGAGCGGACAAATACGTTTCGACCGAGTGCGATTGCACGCTCCACCACAAGCCGAACGCTAGCGCCAACGCACACACCGACGCCGCGATCGCAAACATGGGCACGCTTCTGCGCCCCAACTGCAGACTGAACGTGCGAGTCCTGCGCTTCAGCTCCTCACGATCCTGCTCCGGCAGCTCGCGGAAATGCATGCGCAGGGCCTGCACTTCTTCGAACGCTTTACGGTTCTCATCGGAGGTTTCGAACCATTCCAACCACGACTGGATGTCTTCTTGTTTCAGTTGCGGATCGTCGAGTCGCTGCAGCCAGTCGGCGGCGATGCCATAACGCACGTCGTCTTCGAGTTCCATACTCATAGTCATTCTCCCTGCTCCGGACTCACCTGCATCGATCGCCGGCAATGCAGTAGTGCGCGCGTGATGAATTTACGAACCGTGCGCTCGTCGACCCCGAGCTCCAGCGCCACCTCGCGCGGGCTGTAGCCTTCGACGACATGGCGCACGAACGCCTGACGCGGCTTCGGGGGTAGCTCGTTCAATGCCTGGCACGCCAGATCGAACTGCTGACGGTTGGTGGCCAAGGCTTCCGGCGGATCCATGCCGATGGGGTTGTCGAGCCAGCCGGCATCGGCCTTCTCCTGGACGAAGCGATGACGCACGCCTCGCTGGCGGGCGCGGTCCACGGTCAGATTGGTGGCGATCCGGAACAGATAGCCGCGCAGAAAGCCGATGGCGCCGGGCTCATGCAGCTGCAGAAGTTTCACATAAGCCTCCTGCGCCACATCCTGGGCTTCCTGTTCGGAAGCCACCCGAGCCCGCAGGAAATTCACCAGCGCACGGTTGTGTTCACGAAACAGCTGGCGCACCAAGACATGGTGTTCCGCCGGAATGGGCGCGTCGTTGGCGCCCTCCGGGACGGTGGCTGTAGGGTCCGGCGGTGACTCCGGCTTGGAACTCATACGCTTCGCGTGGCTGGATCAGGAACCGGAAGACGTGCGAGAGGCCAAAAAGCGGCCCTCTTTTTTTAAAATACTTCGATTCTCCGGCGCCGGCCAGCCGCAGCGGAGCGCCCACCGGCTGTGAGCCTCCCTCAGGCGCCCCAGACCCTCTGGTAGACCCGCAACCAATTCTCGCCCAGCACTTGATGAAGCTCCGCCTCGGACCAGCCTCGTTGCCGCAACCCCTGCGTCACATTGGGTAGCTCGCCAATGTTCTCGAAGCCACGTACATAGAACCAGGGCATCTGCTGGCTGTAGGCCTCGGGCACCATGATTTGACTGACTTCCGGCGCCAGGCGGCCGGACTGGTTGCGGCCGGAAATGAAATCCGGGCCCAAGCCGATGTGCTCCACTCCCACCAGTCGCTTCAGGTAGTCGTATTGATCCAGATGCCGCTGCAGGCTGACCTGCGGCGTCAGGGCGATGTGCGCATCGCTCGCCTTGCGCGCGTGAAAATCGTTGAAAGCAGTAAGACCAATCACACCGCCGGTCCTGGCGATGGCTTCGAGCAACCGATCGGTGGAGCACCTGGGGTTGTCATTGAGCGCCTTGATGTTGGTATGGCTGCAAATGACGGGCACGCCGCCCGAGATCGCGAGCGCCTCGAACGAGGTCTGCTCGTTGGTATGCCCGCCCACATCCAACACGATGCGCGAGCGGTGAATCTCTTCGACCAGCCGGTGGCCGGCACGCGTCAGCCCGACCTGGGGATCCAGACAACCGCCGCCGAAATCGTTGGCGAAGTTATAGGCGATGCCACACAGGCGCAGCCCCAACTCATGGTACGCACGCAAATTCTTTGGCACAGGCTCGCCATCGACGATCAACGACTCCGCCGACTGCCAGCCCGACACGTGCGACAGCTTGCCCTGTTGATGCAGTCGCCGAATCTCACGCACGCTGCCCGCCGGCGCAATCTCCGCCGAGTGCTGATCGAAGAAAGTCAGCATGGCCGCAAACGCGTCGAGACTGCCGCCGGTGCTTCTATGCATGCAGCTCACGCCTCCCTTGCGCAACAACTGCAGATACTCCGGAGTCAGCGACGACGTATCCAACCCATTCACCACCAGCGTCGAACGCTCAGTGGACGAAGCAACGGCATCGTTCGTCGCTCGCGCTGTCATCCCAGTGACTGCTGCCGCCACTCCACACGCCACGAAGCCGCGTCGATTCATGATGGTTTTCAAGGCAGCTGCTTCGCGGGCAGGCGCTCGAACGTCGCGTTGAATGCAACGAAGGACGTCACCTTACCGCTGGCGTCGAGACCGAAGCTGGGATATCCGCCCGGCCCCGCTCGGTTCGCTGGATGCAGCCGGAACACATCATGATGCCAAGGTTCCAGTACGCCGGAGAACGCCCCCGCGCCGGCGAACCGCAAAGCCAGCCGGCCATTTTCCAACCGAATGCTGATGGGCCCGGAATGCAGCTGACGATCTTCATAGTCGCCGACATATTGATCGAGCGGCAGCGAAGGTGGCGCGTTCAGTAGCCGCGACTGTTGCATCTTCTCTTCGCTCGAGCGCGCTGCCTCGTGGGCGCTCTGCGACTTGGCAAGAAACGCTTGGCTCCAATCGCGAAGTGGTCCACCCAGCTGCTGATCCAACGCGCGAAACGCAATCGCCTTGTTGAAGGCCTGACTGTCGCCAATCAGATTCGGACTGTTCGACAACACCGCGACGCCGATACGCCGCTCCGGCAGCAGCGCGACATATGCGGGAAACCCAAGAATGCCGCCGCTGTGCGCGAGGTGCAGTTGCCCTTGATAGTGCGAGCGGATCCATCCCATCGCATAGCCTTCGGCGGGCCCCTCTAGAGGGAACTGATCGCGCGACTCGTCGGTGCGCAGGTTTTGCGTAGCATGCAACTCACGAACCGTCGCCGTGCTTAGAATCTGACGCTCGCCGAGCCGCCCTTCATTCAAATTCATCCGCAGCCAGTTGGCCATGTCGCTGGCACAGGAAACGATCGAGCCGGCCGCAGCCGCATTGTCGTAGCTCTGCCAAGCAAGCACCGTGGCCGTTCCGTTTGCATCCAAGACATGCGGCATGGCGACGTTGGCATCACGCGCGTCGCTGCTGTTAGGCCGCCCCTCCGCAGCCGACCCTTGAAAAGTCGGAGTCACAAACCGGGCATCCCAGAACTCGTACGGGCTGGCGCCGCTGCGCTTCATCTGCAACGGCTGCAACAGGCGTTGTTTGACGAATTCATTCCAACTCATCCCGGAGACTGCGGCAGCGACCTCGCCCGCTACGCCGTACAGCAGATTGCTGTAACGGTACGAATCGCGAAACGCAGCTTCCGGCGTGATGTAGCGCAGCTGGCGCATCGCCTGTTCGGCACTCATCACGCTGAACACGAAATAGGGCGACTCTTGAATGCCGCTTCGATGCGTCACCGTGTCCCGCACGGTGATGTTTCGAGTCAACCATGGATCGCCCAGCTGCAGCTGCGGCCAGTAATCCACCACCGGATCGTCCCAACGCACTTTATCTGCGTCGACCAGCACGCCGAGCGCCGCCGCGGCGATGGCCTTACTGGTGGAACCGATCTGAAACAAGGTGTCGGCATCGACCGTCTCCGGCTTGCCGATCTGTCGCAGCCCGAATCCTTTCAGATACACGACTGCGTCGCCTTGCACGACGACGAGCGCGACGCCGACGTTCCTCCAGTCAGCTCGCGCCGCCTCGACATATCGGTCCAAGTGCGCGCGGTTCTGGTTTTCGTTGGGCGCCCGCGCAGCCATTGCGGGGGCACCCAATGACGCTAGCAGAGCAGCGCTCCACGCCGCAGCTCGTGTCGTGATCATCATCGCTTCATCACCTCAGAAGCGATAGACGAGCTGACCCATGACGGTCCGGGCCGGATTGACGTGGACACCGAACGCGAAGCCGTTATAGGGCGGCGCGGCGTAGTACTGCTCGTTGAAGAGATTGGTCACGGACAACTGCACGCGCCAGTTCTCAGCGTTGCGATACACGCGCAAGTCCACTTCGGTGTAATCGCCGAAGTCGTACACCAGCGGCAAACCGTTGGTGCCTAGTGCGGTAAAGAAAGTTTCGCGACCCGCTCGATGCACGACACCGCCACCGATGCCATACCCACGCAGCGCCCCGCCTTGCACTTCGTAGCTGGTGAACAAGCTGGCGCCGAATTTGGGCGCCTCAGGCGGCCGATAGCCCCGGTATTCGCCGTCCGTGAACTCGGCATCCATCCTGCCGAGCGCGGCGAACACTTCCCAACCCGGCAGCACGGTGCCCTGAAACTCGACCTCGATGCCGCGGCTACGCTGCGTGCCGATCGGATCGACGAACACCGAGTCGGGCCGGCCCTGCGTGATGTTGTTACGAGTCATCTCGAACAGCGCCAGCGAATAGGAGAAGCGGTTCGAACGCACGCCCTTCAAGCCGATCTCCTTGGCGACGCCTTCCTCGGGATCCGAGAAAGTATTCGGAGCGGTCAGGCTGGTCTGCGGTTCGAACGTTTCGCCGTAGCTGGCGTAAACGTTCAGTTCCGGAGTCAGCGCATAGGTCACGCCCGACTGGAATGTGAATACGTCGGTGTCCAGATCAACGATATCGAAGGCCGTGGCCCGCAGATCGGCGAGCGCGGCTGCGGAACGCGTGTTGTCACCATTCTCGTCCATGGAGTAGCGACCGCCCACCAGCACCGTGAGCCGGTCGATCGGTCGGATAAAAACCTGCGTGGTGACGCCGAGACTTTTCTGCCGCAGCTGGCGCTCGAAATAAAACGTGTAGTCCGCCAGGCTGGCGGTGGGCGACACGGCGGTGTTGAACGTCGGGTCGAACACACTGGGACTGACCACGTCGGCCGACGAATACAACAACGGATTGTCGATCGATGAATAGTCCACGCCCAGGAACACGGTGTGCGCGCGGCCGAAGGCTTCGATGTCGCCGAACAGATTGATCTCGCCGCCATCCAGCGTGAAGCGATTGTCGTTGCGCTCGTTGAAAGCGCTCAGCGGCACGCCATCGGCTTGGAAATTGCCGGCCATTTCCTGATGCACGATGAAATTCTGTTCGTTGTGCTGCAGGTTCGCGCGCAGCTTCCAGCCATTGTCGAAGCGATGCTCCAGGCCGGCGTGCATCAGCGTCGACTCGAAATGCGATTTGTTCCAACTCGCGCCGTTGAAATGCGAGCGTGGCAGCTTCGGTATCACCAGCAAGTCAGGATCGAAGCCGTTGGCAAAACCGTCGAGGATGTCGCCGAGATACTGCAAGCCGGCGCCCCACTGCGGCGCTACATCTGCCTCCTGGTAGTTCACCCGCGCGTACACCGAAGTATCCGTGCCGATCTGGTAGCGCAGCGTCGGCGAGAACACCGTCGTTTTCTTGCTCGCATAGTCCAGGAACGATTCTTCATCCAGCCGCGCGGCAACCGCGCGATACGCAAGTGTGCCGTCCTCGTTGATAGGACCGTAGACATCGGCATCGATCCGGTAATGATCGAAACTACCGACCTCCGCCTTGAACTCGCCACCGAACTCGCTCTTGGGCATCTTGGAGATGGCATTGAGCGTACCGGCCACCGAGTTCTGTCCATACATGGTCGAGGTGGCGCCCTTCACCAGCTCCAGCCGTTCGAAGGCGGCCAGGTCGACGCTGATGCCGCTGCGCAAGCGGAAGCCGTCGATCTTCAGCGCGTTGTCGCTCTGCTGCCGGAAGCCACGAAAGAAATTGATGGTCCAGTTGTCGGTGCGATGAATGCTGCCGCCGGTCGGGTCGACCTTGTACACATCCTGGAATTCCTTGATAGCGGCCACGTCCATCACATCGCCGGTGATCGCGATCACGGTCTGCGGAATATCCTTGATGGCCATCGGCACCTTGAGCGCAGTGCCGGCTTCCTGATCGTGGAAGCGCACGCCTTGCACGATCACCTCGGTGATTTGTTCACGCTCGTTCTGCGCCCCGTTGGCCGCCTGCGCCAACTGGATCGAGTTTCCGGTCGCCAGCCATGCGGTCGGCCGAATGCCCGGGCTGGCTCCGGCGCTGCGTATCTCCACCGTGCGCGCATTGGTAAACGTGTATTCGAGATCGGACGCCTCCAGCAGTTTTTTCAGCGCCTGCTCCGGCGTATAGCTGCCGACCAGCCGCGGGGCGGTGACGCCACTGGTGATCTCGGTGTAAAACACGATGCGCAGGCCCGCCTGCGTCGCCAGCTGGTTGAGCGCATCGATCATCGGCTGCGACTGCACGTCGACCTGCACTGCCCGCCCGGCGTTGGCGGGCGCCTCGTTTGCCAAAGCCGCGGTGCCGGCTGCCATGAGCCCAGCCGCCATCCAGACCACGCGTTGCTTCTTCATCGTTGCCGTCCCCAAGTTATTGTTCCAACCCGTCCGTCACCGAGCCATGCCAGCAGCTCGGATATCAGCTACAGAGGACTTCGCGGGCAATTACACAACAGCAACTGCAAGATTTGGTGGCCAGGCAGACTACCCGAGCAATTGCTGTTGTAGTTTTACCTTAGAACCCCTCATTAGCTTGAGAGTGGCGTCGATTCAGCGAGGTGCAGGCGTGGTGTCGCGCAGGGGCGATGAAGACTTGCAGGAGGAGCAACGCTCCGATGACGTGAGTACCCACGAGTACTGGGCGACTCTGCACCGCTTTCTGATGAGGCATCTGCGCAACGCGCAGGACGCGCTCGATCTGGCCCAGGAGACCTATGTCCGCTACTACCAGCTCCCCGACATCGAGGTGGTGCTCAAACCCAGGAGCTATCTGTTCCGGGTGGCCCAGAACGTGGTGTACGAGTTCCGGCTGCGACGGCGGCGAGAGCTGGAGGTCCTGAGCATCGATTCGGCCCTGTTCGACCTCGAGGCCAACAAGGCCATCGACCCGGCGAACCTC
>NZ_JAEUPY010000189.1 GCF_016790065.1 Steroidobacter sp.
TCGGGCCATCGTCAACGAAGCCGCTGAACGGCGAACGTATGTGTCCGCGCATTGTCATCCTGCGCACGCGGTCAAACGTTGCATTGAGTTCGGCGTGCGGGTGATCGAGCACGGCACGCTGATGGATGACACCACCGCCGACTTCGTCGCGGCACATGGCGCATTCGTCGTGCCGACGATGTCGATCATCTTTGCATTGGTTGAACAGGGTCCCAAGCTCGGCTTTCCGGCTGAGAGCCAGCAGAAGGCGCAGTTCGCTTTTGAGGCGGCGCTGCGTGGCATGGATTCGATGCGACGCGCCGGTGTGCGCATCGGCTTCGGTACGGATTTGCTCGGTGAGACCTACGTGCAGCAGTGTCGCGAGTTCAACATTCGTCGTGAGGTGTTTTCGCCGCTGGAGATCCTGCGGCAGGCGACGTCGACGAATGCTTCGTTGTTGATGCAGGAGGACAAGCTAGGTTGCATCAAGCCCGGTGCGCATGCCGATCTGCTAGTAGTGGAGGGTGATCCGCTACGCGACGCTGGCCTGCTCGCAGAAAGTGGCAAGCACCTGCGGCTCATCATGCGAGCAGGCGAGATCGTGCGTAACGAGCTGAGCTGATGGCGCAAGCGGGGCGTCCCTGGGAACTCTACAGTGCACGCCATCGCTGGGGGCTGCTGGCGATTCTGTATCTGGTCTCCACCTCGAACTATCTCGATCGGAACATTCTTGCGGTGCTGCTCGAGCCGATCAGAGTCGAGTTCGCGGCGTCGGACACGATGCTGGGCCTGTTGAGTGGCCTGGCGTTCGTCATCTTCTACGCGCTGTTCGGCATTCCGGTCGCCCGCTGGGCCGACGTCGGCAACCGGCGCACGATCGTTACGGTCGCGCTCACTGTGTGGAGTCTGATGACGGTTGCCTGTGGGCTGGCACAAACATTCGTGCAATTGGCGATCGCGCGCGTCGGCGTCGGCGCCGGCGAGTCCGGTGCGATCCCGCCTGCCCAATCGTTGATCGCGGAGTACTTCCCGCCCGAGCAGCGGGCCAGCGCAATTGCGATCTTCACCTCCGCATCGACGGCGGGGCTGCTGCTCGGTATCGGTGTCGGTGGCTACGTGGCTACTCATTACGGTTGGCGCACGGCTTTCATGGTTGCGGGTCTGCCGGGTCTCGTGTTGGCTGTCCTAGTTCGTTTCGGTTTGCGAGAGCCACGCCTCGTCCTGGGTTTTCCTCGGTCGGGAGCACAGGGCGAATCACTGCGCGCCGCAATCGCCAGCCTGCGAGCCAAGCCCAGCTTCGTGCTGATGCTCATCGGTGCGATTCTTTATTTCCTGATGGCCTACGGCGCGCTGCTGTTCGTGCCAACGTTCTTGGTCCGCGTGCATGGTTTATCGCTCGCGGTCGTGGGTTTCAGTTACGCCGGCGTCTCTGCGGCTGGCAGTCTTCTCGGAACGCTGGCTGGAGGCTGGGTTGCCGACCGACTCGCTCGGCGCGATGCGCGATGGCTCGCATGGCTGCCGGCGCTAACCTTTGTTCTCGGCGGGCTGCTTTTCATGGCCGCTTTCATGCTCGATAGTTACTCTGCCTTTCTGGTGTGCGCATTCGTCGGGATGGCCTTGATGAATGTCGGCGTGCCGGCCATGTTCGCAGCGGTGCACGCGGTGTGCGGCGGGCCGCGGCGCGCGATGGCGATTGCGATCGTGCTGTTCTCCGGGACCTTGTTCGGCGGCGGCCTGGGGCCACTGCTCACCGGTATCGTCAGTGACGCGTTCAGTGCTTCGCATGGCGCGGGCGGGTTGAGATATTCGTTGATACTGATGACTTCTACTGCGCTGCTGGCCGGCGCGGTCTTCTATCACGCAGGTCGTGCGATGCCGGCCGATATCGAGCAATAGATTGCAACGAAGGGTCGTACCATGAATCCGAGCACAGATCTGCAACGCTATGTCGTCAATCCGGGGCCGCGCACGCCGGTCAGCGGATTGCAGGCAGCGGTCACCACGGACTCGGCGATCGTTACGGAGACGATGCTGGATGTTCTGCGCGCAGGCGGTAACGCGGTCGATGCAGCCGTTGCCGGCTCGCTGGTGCAGGCGGCTGTCGAGCCGTTCATGACCAACCATGCCGGCACGGTCACGTTTCTTTATTACGAAGCGGCGACGGGGCGCATCTATCAACTCGACAGTTTGGGCGTATTTCCGTCAGGGCTGGCGCCGTTCAAGCCCGTGCCGGCCAGTGCGGGTTCGTATGCAGCGATGCCGCCGTCGGCGGTCATTCCAGGCTTCATGCCAGGACTGAAAGAGATTCACCGGCGTTTCGCGAGTCGCAGCTGGAGCGATCTGTGCGCGCCCGCGGTCGAGTGGGCCGAGCGCGGCCATCCGATCTCGACGTTCGAGTATCGACTCAATGTGGAAACGGAGAAATTCATTACGCACTTCCCAGAGGGCCGGGAGTTCTATCAGCCGCAAGGCCGGCTCCAGGATGTTGGTGACATCTTCGTGCCCAAGGATCTCGGCGCCACGCTGCGAGCAGTAGCGAAGGAGGGGCCCGATCACATGATCACCGGCGCATGGAGCCAGCAGTTCATCGCGAAGGCGAACGCGATGGGATGGAAGATCCGCCCCGAGCACATGACGGAGACGCCGCCGCGCTGGATCGAGCCGATTCGCTATCGGCTTCGTGAGCACGAGATCGTGAGTCTGGGGCCGCCGCAGGCGCAGGGCCTCTACATCGCAGTCGCGCTCGGTGTTCTCGAACATCTCGGCGCTCGCGAAATGAAGCCGGGTTCGGCCGAGTACCTCTGGGCCATGGGGCACGCGCTACGTCAGGCCGCGCGTCACTGGGAATATTCGCAGGACGAGTCGGTCTACGAAGTGCCTCGCGATGAATTGCTCGACGACGCTTACCATTCGCATCTGGCACGTATCATTCGCAAGTCACGGCCTCGTATCGACCTCACGGATCACATCCGCCTGACAAGCGATGTTCCTGCGTCGGGCGACATCATGTCGTCGCTGTCGGCCAGCGGCAGCAAGCCGAGGCTCGGATCGTCGAAGTCAGACCAGCCGACCGGCTCTTGTGAGATCGCCGTTGTCGACGCCCAAGGCAATTGGGTACAGATGATGAACACACTGCAGGGATCGGGCATTCCCGGCATGGTCGTCGGCGGTGTGACGATGGTTGGCAGTCACGCGACGTTCGGACATCTAATGAGCTCGATGGACGCGACGCTCGTGCCTGGTGCGAGGGGACGCTGCGTCATCGGCAATACGCTGGTGCTGAAGGACGGCAGACCCGTGTTGTCGCTGGGCTCACCGGGCAACGTTCACTGCACGGTGCCGCAGGTACTTTCTTATGTGTTGAACTGCGGGCTCGACGCCTACTCCGCTGTCGACGCTCCGCGCATGCTGCCGATGTCCGAGGCACGTCAGATCACTATCGAAGACCGGATTAGCCCCGAGACTGTGCGTGACCTGCACAAGCTCGGCGTGCGTGTCGCAGTAACCTCCGGCTACGACTATCACATGGGCTCGTTCTCGGTCATCACTCGTGATGCGAAAACAGGGGCTTACACAGCCATCGCCGATCCGCGTAGATGCGCGGTCGCTGGCGGTCTCAAGCGGTAAAAGACGGGTGATCTGGCACTAAGATGCCGCAGCCGGTCGAATCCACAGGTCCCGCTGAAAAATAGTCCGCTGGCCGGAGGCGGCCGGTCCGAGCGCCATTTTGCCGTGTTATCGTCGGCTCTAGCGCGCTTTCGGACCATCGATATGTCGGAAATCCTCAACGCATTCCTGCGCAACGAGGCAGCCATTCTTCGCTATCTGACCCGTTTTCGAGTGGGGGCTGCGGCTGCCCAGGATCTGTTGCAGGAGACCTTCCTCAGAGGCTTCGCCGCGGAGCTGAAGACGGACATCAAGGAGCCGAAGGCGTATCTGTTTCAGATCGCGCAGAAGCTGGTGCTGGAGAGCATGAGGCGCGATGGCCGCTCGCCCACGCTGGCGCTGGAGGACTGCGGCGGGGCCGAGCAACTGTTGGATGAAGATCAGGCGGGTGCGGAGGAATGGCTGGAAGGCCGTCGCAAGCTCGCGCTGTTCGTGCGAGCGGTGGCTGAGCTGCCGCCGCAGTGTCGCAAGGCCTTTCTGCTACGTCGTATCGACAGGCTGCAGTTCAAACAGATCGCCAACCGCATGAGCATCAGTGTCTCGGCGGTCGAAAAGCACGTGATGACCGGGCTGCTGAAGTGCAATGCCTACCTTCGCGAGCACGGTTACGATCCACGGGACCTCGTGGGAACGGTGAAGTCGGCCAATGTCTCGTCTGATGACGACACGCCCGGAGCCACCACGGAAGCGGCAAGCAGCGATGAATGAATCAGAAGCCAAGATTGTGACGTTACCCAGCGCACAACAGATCGAGACTGAAGCGGCCTCCTGGCTGGTGGTGCTCGGCCGTGAGCAGGTCAGTGCCGAAGATCGCATGGAGTTCAAGCGATGGCTGCGGCAGAGCGAACGGCACCGCGCAGCTTTTGACACACTCAG
>NZ_JAEUPY010000696.1 GCF_016790065.1 Steroidobacter sp.
CAGCCACAGCATGGCGGCGAACGTGCCGAACAGTGAGATCGGCAGGCTGACTGCAGGAATCAACGCCGCGCGGCCGTGACGCAGGAACAGCAGGATCACCAGCACGACCAACACGATGGTCAACAGCATGGTCAAGTAAACGTCGTGAATGGCGTGGCGAATCGAGATCGAGCGATCGTTCATCTCGACCACTTTGATCGAGGGCGGCAGCTGTTGCTGAAGGCGCGGCAGCATGTCGCGAATCGCCTCCACGGTGGCGACCGTGTTTGCATTCGGCTGGCGCTTGATCTGCACCAACGCGGCGTCTTCGCCGTTCACGTCGCTGGTGTTCTGCGTGTTCTCGATGCTGTCGCGAACGGTGGCGATGTCGCCGAGGCGGATGACTTCGCCGTCGCGTGTGGCGATGACGACTCGTTGGAAGTCGGCGGCGGCTTTGAGCCGATTCGGCATTTGCAGCGTCAGCATTTGCCGTGAATTATCGAGCTGACCAATCGGTGTGTTCGAGTTTGCGAGCTGTAATGCCGCGCTAACTTCGTCGAGCGTCAGGTTCAACGCGGTCAAGCGCTCGGGATCGACTTCGACGCGGACAGCAAAGCGTTTGTGGCCGCTGATCGTCACTTGCGACACGCCGTTCACGGCGGACAGTGCAGGCACCACCAAGTTGTCGATGTATGCATTCAACTGGCCCATGGTCATGCTGGGCGAGCTCAAGCCTAGCGTCAGGATCGCGCCATCGCCGGGGTTCACGCGAGAGTAGGTCGGCGGCGTTTTCATTTCCGCCGGCAACTTCCGGCTGGCCTGCGACAAGGCGGCCTGCACTTCGGTGGCGGCCGAGTCGATGCTGCGCGAAGAGTCGAACTCCAGCTGCAGCTTGGTCTCACCTTGCATGCTGGTGGAGGAGGTGCGCACCAGGCCAGCGATGGCCGAGAATTCCTTCTCTAACGGCGTCGCGATGGAACTGGCCATGGTCTCGGGGCTGGCACCCGAGAGCACCGCTTTGACGGAGATGGTGGGCGTTTCGTATTGAGGCAGCGCTGCGATGGGCAACTGCATCCAGCTAACGAAGCCGGCCACGATGACCGCGAGCCACAGCAACAAGGTTGCGACCGGACGCCGCAGACTCAAGCGGGAAAGGTTCATGAGCGCACCTGTACTTTCATGCCGGCTCGCAGTGCGCGGTTGCCTTCGACGACCACGCGCGGTGTGCCGTCGACGCCCGCCACCACCGCTTGCTCATCTTGAATTCGCAGCAACGTCACAGGCTGCTCGCTCACTTCGTCGGCCTCATTCAATACATATACGAAATGGCCTTGCGGACCTTCGAGCAGCGCTTGCGGCGGCAGCACGGTGGCGCCGCGTTCGAAGCCTGCTTGCAGCTCGACCCGCACGAACGCGCCGGGCCACAACGTGCTCGTGGCGTTCGGGAAGCTGGCCTTGAGATTGATGGTGCCGGTGTTGCGATTGACAGTGTTGTCGATGAAGGTGAGTTTGCCGTCGACGTATTGACCGTCAGGCGTCTTCAAGTGAATGCGCAGCGATTGTTCGGCGCGGGCTTGCAGAATTGCGGCGAGCTGCGTTTCCGGCAGACTGAACTCGACGCCGATGGGATCGAACTGCAGTAGCGTCACCAACGGCAGCGAGCCGCCGACTTGCGCGAGACTGCCTGGATGCACGTCGACTGCACCTGCTCGCGCAGCGATCGGTGAAACGATGCGCGTGTGGTCGAGCTGCACTTTGGCGGTGTCCGCTTCAGCCAGCGCCGCTTGATGCTGAGCTCGCAGTGCTTCGACTTTGCTCTCGCTGGTGTCGGCCGCACTCGGCGAGATGAAGCCGGCTTTCACCAATTCCGTGGAGCGATGAAAGTCGCGCGCGGCGTCGTCGAGCTGCGCCTTGATCTGCGCGGCTTGTGCTTGCGTGCGGCTCAGCTGCGTTTTGGATTCCGCTGGATCGATTTCAAACAACAACTGACCGGGACGGATGTCGTCGCCTTCGCGAAAGTGCACGGCGCGAATGATGCCGGTGACCTGGGGGCGCACATCGACTTGATTGAGCGCGACCAGATGACCCTGGCCTTGGATGTGCACGGGCAGGTCGCGAGTCTGGGCTGTTGCCACTCGGACCGCGGGCAAGGCTTTCGGCGTATCAGCTTTGGCAGAGGCGGACTTGTCTTGCTGTGACAGTGTCACGGCCGCAATCAACGCGAGCACGACGGCGGCCCAGATGACGGTCCTAAGTGAGCGATTTGTTTTCAGGGACATCAAAGCTGGGTCTCATCGAGGGCGGACGAAGGGGCGTTCAACCAGGTGTTCACCGAGACCAGTTGCTGATCGGTGAGCTCGCCGAGCGAGGCTGCGAGTTGCAGGCGGCTGAACAAATATTGATAACGAGCGGCGGTGCGGTCGTACAGCGTCTGGTAGTAGGTCTGCTCCGCGTTGAGCACGTCGAGCGTGGTGCGGACGCCAACGTCGCGGCCGGTCTTGCTCGATTGCAAGGCTGAAGCGCCGGAGATGCGTGCTTGATCGAGTGCATGCAGTCGCGCGGCTCCGCTGACCACATCTAGATAAAACTGTTGAGTTTGCAGTTTGACGTCGCGGTTCAATGCTTCCAGTGCGTTTGCGCTGGCACTCGCGTTGGCTTTCGCTTGCCGTAGTAATGAGGAGCGCGAGCCGCCGCTGAACAACGGCACGGTCACTTGCACGCCGATGGCGCCGCTGTCGGTGCGGTCGCGCCAGCCGGAGGAGGAGATGCTGCCGTCATCGATCTCGCGTCCGTAACTGGCGACGAGTTGGACGATGGGGGAGTGCGACAGGCGATAGCGGTCGATTTCACTCTTGGCGATGTCCAGACCGAGACGCTCGGCTTGCAGTGCCAGGTTGTGTTGTTCCGTCTGTGCCAACAACGATGCGAGCGTGTCGCGGGGCGTGTCGACTTGCGGTGTGGTGTCGCCGACGGTTTGCAGCTTGCCCGGATCGAGGCCGGTCAGGTTGGTGTAAGCGGCGGCTGCGAGTTGCAGCGTGCTACGCGCGGCGATCTCGGTCGCGAGGATGGTGTCGTAACGGGCCTGCGCTTCGTCCTTGTCCGTGATCGTTGCCAGCCCGAGTTCGAAGGTCTTCTTCGCCTGGGCCAGCTGCTGACTCACGGCTTGCTTTTGGGCACGCACCAACGTGAGGTTGGTTTGCGCGACCAGCACGTCGAAGCAGGCTTGTGCCGTTCGCAGAATCAGATCCTGCTCGGCGACACGGAAGGCGATGCGAGCTCGTTCGGTTTCCTTCAGCAGTTGCGAGCGGGTAGCGAAGGCGTTGGCGTCGTAAATCGGTTGCGCTAATTGCACAGACCAATTCGTTACGCGGCCTGAGGTGCGCTCCGTCGCGGTCTCGGTAGGATCGCCAGAGCGATACTCTTCTCGCTGATGCTCACCAGTGCCGACCAGGTCGAGCCGCGGCAGGATGGTTGCCGTCGCCTGATTGGCTTGCTCCAACCCTGCCGTCAGCGTGTCTCGCGCTGCCGCCAACGTCGCGTCGTACTCTCGCGCCGCTTGCCAGGAGGTCATCAGGTCCTCGGCGTTCGCCGCTGGGACCAGCATTAGCAAGGCGAGGGGAGCAAACAGGAGTCGGGGCATCAGCAGGCATCATGTTGGAATGAGCCCGCAGTGTGCGGGAGGGTTGCTGACGTGGGGCCAGCGAGAAGCGTCAGGTTGGTGTCAGGTAACTCATCGCCGCCGCTCTCGATCCCTGCCACCCCCAATGCTAAGATGCGCGGCCCGAG
>NZ_JAEUPY010000231.1 GCF_016790065.1 Steroidobacter sp.
GCCACGTGCAGGCGTGAGAACACCTGACTGATCGCCAGCGACGCGCGCTCGAGCAATTGCGAGCCCGACCAAGCCACCGGCATCACGTAGGGATAGGCCGCTTGATGCAACAGTGTGCGAATCGATGGCGGTCGGCCGCGCCTGCTGTCGGCCGCGTAAGTCTCGGGACTCGACCAGTACGCGCGCGGTGGATCGACTAACAGCAGACTCAACACCCACGAGCGCACGCTGCCGGGATTGGTCACCTGCAATTGGCGAGCGAGCGCGAATACGACCGGCTGGATGTAACGAATAACCCATTGCGGCCAGGGCCGCGCCTGCTCCGCCGGCAGCACGATGAGGTGCCACAGCCAACGTCCGAACTCCTGTCCCCAGCCGACTTCCAGCGGCCGCCCCGGTGGCGTGCGGGGATGAAAGCGGGAGACCTGAATGGTGTCGTTCGGATTGAGCACTTAGGTTTGCGGTTGGCCAAGCACGTTCATGGCGGCGGCAGAATAACGACGCGCGCCGTTCCGGTGCAGAGTGAATTTCCACAGCTCACTGGATTTTGCCGGCCGCAAGGTGCATATGGAACCATCGATGGCCTCGGAACATCTATCCCGTAACCGCCGCTCCGCTGGCGCCAAACCCTATGTTTATCGAGTAACCGACGATGCCGCCGCGCTCTTCTGGTGCAGCCCTCGCCTCGCACTACGACGACATGCCGCTGTCGCTACTGCTGTTTCGCTATCTGTGGCCGTTCTGGCTATTCAAGGACGCCAGCCGCGGCGACCGCATGACCCGCGCAGCCGCGTATCGCCACAACCGCAGTATGCGAATCTATCTGCCCGGCTATCTGATGAAATGGATGCTCAATTGTGTCGCCGCCTTCGGCATCGCCGCCGGCTTCGGCTCGTTGTCCACCGCGCAAGCGGCCAGCTCCGCCGCCTCGCTGGACGTGTTCGCCATCATCGCCGCCGGCTGGGGCATCATCTTCGCCTGCAGCGTGTGTGTGCTGTTCCTCACCAGCTACATCTACTTCTATCTGAGCCGCAACGACGCCTGACCGGCTCGTTTCAGCCTGCTCTGCCACCCGCCAACCTCCAACTCCCCAGCCCCTAACTCAGTTATTCTTGCCCGATATCGGGCAGGATGATTGGGAAATGAACCAGGACTCGGCAGACTTCGGCTCCGCAGCGGATTCGAAGGGGGCATCGGAGGACATGGGAGAGCTGGTCGATTACCTGACCCGCTCCAGCCGCCTGTCGCCCCAAGAAGCGGCCCGGCTGGTCAACGAAGTGCTGGCCTTCATGAGCGAAGTGCCCGAGGACTTCATCCGCCGTCGCCACCTGGCCCTGCAAGCGCAGGGGCTATCGAACCAAGCGATTTATCTGCAGATCGGCGAAGAGCTGGCGGCACGCCGTTTTCGAGCGCCCGAGTACAGCGAGCGACAGATCCGCCGAATCATTTACGGTTAACGGAAGGCTTCATCATGTGCGGCATCGTCGGTTACATCGGCAAGCGTGAAGCGGCACCGATTCTGGTGGAGGGCTTGCGACGGCTGGAATATCGCGGCTACGACTCGGCCGGCATTGCCTGCGCTCGCAACGAGAAGCTCAGCGTCTTCAAGAGCAAAGGCAAAGTACGCGACCTCGAGCGTTCGCTGCCCGAGCGACTCAAAGGCACGACCGGCATCGCGCACACACGCTGGGCCACACACGGCGAACCCAGCGACCGCAACGCTCATCCGCACACGGACGCCAGCGAACGCATCGCCATCGTTCACAACGGCATCATCGAAAACGCCGCGCAGCTACGTTCGAAGTTACAAGGCAGCGGCGTAACCTTTCGCTCCGAGACAGACTCGGAAGTGCTGGCTCATCTGATCGCCGCCATGCCTGGCAATAGCCTCGAACATCGAGTGCGCAGCGCGTTACGACACATCACCGGAACGTATGGGCTCGCCGTACTCGATGCGGAACACCCGGAAATCATCGTGGTCGCTCGTAACGGCAGCCCCGTGGTGCTCGGCATCGGCGAGCGTGAAATGTTTGTCGCTTCCGATCCCTCGGCGCTGGTGCGACACACGCAAAGCGTCGTGCATCTCGACGACGGCGAAATTGCAGTAGTTCGCGCCGACGGCTTCGAAACCTCCACGCTCGACGGCGGCACCACTGAAAAGAAGCCCTCTACCATTGCGTGGACCGACGAGTCGTACGACAAGCAAGGCTATTCGCACTACATGCGCAAGGAGATCGCCGAGCAGCCCGAATCCATTCGACGCACGCTCAGCGGTCGACTGGACACGCGCTTTCAAACCACGCACATCGGCGGCCTGGAAATGGCAGCGCGCGAGTTGCTGGAAATTCGTCGAGTGAAAATTCTTGGCTGCGGCTCGGCGTACATCGCCGGTTGCTTCGGCGCGCATCTGATCGAACAACTAGCTCGCGTGCCCGCGCACGCCGAGCCGGCGTCCGAGTTTCGGTATCGCAATCCGGTGATCGAGCAGGACACGCTCTACATCGCCGTCAGCCAATCGGGTGAAACGTTCGACACGCTCGCAGCCGTGCAGGAAGTGAAGCGCAAAGGCGGTCGCGTGCTAGGCATCGTCAATGCTGTCGGCAGCAGCGTTGCCCGCGAATGCGGACGCGGGATCTATCTGCATGCAGGTCCTGAAGTTGCGGTGGTTTCAACCAAGACGTTCACGTCGACCGCGGTCGCGTTCGCATTGCTGGCCATTCATCTCGGACGCATTCGAGACATGTCGACGGCACACGGCGCTCGCTTGATCAAAGCACTGGAAGCCTTGCCGGCGCAGGTCGACGAAATCCTGGCGATGGAACCGGAAATCGCCAAGCTCGCCAAAGAGCTGGCGACTCGCGACAGCTCTTACTTCGTCGGCCGCGCAGCCGGTTATCCGGTTGCGATGGAAGGCGCGCTGAAGCTCAAAGAGATCAGCTATATCCATGCCGAGGCTTATCCAGCCTCCGAGTTGAAACACGGCCCGCTGGCACTCATCAGCCCCGAGACGCCCACGGTCGTGGTCATTCCGCGTGACGATTTGTTCGCCAAGAATATTTCCACGCTGGAAGAGATTCGCGCGCGCAGCGGCCCGATCTACGCCATCACCCATCGCGGCGAGCCATTGCCGGTGGCGGTCAACGGCATCATCGAAGTGCCCAAATCCGAACCGGAGCTGGATCCGCTGCTGATGAATATCCCGCTGCAGCTACTGGCCTATCACGTGGCGCTGGCGAAGGATCGGAACATCGACCAACCTCGCAACCTGGCGAAGTCGGTCACGGTGGAATGATCAGCTGCAGACCTTGTTGCGGCCGGTACGCTTGGCCCGGTAGAGCATCTCGTCCGCAGTTCGGTACAGATCGGCGAGGGCCATGCCCTCCCGCAACGTGCCGGCGCCGACCGAGATGGTGACCCGAATGTTTTTGTCTTCTGCGACGAAGGCATGTGCTTCCACAATCGAGCGCAGCTCCTCGCCGATCTTGGCGGCGTTGGGCAGCGAGGTCTCGGGCAGGATCACGCAGAACTCTTCGCCGCCGTAACGTCCCAGACGATCGCTGGGGCGCAGCCGCCGCTGCAGAATGCCAGCCAGGCCACGCAGCACCGAGTCGCCGGTGAGATGACCGTGCGTGTCGTTGACGCTCTTGAAGTGATCGATGTCGAGCATCAACAGCGACAAGTCGCGACTGTGCCGCCGCGCCCGGGGAATCTCTTCTTCCAGAATGGTGTCGAGCTGCTTGCGGTTGGCCAGATCGGTCAGGCCGTCGGTCACCGTCATGCGATGAATGATTTCGTGGTACTGCAGCTCGATGTCCGAGCCGGACAGATACTTGAAAATGGTGTCGCCGACCTTGAGCCGATCGCCGCGCTCCAGCTGGCGCTCGCGCACCGAATGCACGTCGTCGTTGATGAAAGTGCCGTTGGTGGAGGCCAGATCGACCACGAACAGATTGCCGGCGCGCTGCTCCAGCCGGGCATGCCGGCGGGACACACAATCGCTCGGCAGAACGATGTCGTTATCGCGGCCGCGGCCTACCTCAGTGGTCGGCTTGTCGAGGACATAGCGCCGTCCCAGCTCGGTCTGCACCGGCGCATGAATGACGACCAAGCAGGCCTCGCCAGGCCGCCTGACTCGTAATTCATCCAGCCCGGTAACGCGGGTTTGTACGTCGTAATCGGAGTCCACGGTCTGCAAGATACTGTGACCTCGGAGCCAGCGTCCAGCCGATCTGCCAGCCGCGCCGACCGGCGGTCGACTAAAACTTGAAGCCGGGTTTATTCGGCAACAAAGCGCGCACTTCGGCGTCCTGCAGCTCCCGCCACTGCCCCACTTTGAGACTGCCCAGGGTCAAATTGATGATCCGCACGCGTTGTAGCCGCAACACTTTGTAACCGAAAAACGAGCACATGCGCCGGATCTGGCGATTCAGGCCCTGGGTCAGCACGATCCGGAAGGTGGCCGGGCCGACGCGGCTCACTTTGCAGGGCCGGGTCACGGTGCCCAGGATGCGCACCCCGCTGGCCATGCCGTTGAGAAAGATTTCGGTGACCGGCCGGTCCACCGTCACCACATATTCCTTTTCGTGGGCGTTCTCGACCCGCAGGATCTCGTTGACGATGTCGCCGTTGTTGGTCAGCAGGATCAGCCCTTCGGACTCCTTGTCGAGCCGGCCGATGGGAAAGATGCGCTCTTGGTAGCCGACGAAATCGGTGATGTTGTCGCGGATCTCGCGATCGGTAGTGCAAATCACGCCGACCGGTTTGTTGAGCGCCAGATAGACGTGCTTCTGTTCGCCGCCGACCGGTTGGCCGTCGACACAAACGGCATCGCCTTCATTGACCTGCGTGCCGAGCGTGGCGACCACGCCGTTGATGGTGACTCGCCCTGCTTCGATACGTGCATCGGCCTCACGCCGCGAGCACAGACCAGTCTCGCTGATGTATTTATTCAGCCGCACGTCTAAGCGGACGGAATGAAATCGTCGTCGGCCTGGTGCTCACGTTCGAATTTCAGGAACTCGTGATAGCCGCAACGATTGCCGTACGGATACTTTCGACAAACATTCGGCCGCGCCTCGTACACGGTGCAGCGGCGCTCGTCGGTATCGAAGAAGCGGCAAATGGTCTTGTAGATATGATCCTTCTTGTGTCGCAGGATCTGTTCGTCCACTTCCTTGGTCTTGAAGTTGTAGGTGAACTTCTCTTTGGCGGCGGCCGGCGACAAGCCGAAATGCTTGCCCAGCCGCGCGATGTCGTACTCGCTGATGGCGATACGCGAATGACTACAGCAGTAGCCGGGACAGGTCGAACAGTCGTAACGCATCTTCATGAGCCGACTCTCTGCAGCGTGCTGAAAGTGAATGCGTGGGCGTGGCGATCGTCGGCCGGATGATACTCCTTCGCGACTTCTTGCCACTCTTGCTCACGCAGCTCCGGAAACACCACGTCACCGTCGACCGCCGCGTGCACGCGGGTCACATGGATGGTGCTGACCTTGGGCAGCGCCTGTCGATAGATCTCGGCGCCGCCGACGATGACGATCTCCGGCGCGGGCTGCGCAGTGGCAATCGCGTCGTCGATGGAAGTCACTACGGTGCAGCCGGGAATCTGCAGCCCGGGCTGACGCGAGATCACGATGTTCAAGCGGCCAGGCAACGGCTTGCCGATGGAGTCGAAGGTCTTACGACCCATCACGATGGGTTTGCCCAGGCTCAGCGCCTTGAAGCGCTTCAAGTCGTCAGGCAAACGCCACGGCAGCTGATTGGCGCTGCCGATGACGCCGTTATCGGCCACCGCGACAATGATGCTGAGCATTGACGATCAGCGCCGCGACTTCTTCTTGGTTTTGGCCTTGCTCTTGGCCTGAGTCTTGGTTTTGACCTGAGTCTTGGTCTTGGTCTTGGGCTTCGACTTGGTCTTGGGCTTAGCTTTGGACTTGGCGTTGGACTTGGACTTCGCCTTGGCCTTCTTCTGCTCGGCCTCACGCTTATCCAACGGTTCCTTGTCCAGCATGGTGCCGCGGCACTTCTTGGCGCCACAGCGGCAGGCATACAACGCCAGTTCGGTCGGATCGTCGGTGCTTTCCCAAGTGAGCTGATAGTCGTAGCCCAGCTCTTCACCTGGCTTGATGGCGCGGATGGTATCGATGAACACGCGGCTGTTTTCGATCACGGTCTCGCAATTGGGATTGCAGCTGTGATTGATGAAGCGCGCGTCGTTGCCGTCCACGCCGGCATCGATCACGGTGCGATTGCTGGCGATGAACAGGAAGGTGTGGCCGTCATCGTCGCCCTTCATCTCGTAGCGCGCGTCGGCTTCGCCGTGCGAAATGCGCTCGCCAAGATATTCCAGCACGCGCGTGCCTTTCTTGATGGGCGCAACGGCATACACGCCGCGGCCGTGAATATCGGAGTTGCGAGCTTCCACCAGCGGCGAATGCGCTAGCGTCGAGTTGGCCGACTTGGAAGAACGAGTTTGAGTGCGCGATGACGCGCGGCGATTCTGCTTGGGCATGGGACGCTTAAACAGCCTTAGACAGCGATGGGCGCTTTGATGGACGGATGAGCCTGATAATTCAGGATCTGAAAATCTTGATACTCGTATTCGAAGATCGACGGCGGCTTGCGCTGGATGGCCAGCGTCGGCAGCGGGAACGGCTCACGACGCAATTGCTCGTCGGCCTGGTCGAGATGATTCGAATACAAATGACAGTCGCCGCCGGTCCAGATGAACTCGCCGGGCTCGAGATCGCACTGCTGCGCGAACATGTGCGTCAGCAAGGCGTACGAAGCAATGTTGAACGGCACGCCCAGGAACACGTCGGCGCTGCGTTGATACAGCTGACACGACAGCTTGCCGCCGGCCACCCAGAACTGAAACAGCGCATGACAGGGCGTGAGCGACATCTGCTCCAGCTCGCCCACGTTCCAGGCATTGACGATGATGCGGCGTGAATCGGGATTGCGCCGGATCAAATCCAAAGTGCGACTGATCTGGTCGATGGTCTTGCCATCCGGCCCAGGCCAGGAGCGCCATTGCTTGCCGTAGATGGGGCCGAGTTCGCCGCGTTCGTCGGCCCACTCGTCCCAAATCGATACGCCATGATCCTGCAAATATTTGACGTTGGTGTCGCCCTTCAAGAACCACAACAACTCATAAACGATGGACTTCAGGTGCAGCTTCTTGGTGGTGACCAGCGGGAAGCCCTGCGCCAGATCGAAGCGCGCCTGATAGCCGAACACGGACAGCGTGCCGGTGCCGGTGCGATCGGTCTTCTGCACACCGTGCTCACGAATGTGCCGCAAGAGTTGCAGATACTGATTCATGAAGGCGAGTTCACTGAGCCGGGACGAGCTGCTTGGTACCGTAGTTACCGCTGGCCTGCTGGCTGCGATACGCCCAGGCGATCAGGATGGCGCCGAGCACGACCATGGGCAGCGACAGGATTTGACCCATGGTCACCCAGTCGAACAACAGATAGCCGCGATTCTCATCGGGCACGCGCACGAACTCCACGATGAAACGGCACACGCCGTACAACATCAGGAACAGGCCAGCCGGCGCCAACCGCGGCCGCTGCTTGCGAGTGAACAGCCACAGCACGATGAACACCAACAAGCCTTCCAGCACGCCTTCATAGAGCTGCGAGGCATGCACATGTAACACGCAAGGATCGACGGCGAAGCGTTCGCACAGGCGCAGCGCTTCAGCTTTCTGCACAGGGAACAGCGGCACGGGATCGACCGTGAAACCCCACGGCACGTTGGTGGGCTTGCCCCACAGCTCGCCGTTGATGAAGTTGCCGATGCGGCCGGCGAAGATGCCCAGTCCGGGCAGCGGCGCCAGAAAGTCGAGCACATCGGCAAAGCGTCGGCTGCGTTGCCGGGCGAATAGCAGCACCGCCAGCACCACGCCGATCAAGCCGCCGTGGAACGACATGCCGCCGTCCCAGATCCGAATCACGGTGAGCGGATCCTCCAGCACCTGCTCGATGCCGTAGAACAAGCACCAGCCCAGCCGGCCGCCGGCGATCACGCCGATGGCGGCAAAGAAAATCAGATCGTCGACATCGTTGGGCTGCCAGGTCGAATCCGGACGCGCGGCGCGCCGGCGGGCCAGCCACCAGGCGGCGGCAAAGCCAATGACATAGGTCAGCCCGTACCAGCGCACTGCTACCGGGCCAACCGAGAAAATGATGGGATCGATCGCGGGGTAGGAAATCATGTCCGGCGGGAGTATATCAACGCCACCGAGGCCCCCGCCTACTGTCGCTCATTCGGTCACCACCCGGCAGAAAAACGCTTTCAGGTAGCGGGTTTCCGGGATGGCTGGATGCAGCGGATGGTCAGGGGCCTGGCCGCCGACCTCCACCACCTGCGCGAACTTGCCGAGATGGCGCGCCCCCCGCTGAATCGCAGTGAGCAGGTGATCCGGCTCCAGGTGATACGAGCAGGAGCACGACACCAGGATGCCGTCCTTGTCCAGCAACTGCATGGCGAGCTGATTGAGCCGTTTGTAGGCCCCTTCGCCCTTGGGGATATCTTTCTTGCGCTTGATGAACGCCGGCGGATCGACGATCACCACGTCGAAGCGTCGGCCCTGGGCGTGCAGCGACTCCATCACGTCGAAGGCATCGCCCTTGATCACGCTGGGCTTCAGCCCGTTGGCCGTGGCACTTGCCTGTAACTGCTCCAACGCGCTGGCCGAGGAATCCACACAAGTGGCTTCGGTGGCACCCGCCTTGAGCGCACCCAGGCCCCAGGCGCCGAGGTAACTGAAAACGTCCAGCACGCGTGCGCCGCCCACGTATTTGCGCAGGGCCAGTCGATTCGACGCCTGGTCGAAGAACCAGCCGGTCTTCTGACCGCTACCCAGCGGCACCTGATAGCCGACACCGCCTTCTTCGACCACCACGAATTCGGGCGCCTCGCCGAACACGGTTTCAACGTAATGCGGCAGGCCTTCCAGATCGCGCACGCCGGCGTCGTTCTTCCACACCAGCGCGGTCGGATCGATGACTTTTTTCACGGCCGCTTCGATCTGCGGGCGCAGCGCTTCCATACCGGCAGTGGCGATCTGGCCGACCACCACGTCGCCGAACCGATCCAGCACCAGGCCCGGCAAGCCATCGGACTCGCCGTACACCAGCCGATAGAACGGCTTTTCATAGAGCGAGCGACGCAGCGACTGCGCCACCTGCAAGCGATGCACGATCAGCGACTTGTCCGGCACGTAGGCCGAATTGCGCCCCAGAATGCGCGCGCTGATCAGTGAGTGCGGATTCACATAGGCGTAGCCCAGGAATTTGTCGCGATCGGAAACCACACGGCACAACGCGCCCGGCTGAAAAGCCGTCA
>NZ_JAEUPY010000255.1 GCF_016790065.1 Steroidobacter sp.
GTCTCCATGGGTTGGGACTTGGACGACCTGGGTCGCCGATACAAACGGTTCATCGACATGTTCTCGCCGGTCGCGTCGACGCTGAATGGCGCCACCAACGCGCCGCCGCTCGCCGGCGATATCGCCTTCATCCTGCGCACATTGCTGCTGCATGAGTACCGCAAGATTCATTTGCGCGATCCTTTGCTGCCGGCAGCGCTGCTGCCGAGTGATTGGGCAGGAACGGATGCACAGAGACTTTGCCGAGATCTGTACGCGCAAGTGTTTCCGGCATCGGAAGAGTACTTGTCAGCGACAGTGCAGACCCAAGCCGGCGCCCTGCCGGCCCCGGCCGCGGAGATATTCCAACGCTTCGGCGGCCTGCCCAGCCCGGAGCTGGGCGACGGTGACACGCGCCTGGCCTAGCCGGCAGCAACTATTCCTTGGCAAACTGCCTGGCCCGGAACCGAGCAGCGACCTGTCCTGGCTGCGGATGCAATCAGTCCTTCCAGGTCTCCAGTCGATCAATCAGCACCTGCAGGAATCGATTCGCGCGATGGCCGTCCATCACGCGATGGTCCAAGGTCAGCGTGATGAAACAGCGCGGCTGGATCACGATGCGATCCTCTCCGTTCTCGGTAACGACGACTGCCCGCTTCTCCAACTTGCCGACACCGAGAATTGCGGACTGGGGCTGATTGATGATGATGGGCGTGGCCACCAAGCTGCCACTCACTCCATGATTCGAAATCGTGAACGTGCCGTCGCGCACATCGCTGGGCGCCAACTTATCCGTGCGAGCACGCTCGACCAGCTCACCTAACTCGCGGGCGATTTCCAACAAGCTCAAGCCCTGCACATTGCGAACTACCGGCACGACCAAGCCTTTGCCCTCCAGCGCTGTGCCGACACCGATATTGACAGTGTCCGGAACGATCAGCGCATCGTCCGTCCAGCGGCTGTTCGCTTCCGGCACTTCGCGAATGGCATCCACGCAGGCAGCGAGGAAATACGCTGTGAACGTCAGCGGCACACCTTGCCGCTGAAACTCATCTTTGTGAGCCGCACGATGAGCGATGACCGCCGACATGTTCGCTTCGAACACTGTCGTGACGTGCGGAGCCGTGTGCAACAAGCTCTCGACCATGCGGGCGGCGATGCGCTTCCGCATACTCGTATGTGGAACTTTGCGGCCTGCGACAGCAGCTTCCGCCTCAGTCGGCAGAGGCTCTTTACGCGCCGGCGTCTGGCCGCCTTTGGCGCTACGAGTGGAAATATAGGCAAGAACGTCATCAACAGTGACGCGCCCGCCTGTGCCCGTGCCACGAATCGGCGCCGCTTCAAGACCATGCTCGGCGATCAAGCGACGCACAGCGGGGCTGCTACGACCGGTCGACAACGCTTCAGCGTGAGCCGCCATGGCAGCAACGCGAATCTCTGAGCCCGGCAAGGCCGGCCGGCTCGACGAGCCCCCAGCCGCGGCAGACTCAACAGCGGAGCCCTCAGCAGCAGCCCGAACAGATGCGATCGCTGTACTGGCACTGCTGCCCTGAGCCGATACGCTCTCCGTGCCAGCGCCGGTCTGAGCCGCCTGAATCCGCCCCAACAACTCACCCGGCTCAATCTCCTCCTGCTCGTGCTTCAGAATTTCATGCAGCACGCCGCCGGCGGGCGAAGGAATCTCGATGGTGACCTTGTCCGTCTCCACCTCGATCAGCGGCTCATTCTCCGCCACCGTCTCGCCAATGTTTTTCAGCCAGCGCTGAACTTGCGAGCGCGTGCCCTCGGACTGCTCGCTCGGTGCGCGCACTTCGATCGTTGCTGTCATTGTCGCTTCTCTAAAAACTCAAATGCTGGCCAGCTGACGAATCGCATCCGTGATGCGAGCGACGCTCGGCACCACCGAATCCAGCAACAGCGGACTGTGCGGGCTCGGCACATCCGGCATGGTGACGCGATCGATGGGCGCATCCAGATCGAAAAACGCCTCTTTGGCCAAGGTCGCCGCGATCTCCGCACCGAAACCGGCGGTGAGATTGTCTTCGTGAACGATCAGGCAGCGACGCGTCTTACGCACCGACGCCAACACGGCCGCACGATCCCACGGCATCAAAGTACGCAGATCGATCAGCTCGACATCGACGCTCGACTCTGCAGCGGCCTGCTCACAACGCTCCACCATCGCACCCCAGCTGATGACGGTGAGCTCCGAACCGGCGCGCAGCAGCTTGGCCTTACCAAACGGCACGACGAATTCGTCGCCGGGATACGGCCTGCGAGCCCAAGCACCATCGAGCATCGCGCGATGCTCAAAGAAGATCGTCGGATCGTTGGCGCGCAACGCACTTCGCAACAGACCGACCGCGTCTTCCGCATTCGACGGCATCGCGACTCGCCAACCGATGGCGTGCACGAACTGCACTTCATTGCTCTGGCTGTGCCATGGATCGCCACACTTGAAGAAGCCACCCGGCATGCGCACGACCATCGGCGCCGCGAAGCGGTTGGCGGTACGCCAGCGCATCGTGCCGCAGTCGTTCAATTGCTCAACCGCAGGATCGGCGTATTTGCGGAACTGAATTTCCGGCACCGGCATCAGACCGGCCAGCGCCATGCCGACAGCGCGACCAATGATGCCTTCTTCGGAAAGGCTGGTATCGAACACGCGGGACGCACCGAACTTCTCTTGCAAGCCCAAGGTCGCGGCATGCACACCGCCTTTGCGACCGACGTCCTCACCGAACACGACGACGCGCGAGTTCACGCTCAACTCATGCTCCAACGTGCGACGAATCGCAGTGACCATGTTGATGCGTGGACCTTCAGAGCGCGGCGTCTCGGAAGACTTCGGGAAAGTCACACCGGCATTCAACAAACCGCCCTGCTGCTGCACGTCGACGCTGCCGTCTGCGTTTTGTTCGGAGAACACATGCGAAGTGGTACGAGTGTCGTCCGGCACCGAGCTCGCTTCGACGGCCGCCAACGCTGCCTGCACGTCGTCGTAAGCGCGCTTCTCTAACACACTCCATGCTTGTTCCGAGATCACACTCGGCACCAACTGAGCACGCAGCTGAACCAGCGGATCGCGAGCGCGCTCGCCGCTGATCTCTTCGGAAGACTTATAAGTCTGCGTGTCCTGACCGGAGTGACCGGACAAGCGCGGCACCAGCAAACGCAACAGCACCGGCCCTTCGCCAGAACGCACGGCGCTCACGGCTTCAGCAATCAATCCCGCGGCTTCCACCGGCTTGGCGCTGTCGCCTTGAATAATGCGCAGATTCTTGAAGCCCGACAGGTTGGCCGCGATGTTGCCGCCCGGCGTCTGAAAATCGGACTTCACCGAAATGCCATAGCCGTTGTCTTCGATAAAAAACAGCACTGGCAAGCGCTGCGTAGTCGCAATTGTGAGTGCTGCCCAGAAGCCGTTGGTCGCGGTCGACGCATCACCACCATGAGCAACAGCGATACTGCCATTCGCCTCAGCTTCGCCTAGCACTTGAGCTCGATACTGCAGCGACTGCGCCCAACCAATGGCCGGCGTGTACTGCGCACCGACGCCACCGCATGCAGGCAACACACAGACACCATCATCTCGCTTCGGTAAATTGAACACGACGCCGATATCGCGACCGTCGCTCACGCTGCCCGTGCGCATCATGGTCGAAGCCAGCGCGTCCTTCAGCGGCAGTCCCACCGACAACATCAGCGGTCGCGAGCGGTAATACACACCCATGCCATCGCGCGCACCGGTCATGAATTGACCGAGCAGCACTTGCGTAACGTCGTGGCCGCGAGCGGTGAACTGATAAAGAATCTTTCGAGCCGGCAGCAGTTGGCTCTCTTCCAATTCATCCAGGGCGCGCGACACCAGAATGGTGTGCACCACTCGTAGCCAATCCGGTTTTGGAACGTTGCGGGCGGCCTGGCCGAATACCGAGTGTCGTTCTGCGCTCATGGAACTGGAGTCTTTGGCTTCGCGACGCAGTAGCCGCGTAGGCCAGCCTACGCCCGCCTCGCGGGCGGAAATCAACAAACTGCGGCAGCTTTTACCCGGCTTTTGGTGATAACCTCCACGACACCCCGCCGTATTAGGCGATTCCACCTCGGGCTGTGTTATGGATCTTGATCGTTACGACGCCGCCATCCTCGATGAACTGCAACGCGATGGCCGCCGCCCCATCGTCGAATTGGCCGAGCAAGTCGGCCTTTCGAGTACGCCCTGCGCCCGCCGCGTGAAGCTCATGGAACAGAACGGGATCATTCAGGGCTACACCGCGGTCGTCGATCCAAGCCGGTTGGGATTGAAGGTGCAGGCCTTCGTGCAAGTTCGACTCAGCCGCCACACCGACGACAACGTCGAACACTTCCGTAAAGCCGTCGATAGCATGGAAGAAGTAGTCAGCTGTCATGCCATGACCGGCAGCTACGACCTGTTACTACAAGTCGTGGTCACGGATTTGGAGCACCTCAGCAACGTGGTGCTGAAGCAGCTCATGCACATTCGCTCGGTGCGGGACGTGCACTCGAGCATCGTGCTGAATACCATCAAGCTGTCATCGCGTGTTCCGGTGCGTCACCTGGTCCGTTGAGGAAGCATGGCTAACAGTGCAGGCAGAATTCGTACCGGCATCGGCGGCTGGACTTACGAACCCTGGGGAGAGACCTTCTATCCTCCCGACTTGCCCAAGAAATCGCAGCTCAACTATGCGTCGCGGCAAGTCACGGCCATCGAGGTCAATGGCACGTTCTATCGGCTGCAAAAGCCGGCCGTGTTCGCCAAGTGGCGCGACGATGCCCCGGAGGACTTCGTGTTCTCCATCAAGGCGCCCAAGTACCTCACGTATCGCAAAGTGCTTGCCGAAGCTGTTCCCTCCATGCCCCGCTTCTTGGCCAGCGGCTTGTCAGAGCTGGGCCCCAAGCTCGGGCCGATCTTGTGGCAGCTGCCGCCGAGCTTGCGTTTCGACGCGGCTGACATTGGCGCGTTTCTCGAAGCGTTGCCGCGGGAGTTGGAGGGGTTGCCGCTACGACATGTGCTCGAAGTTCGGCACAAGAGCTTTGTGGATGCTGCTTACATTGAGCTGGCGCGCAAGCACGTTGTGTCTACTGTATTTGCGCACACGGAGGAGTACCCGAACTTCGCCGATGTGACTGGGGATTTCGTTTATGCCCGCCTGCGGAAGGCGGAGGCGTCCGAGCCCACCGGCTATTCGATCCCTGCCCTGCAAGCCTGGGCCGACCGAGCTCAGGTTTGGGCCTCCGGCGGTTCGCCAGCGGATCTGCCGTATGTTGCCAAAGACAAGGCAGCGAAGCAGCCTCGGGATGTGTTCGTGTTCTTTATTAATGGCGCGAAAGAAAGAGCGCCAGCCGCCGCGCGGCATCTGCTGACGCTGATCTGATCGCCCTGATTTTATCGGCTATTTAGACAACAGAAACTTGTAAGCCGCGAACAGCACCGCGATGGTGGCCAGGAAGGCCACGGTGGCGATGATCAAGCTCCTGCCCTTGGGCTCTTCGCCAGCACCGTCGCCGATGAGGCGCTGAGACGCGGTGATAACCCCACTGCTGGCGTCGGTGCGGAACAAACACTCGACCGGCCCGAAGCGCACGCGATCTCCCGAAGACAAATAACTCACATTGGCTCGCTTGCCATTCACGAAGGTGCCATTGGCCGACATTTGGTCGAGCACTTTCCAACGTTCGCCTTCGTTGACGATCTTGGCGTGGAGCGCCGACACGCCGCTGTCCATGAACTGCACTTCACGATCGGTCTGACTGCCGATGGTCCACTCGGCATTGCCCGAATCGCCGACGGCCAGGCGAATGTTCAAGCCAGTGCGACTACCGGAAACAACCTGCAGATGCGGTCCATCAACCGAGCTCGAAGCCACTGCCACCGGCGCCGCGCTGCTCGCCATTTGCTTCATCTGCGCCGGATCGATGAACTGGGTCTTGTGAATGCCAGCATCCCCCAACGCATCCGGATCCGCCCACGCGCCCGGGCGTTTGAAAACACCGCTGCTCTCAGCAACGACAGCCGCCGACTCCGGCGCGCGATACACCGTCTTGCTTTCATCGAGCGCCACGGCTGCCTGTGGAGGCAGACGAAAATCGAACTCTTCCACATCGAACCGCAACCGATCGCCCGACGCCACTTTCACGCGTCCGGAAATTCGATTGCCGTTGATGAACGAGCCGTTGGACGAGCCGAGGTCCTCCAGCCAATAACCGTCCTCGGCCAGCACAAGCTTGGCATGCCGACGTGAAGCATGACCTTCGGTGAGCAGCACGTCGCAGTCTGCCTGGCGACCGAGCACGGTCTCAGGTTTCAGGGCAATCTCACGATTGCTGCCGACCTTGATCAACAAAGCATGGAACTCAGCGACCATAGAACCACCACCACAGCACTGCCACCAGCGTTGCCGCTGCCACTCCGCCACAAATCGCCAAAATCATAGGGAACATGGGGCGCAGTTTCTGCGACATTGCGCTCGAAAAACTGACCGCATCCGGGCCGTCATAGGCCACCACCACGGCACTGACATTGTCCCGCCCGCCCTTGGCCAGAGCCGCGTCGATCAGCGCCTCAGTGGCCTGCTCAGGCTCTGTATGGGTGCGTAGGACATCGGCAATCTCCCGGTCCTCCAGCTCATCGTTCAGACCGTCGCTGCACAGGAGCAACCAGTCGCCCCGCTGCAGCGGCAGCTTCGCCACCGACGGTTCCGGCGTGCCGATACCCAGCGTGCGCGTGACCAAATTCCGGTTCGGATGGCCTCGCAACTGTTCTTCGGACAAGTTCTCCTGAGTTCGTAACATTTCCAGATAGGAATGATCCCGCGTGATGCCACTCAACACGTCGTCGCGCCACAGATAAGCGCGACTGTCCCCGACCCACGCAATCTCCGCCTGCCGCTCAACGATGCGCACGGCAACGACAGTCGACCCCATGTTGTCGTACGCGGGATTGGTCTTGGCCGTCGTCGCCACCGTCTCGTGAGCCTTGCGAATGGCATCGGCCAGCGGCAACGACAAGGCTTCACCCAGCAATGTTTCTTTCACGACGCGGCTGGCGACATCGCCGCTCGCGTGCCCGCCCATGCCGTCGGCGACGAACCAGAAGCTACTCGCCTCGTCCCACCCGATCACGTCCTCGTTGACGCCGCCACGACGGCCCACGTGAGTGCGTCCGGAGAATCGTTTGTTGGCGGCGCTGAAACGCACGTTGGTGGGCTCGTTCAGAATGATTTCTGCGCGTTGGCCGCGGCAGTGGCGAACTGTTGTGGGCTGAACGTGGAGTCATTCTTGACGGCGTTGTACAACGCATCCAGCGCCGCCTTCTTACTGTTGCGGTCGCCGATGCTGTAACTCAAGCTTTCCAGCCCAAGCACGATCTGCTCTGCGGCCGCGTAGTCACCCGCTTTGTCGGTGGCCGCATAACGAGCCAGCGTCTTGCGCATCTTAATTACGTCCGCGCTCGAATATTGTCGACGAGCGAGCACATCCCGCGGCGCCAGCCAATTCAGCAACGCCTTGGCTGCCTCGCTCACCGCGGCTCGGTCGCGTTGTCCCGCGCGAATCAGTGCATTGGTCAGTTCAGCCAACTGCGCAGTCGCCGCCGGCTCGAAAGTATCGGTGAGGGCCTGCAACACGATGAGATTCTGGGTCTGTAATCGCACCGTTCCCGGCTTGATGCCGGCGCCCGCGCGCGCCGCATTCCAGCGAATCTTGTCCATCGGGTGATGGCAACTATGACAATCGTAGAACGCCAGCTCCGGAAACATGCTGCCCGCATGGAACATATTTGTTTGCAACAACGACAAAAAACGGCGGCTGGTTTCCAGTTGACCGGTCACCCACAAATTCATGCCTTCGATCTTTCCCTTACGCTGTTCGTAGTCGGCGTCGACGATGAAATGCGCCGGCTGATTGGTGGTGTAGGCCTCGAGCTCGAAACTCAAGCGCGGATGCCCCGCGCCCATGATGGCGTGCGTGGCAAATTGATCCTTGGTGCCGAGATGACAGCCGAGGCACACCTGAACGCGTTTCAACGGCTGCTCGGTTGGATACATGCCGCGTGCCACGTTGTCCTTGTGAGTCGCCGACTCCGCGGTGTGACTCTCCAACCATTTCTCAGAGCCACCGTGGCAGGCCTCGCAGCCGATACCATCGCTGATCTGAAACTTCGGGCCGCGCTTGTCGGACGGCACATTGTCGGCATGACAGTCCAGACAGATTTTGGCCGCCGTGGCATTGGGCAGGCCGAGATTGGCGGCAATGCGCTTGGACTC
Source organism: Steroidobacter sp. (assembly GCF_016790065.1). Classification (GTDB taxonomy): domain Bacteria; phylum Pseudomonadota; class Gammaproteobacteria; order Steroidobacterales; family Steroidobacteraceae; genus Steroidobacter. Next base: position 8,265 of record NZ_JAEUPY010000255.1, read on the forward strand.
GGCTAATTCCAAGGTCCGGAACGCCTGCGCGTGCCGGTCCTCCTGTTGCCAGATGCGATATTCGTTCAGCGCCACGTCCTTGTCCGATTGCGGCGCCAGCTTGCCGTGGCACACACTGGTGGCGCAGCTGGCGACCCCCATGTGTTTGTAATCGGCAATACCCGGCTCCAAGGCGAGCGCGGCCGCACTCACTCCTAACAGCGCTGCCATCCGACACAGCGCTTTGATGTTTGAGAAGGCGTTCCGCCTCCACCCCATAGTGATGCTCCGCTACTTACGCGTCATCTGTTGGTCTACTTGATCGGTCACATACCATGGGCGTCCGCTGTCATCCAGGAACAGCTTGCGCATTTCCTGCAGACTCAGCGGTCGTGAGCCTCGGCGCCCGAACACGGCCACCTGCCCACCGGTCTCGTCCACACCTCTATCACGCTCGAGCCCCTTGGAAAGACTCAACGCCGGCCGATTGGTGGAGTACATGGCGATCAGCTCGGGCTTGGGGTCGGGACTGAAGCCATAGAATTTGGGCTGCGACGCCGGCGAGGTGAGCTGCACCACCTTCAGCCCGTTTTTGCCGTCAGCGACGTATGCAAACAGCGACGCATTGGTGGTGGCGACGATTACGTCATACGCATCGGTGATTTTTCCGCCGGCGCTGAAGCGCTGATACTCGAACATTCGCTCCGGCCGCTCGACATCGACGATTACGACGCCATCGCTACCGGCCGCGACATAAGCGTAAGTTCGCGCCACGAATACACGTCGCGCATCCTTCATTCGGATGGTGTTGTCGGCGACGACTCGCGGCGCCTTTGGATCCGTCACGTCGATAGTCTTCAAGCCATCCGCATCCGTGACGAACAAGTAGCGGAATTGCAGCGCTGTCGAACGAGCATCTCGTAGCGGCACTTCGGCGACCATCACCGGCTTCAACGGCTCGTCGACACTGACGATGGCAAGGCCTTTGGCCGTCGTGATGTACAAGTAGTAACCGCCGACGGTGATGTGCCGTGCGCCGTTGAGCACGCCGCCCGGATTCCAGGTCACCGCTCGCTTCAAGAAGTTATTACGCGGCTCGCCATCGGCCATGGTGTTCACGTCGACCAGGATCAAGCCTTCCTTCGCATCAGTGACGTAAGCGTAGTTGTAGAGCGGATGAAACGGCTGCTCCAAGTTGGCCACTCGCATCTTCTCGCCTTGATTACGCGGCGGATGGATGGGCTGGTTGGTCGGCAATGCCACGCAGGTCGCGTCTTTGGTGTTGACCTGGGTGTCATGGCCCAGCGGGCTGAACGGCGCAGAGATCAAACGCTGCGAGACGCCCTTGTTGCCCTGGCTCGCCACGTCGTACACCTGCAGACCACCGCGACCTTCGGCGACGTACAGGTACTCGCCACGCAATTGCAGACACCGCACTTCGCCAGCGCCATGGCTGTAGCCATTCTTGAGCTCGCGATCGTTCTTATTGTGAGCCGAGAACCAATCCGGATAGGCATAGCGATGCAAGTAGCTGCCGATGACGGCTTGCGGCTCATCCCATTCAGTGACATTGACGGCGCTGATCTGACCGTCGCCGCCGACGTACGCGTTGTAGCCGACGAAGTTGATGAAGTTGGTTCCCTGGGCCAACAACTGCGCCATGATGGCGTTGTTGTCGTTCTCCTTGGACAAGTGACAGTCGCTACAAGTCTTGGTCTCAGTCTTGCGCTCGGTGTGCGGATAGTGCGGGTTGAATGCCTGCGAGCTGTAGCCGCTGGCCGCGATCGGCGGCTGCTGGATATAAATCTTCTCGCGGTTGGCGTTGGTCGATGACAGCACTAGCGCTGAGCTAGAGCGCACTGGCGCGATCTTGCCACCGGCCGCGGGCTCGCGACGACCGAGCAGGAACATATCATCGCGCGCCACTTGCGGATTGTAGGTCGCGAAGTTGCGCGTCTCGCCGCCTTCGTAGTGATTTCGATCGGTCTTGGCATTGGCCTCGATGGGCAAGTGACAGCCGCCGCAACTCGTGGTCCACGAGGTGTGACACATGTAGCACTCGACGTTCTCATCGGTATGCGCGAGGTTGTTGGTGGCGACGCCCTTGCCCCACTCCAGCGAGCTCGTGTTCTTGCTCATGAGCTTGGCGCGCGCTGCCTTCGGGTTGTACTCGGCGCTGAGCGGATCGACCGACCGCTTCACCAGACTCATGCGCCATTCGACGCCAGGCTCCATCATGGAGCGTTGATACAACGTGTCGCCGATCCATTCGAAGCGGCGACGACCGTCAGGCGTACGCAGCGTCCCCATGTCGACGCCACCACCCAACGCCGCAGGTCCGGACGTGTACAGGTTCGGCAATTGCAAGGCCGTGCCGTGGCAGTCCTTACAGTCGATTTCCACCGCAGCAGCGACCTCACCGTAGATGTAGCCGTTGCCATGATTGTCTTGCGAGAAATGGCAGTCCACGCACTGCATGCCGACATCGACATGGATGGACGACATGTGCACGGCCTTCTTGAACTTCTGCGGATCCTCATCGCTCACGACACGATTGTTGGCGTCGAGCAGATTGCCTTTACGATCCCGCTTGAACACCGCACGGAAATTCCAACCGTGGCCGTGATAGTCCGCGAACTGCGTGTCTTTGAGCTGAGGATTCAGTTCCGACACTTGTTTCAGAAAGTCGACATCAGACCACTTGCCGCGCGTCGCCGCACCTTCTGGATTGCGATCCAATACTTTGCGGATCTGCTCACTGTCCGGATATTGCTGCTTCTCCGGCCACATAAAGGGCGCGTCGGACTCGTAATCCCACATGGTGTAGCCGAGAAAGCTGTTCATGAACATGTTGGGCTGGTGCATGTGACAGACCATGCACTGGCTGGTCGGCACCGAGCGCGTCAACGTGTGCGTGAGCGGATGACCTGGCTCAGTTTTGCTGATGGTCGGATCGACAGTGCGCGTCAAACCCTCGTGACCGAACTTGGCGTAGATGCTCGAGTGGCGCTTGTCGCGATCGTTCGCGTACACGACGTGACAGGAAGCGCAGCCCGAATGCCGGAAATCGCCGGGCTGATCGTTGGTGCCCATGAACCAAGGCAACGGATCGTTGAGACGGGTCTTGGTGATATTGATCACCGGCACAGCGATACGCGCGCCGGTGCCTGGACCGCGATTGGACTGACGAAAATCCGGCCGGCCCGGCTCTTCGATACGCTGTAACTGACCAAGCGCATTCGGCAAGCCGGTTTCTGGAAACAGATTGGCAATGTTGCGCCCACCGCGTTCGAACACGCGGAAGATGTCGCCGGGATGGATGGTCTCCCACGACGGCAACGGATACAGCTGCGGCAGGATGCCGGCAATCGCGGCCTGATCGATCAGATGATCGGGAATCTTCGGCCCTTTGAGCATGACGCCCTGGCCGTTGCGGTCATAGGCCTCGCCCAGGATGTACTGTTTGAAATCCAGAATGCCGTTGTTGTACGAGGCACCGCCCCACAACATTGCGCCGGTCGTGTGCATGCTACGCGCCGACGCCTCGATGATTTCCATGTGACAGGCACCGCACGACTCGCGGACGATGCGATAGTCGGACGGATTGATGAAGCGGACGAACTCGGGACTTTCCTTGTTCAACAACGTGTAGGTGCGCTCCGGATTGGCGCTGGACGGATACTGCCACTGCTGCGGAAACAGCGGCAGCACGTGAGCCAGCTCCTGCTGCTTCATGTATTCCTTGGTGCCTCGTTGAACACCCGACACCAAACGAACATTCGCATCGCCGCCATGACAATCCGTGCAGCCCAGCTTGACTGCCGGGTTGGTGTGCATGGTGACTTGATCGGTCTGCGTGTGGCAGGTCTGACAACCTTCGGTCTTGGACCGCGCCATCTCGTCGGTCTGACTCTTCGGCGCCGGCGGCGCAGTCACATACTTGGGCTCGTCACCGAACAGATTGGCGGACGCGACGCCAGTGAACGCACACAGGACGAACACGGCCTGCGCGAATCCTGTCGCGAGCTTACTGAGTTTTGTCATTGGCATCTTTGGCATGTTCGACCGCTGCGCCCCAGTAATCGTCTCAATAAGCGAAGAGCACGTTGAGCATGAAGTAGCCCGGATCCTCGTCCGGGAACAATGCATCGAAGCCGTCGCCGGCAATCAGCGTCGCGTACGACGCACGCACCACGATGTTCTGGCTCATCATCGGCCGATAGGTCAGCGACGCAGACACGTCATAGCCGATGTGCCGGTCGATGGGGCCTTGATTGCGCGCCACTTCGAGCACCGTCGGGTCGTCGAAATACAACGTGTTGGCGTTGAACGTCAGCCGCAACTCCGGCATCAGATCCATGTCCACGCCGACACCGGCCAGCAAGATGCCGGGATTGGTGAAGTTGGACT
>NZ_JAEUPY010000699.1 GCF_016790065.1 Steroidobacter sp.
CGCGCGCGTTCGAGTCGGCCTGCCGGCGACAATCGTGCCTGCGGCGTATGCCAAACAATCCTGGCAGGGCGCAGTGGAGCAGGTGGCGGTCTCGCCCCGACAGAATGCGGGGCAGAGCAAGACTTATCCGGTGAAGATCCGTCTGCAGGCCTCGCCAGACATGCAGTTTCATCCCGGTATGAGCTGTCGCGCGGAAATCTCGACTCGGCTGGAAAGCACACAGCGCACGCTGGCCGTGCCGGTGCAGGCTGTGAGCTATGAAGAAACGCCGGACCGCAACGAGTTGGGCAAGGCGAGCGTGTTCGTGATCAAGGATGGCAAGGCGAGCAAGCGTGACGTAGAAACCGGCGCGGCTGACGACGTCCATATCGAAATCACCAATGGCTTGAGCGCTGGTGAAGTGGTAGCGAGCGGGCCGGCGAAGACGTTGCGTTATCTGCAGGAAGGTGACCGCGTCGCCAGCAAGGTTGCAACCAAAGCCGACGAGCCGGCCGCCGCGGGGACGAGCAGCGAGCTGTGATCGAACTGCACGGGATCTGCAAGACCTACAAGCTCGGCGACAATGAGTTCGCTGCGCTGGCAGACATCGATCTGCGAGTGGAGCGCAATGAATACGTCGCGCTCACGGGTGCGTCGGGCTCGGGCAAGTCGACGCTGATGAATATCCTGGGTTGCCTGGACACGCCAAGCGCAGGCAGTTACAGCCTCGACGGCGAAGCGGTGGCCGGTTTGAACGACGATGCTCTGGCACGCGTGCGCAATCGGAAGATCGGCTTCGTGTTTCAGAGCTTCTATCTGATGCCGCGCGCGACCATCGTCGAGAACGTGGCACAACCGCTCATCTATCGTGGCCTTTCACCTGCGGTTCGCCGCGAGCGCGCTGCTGAGGCGCTCAATCGCGTCGGCCTTGGCGATCGTTTGAATCATCGGCCCAATGAGTTGTCCGGTGGCCAGCGCCAGCGCACGGCAATCGCGCGTGCATTGATAGGCCGTCCGCAGCTGTTGCTGGCGGACGAGCCGACGGGAAATCTGGACAGCCGTACCGCCGAGGAAATCATGAAGCTGTTCGGCCAACTGCATGCGGACGGCCAGACACTGATCATCGTCACCCACGATCAGGGCATCGCGAATCATTGTCAGCGTGCCATTCGGTTGCACGATGGGCGCATCGCGGCGGATGACAGGCGAGTGCCGTCGACGGGAGCTGTGTAATGGCCTCGAATGCTCAGGTCGATAGCGAATCGGAAGACAGGTTGAGTAGCCGCTTCTACGCCGTGCAGGAGTGCTTGCGCTCGGCGTTGATGAGCATTCGCGCGCATGGGCTGCGCAGCTTTCTAACCATGCTAGGCATCGTGATCGGCGTGGCGTCGGTCATCTGTGTGATTTCGATCGTGCAGGGGTTGTCGTATTCGATCGCGAGTCAGTTTCAGGCGCTCGGCGGCAGCACGCTGACGCTGCGATCTCACACTCCGATGCAGGATCAGCTACGCGGCAAGATCAACCGACTGCGGTTGACTGATCTCACAGAACTACAGTTCCGTGTCAACGGTATCAGCAACATCACGCCGATGGTGTTCGCAGGTCAGGGCGGCATGATGCAAGTTCGCTACGGCGCGAACACTGCCACGGGCCAGATGTTCGGCACCACCTCGCGCTATCAGGATGTGCAGCAGAGTTTTCCCAAGCTCGGTCGCTTCATCTCCGACAGCGACGATGCCAATCGCCGTCGTGTCGTGGTCCTCGGCGAACAAATGCGCCGCGATCTGAAGCTGCCGCAGAATCCTGCCGGGGAGTTCGTGCAGATCGGCAACGAGTGGTTCAAGGTCATCGGCTTGCTGGAGGCGCGGGGCGAGTTGTTCGGGGTCAGCCAGGACAACTACTTGCTGATGCCGTATCAGACTGCGCTGGCCATCAGCGGCATCATCTCGCAGCCCGATCTTTGGATTACGTTCACCGTCGACGATCCGGAAGCGCTCGAAGCTACCCGGCAGCGGATTACGATGTTGATGCGTCGGCTGCATCAACTCGGCAAAGACGAGCCCAATGATTTCCGCGTCGAGGCCGCCGATATGCTGGCCAAGACCTTCGAGCAGGTGATGACTACTGTGACACTGGTCGTGGCCGGCATCGTCGGCATTTCGCTGCTGGTGGGCGGCGTCGGCATCATGAACATCATGCTGGTGTCGGTCACCGAGCGCACTCGTGAAATTGGTATCGCGAAGGCGCTCGGCGCGCCGCGTCAGTACGTGCTCATGCAGTTTCTGATCGAGTCCGTGGTGCTCGCCGTGATCGGCGGCCTGATCGGAATCGTGATCGGCTTCGGCTTGGGGTATCTGGTCGCCAGCGCCATTCCCAATTTTCCACCGCCCAGTGCTCCGTGGTGGGCCGTGCTCGGCGCCTGCGGTTTCTCAGCGTTGGTCGGTATCGTGTTCGGCATCCTGCCGGCCAGCAAAGCAGCCAACCTCACGCCCATCGATGCGCTTCGCTACGAGTGATCTCGCAAAGATCCCTTAAGCGCGCCAACCGCCCCAAACGATGATGCCCATGCCTGCGATCGCGACCGCGGCGCCAGTGATATCCCACATAGTCACCGGCGCACGATCGACTTTCCACAACCACACCAACGCCACAGCGACATAGACCCCGCCGTATGCGGCATAGACGCGCCCCGATGCCGCGGGATGTAGCGTCAACAGCCAAGCAAACAACGCGAGACAGGCAAAGGCTGGTATCAGCAATAGTGGCGAACCATTCTTCCGCAACCAGACATACGGCAGATAACAACCGACGATCTCGGCGACGGCAGTCAAAACGAACAAGGCAAAGGTTTTCAGGATCAGCAAGCCGGCCACCGCTTGTTAAGTAGCCGGCGATTCCGCGACGCGTGGCGCCCGCCGGGTTCCTGCATACAGTTCGAAAATGAGCAGCTTGCAGGGAATGCTGCCGTTCATGAGAGCGATGGTGCGTTTGGGCTTGAGGCCAATCGCTTTGTACGGAGACGCGCTGGCGGCCAAAATGGCAGCCTGCCAGCCGCTGAACTTTTGCTTCAGGGTGTCGCCCACTTCCTGATACAGCTGCACGATGTCGCCTTCGCTGCTGCCGATGCGTTCGCCATACGGCAGGTTGGTCACGAGGATGCCGGATGTCGCGGGTGGCTCAGCGTCCTGGAAGCGACCGGTGCTGAAATTCATGTACTTCTCGACACGCGCATCCAACGCACTCTTTTTCGCCATCGCGACATAGGTTGCATTGATGTCTGAGGCAACGACGGGTGCAGTGGGAGCTTCCAGCTTCTCGGCACGCAAGCGGTCCTGAGTGACGCGCCACAGTTCACGATCGAAGTCTTTGAGCCACTCGAAATGAAACTCGCCTTTCTTGCGATGGATCTGCGGGGCTTTGCGGACCGCGATCATTGCGGCTTCGATGGCAATGGTGCCGCTGCCACACATCGGATCCATGAAGGGCTGGCTGCCGTCGTAACCGGCCATGATGAGCATCGCCGCAGCCAGTGTTTCTTTGAGCGGTGCCGGATGGCCCTGCTCGCGATAGCCGCGCTTGTGCAATGACTTGCCCGAAGTGTCGAAGCTCAGCATGCAGCGGCCGTGTCTCAGATGGGCCACCACGACGACTTTGGGCTCAGCGCGATCGACCGTCGGCGCGACTCCCTGGGAGCGCTCGAACACCTCACGGATACTTTCGCGCACCTGGGTGATGATTTGCTTGGGGGCCATGCCGCCCTGGTCGGCATCGTCACCCTGGCTTTCGACCATGAAGCCATGGCGCGCGTCGAACAGCTCACCCCAGCGGATGCGCCGGACCTGTGAGCGCAGCATCTCCGGCGTCTTGGCCGGCACTTCCTTGATGACTTTCAGAATGCGGCTGGCAGTGCGCAGCTTGAGGTGCAGCTCATAGAAAAGCGCGTCGCTGGCCTCGAAGGCGACCGCGCGGTAGGCGGGAACGATGCTGCTCGCACCGAGGGCTTCGAGTTCCAGAACCAGGGCTGGTTTGGTTTCTTCGGGACAGGTGGCGATCAGTTGCATTCGAGACCGATATCGTGCCGCAGGGAGTGACCAGGATCTGAGGCGCGCAATATACAGCGAACCAGGATCGCCTAGGTATTCGCGGCTCTATCCAGAATGGCCCGGCACTTGGTCGACAGCTCCTCGGAGGTGAAGGGCTTGGTGATCAGATCGATGGTGGAGGGCAGGTGGCCGTTATGAACGATCGCATTCCTGGCGTAGCCGGTCGCATACAACACCTTCAAGCCCGGGCGACGTCGTAGCGCTTCGTCCGCCAATTGCTTGCCGTTCAAGCCGTCCGGCAGAACGATGTCGGTGAACAGCAAGGCGACGTCGGCGTTGGTTTGCAGCAGTTCCAGGGCACTCGGCCCGGAGCGTGCCAGCAACACTTTGTAGCCTAGCTCTTCCAGGATTCCGGCCGAATACTCACGCAGCGCTTCGTCATCTTCGACGACCAGAATGGTTTCATTGCCGCCGTCAGCTGTAGTCGCGGCGTGTTCGGACGGTAGCTCGGTGAGGTACGCGGAGGGTTGCGCTTTGGGGAAATAGAGATTGACCGTGGTGCCTACACCGAGCTCCGAGTAGATGCGCACGTGACCGTTGGACTGTCGCACGAAACCGTAGACTTGAGCCAAACCGAGGCCCGTTCCTTTGCCCACGTCCTTGGTCGTGAAAAAAGGTTCGAAGACCCGAGCCAAGGTGGCCGCGCTCATGCCGGTGCCGGTGTCGGACACCGCAATCAAAACGTACTGGCCTGGGGCGACAGGTTCAGCGAGTGCTGCGACGTACGCGTCATCGAGGTGTGTGTTTGCTGTCTCGATGGTTAGGCGGCCGCCTTCGGGCATGGCATCGCGTGCGTTCACGGCGAGATTGATCAGCGCGTTCTCGAGTTCGCTGGCGTCGATGAACGCCCCCCAGATGCCGGCAGCGGTCACTGTCTCGATGGCAGTCGTTGCGCCTAGCGTCCGCTGCAATAGATCTGTGATCCCCGACAGCAATCGGTTGGGATTGACCAGCGTGGGCGATAAGGATTGTTGACGCGATACTGCGAGCAGTCGTGCAGTCAGCGTCGCGGCTCGCTTGGCGCCGTGCTGTGCCATCTGAGTCGCACGGCGCACGCGAGGCAGCACTTCACTGGACGGCAGTCGATCCAGATTCCTGTGGATGGTGTCCAGCCCGCCCAGGATCAAGGTCAACAGATTGTTGAAGTCGTGCGCCACGCCACCGGTGAGTTGTCCCATGGCTTCCATTTTCTGACTTTGTCGCAGGGCTTCCTGAGCCTGACGCTGGTCCTCGACAGCTTGCTGAACGCGCGACTCCAGAGTGGCATTGAGTTCTTGCAAGCGTTGATTCGCTGACTCCGCGTCGCCGCGGGCGCGTTTTTCTCGCGTCAGTAACTGCTGAAGCGGGCTGATGTCGCGCACCGTGCCGATGGCGCGATACGCAATGCCATCGACCTCGCGTAGAAAATAGACATGTTCGCGAACATCGACGATGGCTCCGTCGGGCGTACGTAACCGATACTCGTCGCTCCACGAAGAAACATTCGAGGCATGCGCTGCCTCGAACGATGCGATGACGCGGTCGGCATCGTCATGATGAATGCGCGTGCGTCGCCAATCCGAGCGTCTCGAAACCGGCGCGTCCTCGCCGAACAACTGCTTCAGGTTGCCGCCCCACCAGACTTCATTCAGCGAGATGTTCCAGTCCCACAGACTCTCGCCGGTGGTCTCGGAGAGCAACTGCAAGCGCTCCTGATCGCGTCGCGCCTGAGTGTGTCGCCAAGCTGCCGCCATCGCCGGGCCGGTGAGTGCGGCGATGGACTGGAGTTTCTGCAGCTGTGCTGTTGAGGCCTGACTAGCCGCCTGGCCGCCGGTGACGATGGCGCCGGTGAGCTGACCGCCGCGGCTGCGCAGAGGAATGGCATCGAGAGTAGCGACGCCTTCAGGCAGTAGCGCGCCGAAAATCGACTCGGTACCGACATCTCGTTTGAGCTGCAGCGGGCCAGGCGTCAGCGAAAGCTGCCGATACACAGCAAACAGCGCTGAGCGAGCGGCAGCAGGGACGGCAGCAAACCCCGTGCTGGAGCAAAACACCGTCGCATTCTCCCAACTTCGCCGCGGCAGCGAATGGGTAATGAACGTCTGTTGTTCGGAAATTTCAGCAGCGGTGCGACAAGCGCAGGCTAGCAACTCCGCGTGGCCGGAGAGATCCATCATCTCCTGTGCGAAGCGGATCAGGTCTTCTGGCATTGAGGCGCGGTCGTGTCAGGTTCGTGCCGCGACGGGCTTGTTGGAGAGGTTGGCCAACCAAGTGTCGAGAATGGCATTGGGACGTTCGGCCGTCAGGAAGGCATCCGGCGACACGTAATACATCGCTGAGTTGTCGAGATCGTTCGTGTCGAGCAGCACGCGTGGATGGGTATGTAGCACGTCCACCAGCAGGTCGGCATCGAAGCGGCGCCGATCGTATTGGCAGATCGAATAGGATTTGACGCCCGAGGCATAGAACTGGTTGAGCAGGGCTTCGTATTCGAGCAGCCGCTCCGAGCCAGGATCGCCGGCCAGTGCCCAAGTCATCTCGCCGGTGGTTCGCAGCGCCGAGTAGCCGGCGGCGAGTGCGTTGGCCGTTTCTTGGGTCAGTATCTGGATCATCTTTTCAGGATTGAACACGCCGTCCACCAGATAGACCTCTTTGGCAGTGGCGATCACCAGTTGGCCGGTGTCGACCAGCGTGGCCACATCGATGCCGGCGCTGGATAGCGTTGCTTTGAGCTGCTCGGCGGTCTGCAGATTCACCATGTACAGCATCTTCTCGTGGCGCTCGATGCCGAGCCGAATGAAATCGATGATGATGCGTCGATGATCGGCGTCGTTGCGATAGATGCCGCAGTAATGATCGCCCGGCTGCATGCGCTCGAGCGCGGGCAATGCGGCCTTTGGTTCGATGGACATCCCGGGGCTTCCTGTTCAACGTTGTTGCGCCACGCCGCAGTATACCGGTGGGCCATTACCGCAGGTGACTAGAACGTACTGATAAGTAGGGAAAAACGGTACTTTGTCGAAGGCTGTGCCGGCGCCGGCCCTGCAAGTGTCGAAACTTTTTACCGTTTGCGCCAGAGGCCCTCGGCATTGTTGTAACAGCGGCCTCTAACTTATATATAAGCAGGAGCCGGGCGCTGCCTAAAAACCGGCAAGATGCGGGGAGCGGGTCAGCACAGTGCCTGGGGGGATTGATGTCCACACAAATCGATACACCCATCATGGATCTCGACCGCACGGATGAACTTCCGGTTCTGGACGTCGCTGCCTACGAGGCGAGCCTCGCCGGCAACGAAAAGAATCTGTCGCGCACAGATGCCTGGGCTGTGCAGGGTCTGCGCGCCGTCGATGACCTCAATCGCGATGACCTCGATGGCGATGAGCTCGAGGCCGACGAGCTTGACGCCGATTCAGACGACGAAGTTGCGCCGCCCACCGTCACCAAGCCGAACGCCCAGGCCGAAGCGCTGACCATCAACGTCGAGCGAATACTCGGTCGCTTTGCCGAGCTCGAAGCCGAGGTGGCAGCAACGCACGAAAGCAATGCGTTGCTGCAGAATGACTGTGAAGCACTTCGGGCCGAGCAGGCGCAGGCCGAGCTGCGGATGGAAGCGCTCCAAGCGGACAATGCGAGGCTCTACGAAGATCGCGCGGAGTTGAATGAGGTCGCACGGCTTCGCGAGCAACAGCTCAGCGAGCGTGCAGAAGCGATCGCTGCACTCGAGAAAACCGTCAGCAAAGAGAAGGACGTCGCGTCGCGTCTGTCCAGACAACTGGCGGTGAAGTTGATGGCCTGCGAGCAAGCGGTGTCTACCGTGACGCTGCGTGATCGCACGATCGAGGATCTGAAGCGTGACGTGGTCGATTTGAGTCAGCGACTGGAGCAAGGGGTCGCAGCCAGTGCTGAGCTGACGACACAGCTGGCCGCGGCCGAGCAGAAGTTGCACGACGAGCATGCTTTGCTGTTAGCGAACAACGAAGTCGGGGAACAAAAGGATGCGCAGCTGGCGCAGACCCATGCGCAAATCCAGAGCCTCACTGAAGAGCGTGACGTTCTGCGATCCGCTGCCACCGAGCTCGAGGAGCGCACCGCCGATCTGGAGAGTAGAAACGCCGAGTTGGCGCAGCTACACCACGAACTGGTCGCCGCTCGAGCCGAAGAGCAGAGCCAGCGACAACTGCTGAAAGAAAGAACCGAAGAGCTTGGCAAGTTGCGCAGCACGCTCAGTGAGCAAGAGGCGGCGGCCCGCGGCTTTGAGCAAACGATTCGCGCCGGTAGCGATCAAATCAAAGAACTGATGGCCGAGCTGGTGACGGCGCGCAGCGAACGGTCCACGGTGGACGCGCAGCTGGTCAATGCTCGAGTGCGCACCAAGAATCTGACCGACCAGATTTTCACCAGAGACAATCGGATCGCCGCGCTGGAAGCCGATCTGGCGGTACACGTGGAAGCACTCGCCACCATCAAACGTGACGTGAATCGTATTGGCCAACGTGAGGATGACGCCGAGAGCGATGGCGTCGAGCATATGCTGGAGCCGGTCGGGCACGATGGGCCGACGTTTTACCTCACCGGCGAAGTATTGAGCGTTGGGCGCACCAGCGAGAACGACATCTGCATTCCTTCAAAGATGGTCAGTCGCTGCCACGCACGACTGCTGGTCGGGCCGACGGGCGTCATCATCGAGGATGTGAAGAGTACCAACGGCTGCTATGTGAATGGCGAACACGTTCGGAAATATCTGCTTCAAGACGGCGACGTGCTGGAACTGGGCGACATGCGTTATCGACTGCGCACCCGCGCGGTACGCAGCAGCTTGGTAAAGCACGATACCAATGTCCGCAAACTGTCACTCGCGCCTCGGAAAAATCCGACTCAGACAATGAATTGAGGCGCCGGAACGTCGAGCCGTTCAGGCCACCGGCAGTTCGTGTATCGTCCTGCCCCTGCGTCGCGTAACGAGGGGCACAATGTTCACGCTGCAAGAACTGCGTCGGGCACAACTCATCATCGGTCAGGTGACAGCGGCAAGCCCGCAACGGGAGTGGCCACTGGTGTCCGCTCGCCTAGGCACGAGTGCCGTCGTCAAGCACGAGAATCATCTGCCCACCGGTGCTTTCAAGGTTCGTGGCGGATTGATCTATGTCGAGCGCCTGCAACGTGAACGCAGCGGGGTGAAGGGCATCATTTCCGCCACGCGCGGCAATCATGGCCAAAGCCTTGCCCTTGCGGCTGGACGTTACGGGGTTCCGGTGACCATCGTCGTACCCCACGGCAACAATCCAGAAAAGAACAGTGCAATGATTGCATTGGGTGCCCGACTCATCGAGCACGGAGCGGACTTCGACGAAGCGCGCGAAGAGGCAAAACGGATCGCGAGCCGCGATGGACTGGAGATGGTGCCGTCATTCCACCGCGATCTGGTTCTCGGTGTGGCCACTTATGCGCTGGAACTGCTGGAAGCAGAGTCCGGGCTGAGCCGTCTGTATGTTCCTGTCGGATTGGGCTCCGGCATCTGCGGCTGCATTCTGGTTCGCGATCTGCTCGGCCTGGCCACCGAGATCGTCGGTGTCCAGGCGGCGGGTGCGCCTTCATACGCGCTGTCGTTTCAAGCCGGCAGCATCGTGACGACACCGGAGGCAAAGACCTTTGCCGATGGCGCGGCCACCCGAATTCCCGATCCGGCTGCTTTCGACATCATTCGTCGAGGTGTTGCCGACATCGTTACTGTCGAGGACCAGGAAATCGGCGAAGCGATCCGCGCCTACTGGACGGACACGCACAATCTCGCCGAGGGTGCCGGAGCAATGCCATTGGCGGCGGCATTGAAGCAACGCGGGGACATTGCAGGCAAGCGCATTGGTCTGGTCTTGAGTGGCGGCAATATCGATATCGCCACTTTCCTCAAGAACGTGCCGCACTAGTGATCGACTGGCGGGCGGTCAAAAAAAATATTTGCCGGGCAGGCGGGTCGGCCGGGCGGTTGCGTATTACCGTAGAGGCCCCAGCCGAATCCGGTAGCGCTCAGGCATGCCCGAATCGCCGACATCCACCAGCCCGGTCGATACGCCGCCTGCGCCAGCGCGCAAGGATGCTGTCATCGAGCAGTTGTCGCGCCGTTTTCGGCGGCCGCTACAACGCTTCTTCGAGAAGCGGATTGGGCGGGAGGCGGATACGGAAGATTTGGTACAGCACGTGTTTCTGCGCCTGGCCAGTGGCGCGCGGGTGGCCGATACCGCCGGCGTCGAGGGCTATCTTTTCAAGATCGCGAACAACCTGTTACGAGATCGGCAACGGCGTCTGACTGTACGCAATTCTACGGCCCATGAGCCCTATGAGGACGACACCCACGGGGCCCAGCTCGGCACGCCCAGCCCGGAACAGCTGGTGCAGAGTTCGCAACTGATCGAGCAAATGATCGCGGCCTTGCACGAGCTGCCGGAACGCACGCGCGAAGTTTTCACGCTCTACCACTTACATGGCCTGTCGCACGCCCAGATCGCCAGCCAGCTCGGCATCGCGGTCAGTACGCTGGAAAAGCACATGACCCGAGCCTGCGCCCACTTGTTGAAACGAATCGACCCTTAGCCATGAGTACCACGCAGAAAGGCCCGGCGCCGCCGCCACCCGAGCCGATCAGCGAGCAAGCGGGATTTTGGGATACGCGCCTGCGTTCCCCGGATTGCACCGATGAGGATCGGGCGCACTTCGCTGCCTGGCGCGATGCCGATCCGGCGCATCGCGCGGCTTTCGAACGGTTGCAGACGTTACTGGCAACGCTCAATGCCGGGCTGAATCGAGCGGACGTGCGTGGTCTGCGAGACAACGTCGTTACTGCCGTCGAGCGCAGGCGCCGACGCAAAGTCTGGGTCGCAGCAGCCTGCCTCGCTTTGGTGGTGGGTGGCGTGGCGACGCAAGCCTTGCAGCCACAGCTCGGTGGAATCGATAACGTCGAGAGCTACTCCACCCAGATAGCCCAGCGCTCCACCGTCAGTTTGCGGGATGGTTCCATCCTCGAGCTCAATGCCGGTTCGCAGATCGAAGTCAGCTTCAGCGAGCAGCGTCGCTCAGTGCGGCTGCTGGCAGGGCAGGCCATGTTCCGTGTGGCGAAGGATCCGTCACGTCCTTTCGTAGTGCGCGCGGCGAATCGGGAAATAGTCGCGGTCGGCACTGAGTTCGACGTCCGTCTGGATGCGAGCTCGGTGCAAGTGACGTTGCTGGAAGGCAAAGTGAACGTGGATCGCAGCGATGCTCGCGATCCGGCACACCAGTCGTTGTTACCGGGGCAGCAACTGACAGCGGTGTTGAACAGCGCCGCGATTCGGCCGCTAGGCGCTGCCGGCAACGCACCGGATGTGCAGATTCGGGAAGTGAACGTCGAACGCGTGACTGCCTGGCGCGACGGTCGGGTGTTCGTCGACGATCAGCCGCTCGCAGCAGCCATCGAAGAAATGAATCGTTATAGCCAGAAGCAGATCGTCGTGCACGATGCTGCGTTGGCTGCTGTGCGCGTCAATGGTGTGTTTCGCGCCGGCGATCAGGAAGCGTTCGTCGCGGTGTTACAAAGTTATTTTCCCGTCACTGTGAGCTCGCGCGGTGATGCTGAGATCGTGCTGACATCGCAGCAGTGATGCCGCGACAGGCGGGTTGCCCATCCCACTGCGTATTACTCAGTGCCTGCTGCACAAAGTAATAAGACGGGGAGCGTATGAGCACCGATACTTCGACCAGGGCGTTAACCAAATTGATCGGCGGATTGCTGGCGCTGGCCGCGCCATTGGCAGTCGGCGCCGGTACCGCGGTAGTCCATTTCGATATTCAAGAACAGGCGTTGAGTACCGCACTCAGCGAGTTCGCGCGTCAATGCGACCGGCAGATTTTCTTCGCCACTGAGCTGGTCGGCGACAAGCGTATTGCTCCAGTCAAAGGCGAGTTCGAGCCGACTCGGGCGTTGACGATGTTGCTCCAAGGCACCGGCCTGACGTTCAAGGTCATCTCCAACGACATGATCCTGGTGCGCTCGGCGAACAGCGAGCCAACCACAACGACGCGCAACTACACTCCGGCCAATTATCTGCAGCTC
>NZ_JAEUPY010000272.1 GCF_016790065.1 Steroidobacter sp.
GATGAGCGAAGGCAATCTGTCGCGCCAGACTCAATCCGATCCCCGACCCATCAGGCTTGGTCGAATAGAACGGCACGAATAGTTTTTCTCGCTGCTGTTCATTCAAGCCCGGCCCATTGTCGGCAACGGCGATGATCCATTCTTGCTCGCGCATCTCGCAGACCACCGATACCACGGGCGCGTCCGCCTCAGACGCCGCTTCGGCAGCGTTGCGAATCAAATTGATGATGGCCTGCTCCAGTAGCTCCGGATCGGCGAGCATGGTTGGCGGCGACGACATCATTCGGCGTTGGTAAGTGACACCCGCCTCGCGCAGCGTGGTGCGCATGAGCTGATCGATGCCGACGAACAACTGCTCCCAATCGACCGCTCGCAGCTTGGGCTCGGGTAACTCAGCGACCGCCCGATAGCGCTCCACGAAATTCATGAGCCCGTGACTGCGTCGCTTGATGGCTTCCAACGCACCCGACAGTTCCGTGGCTGCCACCGGCTCAGTCAATTGCGCCTCGCGCAGCAGTCGTTCGAGATTCTCGGACAGCGACGCAATCGGCGTCAGCGAGTTCATCATTTCATGCGTGAGCACCCGAGCTACATCCTGCCAGGCCTTGAGCTCGACGCCATCGAGTTCGCCGGCAATCCGTTGCAACGACAGCAGGCGCTGTTTGCCATCGCCAGCACCACGAAACTCCGTGGCGGAGACGTAGACAGGCTGACCATCCGACAGATGCACGACATGACGCGCACCCGGTGGCATGGATTGAAGCAAATCGGCAGTAGCACTTCCCAGCGCAGGAACCTCAGCCAGCCGCGAGAACGACTGCCCCGCCAAGCGTCGCGCCGAGCGATTGGCCGGTGCCGCTGTTCCATCTTCTCGAACGACAAACAACGCTGCGGTTACGGTGTCCAGCAGCGCTTCCGTGTATTGAAGCTGCTGTTCGCGTTGACGTGCCTCGCGCGAGGGCGGCGCTGATATGCCCTGAGACCCGACTTCCCGCTGAGCTCGTGACATCAATCGGCTCAGATCGTGAACGACCAACGCACACAAGCCGACCAGAATCAGTGCGGTGGCATACAAGTGCGTGTGGGCCAACAATTGGATGAGCAGCGTCGCCAACACGCAAACGACCATGACCCGTAACGCCACCGCGCGAGTCAGTCGTCCCCAGAGCGGAATCTCAGAGTCCATGTTTGGAGATGCGTCGATACAAGGCCGCGCGGCTCAGACCGAGACTGGCCGCTGCCGACGAGATGTTGCCTTCATGAAGATTGAGCGCGCGTTCTATGGCGGCACGCTCGATCACTTCCAGGTCCAACGTATCGGCGGCTCGCTTCGATCGCGTCAGCGACATTGCAGCCAGCACGACTTCGATCAACTTGTCGTTGCGCCAAGGCTTGAGCACGAAATCGGTGGCGCCTTGCTTGAGCGCTGCGACCGCCAGCTGCACGCCGCCGTAGGCCGTCATCAGAACCACGCTGAGATGCTGATCGACCGTTCGAATGCGCGCCAAGGCCGACATCCCTTCATCGCCCGTCCGCGCGCCGGCCGCGAAATTCATGTCCAGGAGCACAGCATCGAAGCGAGTATTTGCTAGCTGCTGATCCAACGTCGCGACCGATGCCAGGGTTTGCAGTTCTTGAACGTACGGCCCAAGCGCCACTCGCGCGGCGCGGGTTACGTCCTGATCGTCTTCTACGATGAGCACCGACCCTTGTTTGTCCATACGGCAAGCCTATGCGGCGCTCGTTGCCCCGACAAGTAAAAACGGCGCAGCGCGGCACCGCTGCCAGCCGCAATTTCCGGCGCCAAGGAACTTGCCGATGTTCAGTCCATTAGGACAAAGAACCCCCGTCCTCACCCGCATCGCCCTTACCCAGGAGACGCCATGAGCCTCTTCTCCCGCATCAAGGACGCCATCTTCGGAGCGCAGGCCAAGGCCGCACCGGCGCCGGCGCCCAAACCCCAGTCCGCACCCGCCGCACCGCCCAAGCCCGCTGCCACAGCGGCGCCGGCACCAGCACCGCAACCGGCTCCAGCCAACGTCGATGTGGCGGCTGTGCTGGAAGGCCTCGCGGCCAAACAGACGCAAAAACTCAACTGGCGCACCTCCATCGTCGACCTGATGAAACTGGTAGGCCTGGATTCGAGCCTGGAGAACCGCAAAGAGCTGGCCCGTGAGCTGGGCTACAAAGGCGACACCGCCGATTCGGCAGCCATGAACATCTGGCTACACAAACAAGTGATGAACCAACTCGCTGCGCACGGCGGCAAAGTGCCGCCGGAACTGAAGGACTAGCGCGCCGTCGTTACACATCAGGACCCACGCATCCGAACCAACCGAGTAAGCCGATATGCACACCACCGAAGAATGGCAGCACAAATTGTGGAAAGGCCTGGCATCCGACCGAACCGTGATGCTGGGGCTGACTGAAATCGAGAATGGCTATCCGCGACCCATGACCGCGCAAGTGCAAAGCGAGGACGGGCGCATCTGGTTTTTTACGGCCAGAGAGAATGCGCTGGTGCAACTGCTGACCCAGAACGATCGTGCGTTCGCCACCTTCGCCTCCAAAGGCCACGATCTATTCGCGACGATTCACGGCACGCTGCACTTGAGCAATGACCGCGCCATGATCGATCGCCTGTGGAATCGTTTCGTCGCGGCTTGGTTTGAGCAGGGCAAGGAAGATCCCAAGCTCGCGCTACTGCGCTTCGACCCCGAGCACGCGGAGATCTGGGAAGACGCCTCCAGTGTGGTGGCGGGCGCCAAGATGCTGTTGGGCTTCGACCCGAAAAAGGAATATCGGGATCGCGTGGCGGACGTGCCGCTCACACCCACCGGTCGGCATCACTAGCGTTAACGCTGGCGGCGCGAGCTCAACGTTTGGAGCGCGCGCTGCCTTTGCCGGCACGTTGCCGGTGAACGCGATCGAAGCCCATGAACGTGGCACCGAATTCGGACGCCACCTCCAACTGCGCATACACCGAGTCTCCCAGGCGCTCGATCACATCCTCGAGCAGCAAGTTAAGCAGCGACGCCATCGGCGCGTTGTTGTCCCAGAACCGACCTGAATCAGTGCGCACCTGCAAGGCGTGCGGAGTGAGATCGTCGGCCCATCGACAATAAGCATCGGTGGCCGTCACTAACGGCATCTGCAGTTCCTTCGCCTTCTGCGCCAGCAATCGAAACCAGCGCGAGTAGCGACGGGAATCCACCATCACCAAACAACTGCGAGTATTGGCCTCGGTTCGCAGATCTGCGAACGCACGCCCCTCGACCGACAGGTACTGAACGCCAGGACGCACATACGCCAGCTGATCGGCAAAGGCCATGGCGATGCCCCGCTCAGTCTGAAAGCCGACGACGAATACTCGTTCGGCCTTGGCGATGACTTCAACGGTCTTCTGCCATTTGGGCGTCTCCGCCAACGCATGCACCGATTCGATGGCTTCCAACTCGGCTCGCATCGCTCGAGCGCGTTCTGAATTTTTCGGGCCCGGCGCCGTGACGGCAGCGCGACGATTGGCCCAAGGCGCACGCATGGCATCGGGCAGCTCGGTGCGCATCTCAGCGCGCAGATCGCCCAATCCTTTGTAACCGAGCGCCTTGAGCGCGCGCCCGACCGTCATCGCGCTCACGCCCAAGCGCTTGGCGATCGAATCTGCCGTCTCAAACGGCAATTGCTCCGGATGTGCGGCCAGGTGTGCCGCGACGGATTGCTCCGAGGTGCTCAGCTCCTCCGCACGCGACTGGATCAGCGACTGATAACGATACTGAGGACTGGCCGGCGCTGATTTGTTTCTACTCATTCACTCTTGGAGCTTGATTACTGTCGGAGTTTGGAATGCTTCAGCCCATAGGCTGCATACACGACTGCGCCGATCACCAGCCATAGCGCGAGTCTGATCCAGGTGTCGCGCGGCAAACTTGCCATCAGCGCCACACACACCGCGATACCGCCAAGCGGCACCCAAGGATACGCCGGGACTTTGAACGGTCGCGCCAGGTCCGGACGATTCCGACGCAACACGATCACGCCGAAACAAACGATCGCAAAGGCCAGCAACGTGCCAATCGAGATCAGCTCGCCCAGCAATTGCAGTGGGAACGCGCCGGCGATGAGCGTCGCGGCGGCGCCCGTCACCAGCGTGCCTACATGAGGCGTGCGCCATTTCGGATGAACCGACATGAACATCGGCGGCAACAATCCGTCGCGTGACATCGCATAGAAGATGCGCACTTGGCCGAGCAATGTCACCAACAACGCCGAGATCAAACCGACAACCACGACTGCGCCGATCAGCGGCTTCGCCCACGCCAGCCCCGCACCGGCCGCCGCCAGCGCCACATACACCGGATCGGCGACACCGAGATCACGATAGTCGGCCAACCCCGTGACCATCAGCGCCACCAGGATATAAAGCACCGTGCAAATGGCCAGCGATGCCATCAACGCCCATGGCACGACACGCTGAGCATCGCGCGTTTCCTGCGACATGGCCGAGACGGCGTCGAAGCCGATGTAGGCGTAGAACACAATCGCTGCGCCGGTCACGACGCCGCTCCAACCGAAGTGACCGAAGCTGCCAACGTTCTCCGGGATGAACGGCGTCCAGTGCTCGCCCTGCGCGAACATCAACCCGGCGACGCCCACCACCAGGATGGCGGCGACCTTTGCTACGACGATGAAATCGTTGACGCGAGCCGACAGCTCCGTGCCCGCGAGCAGCAGCACCGTACAGAGCACGACGACACCTGCCGCCGGCACATTGAAGAGTGCGCCGGTCGCAACCAACCCTTGCGCCGTCACATCCAGCGGCGCCTGCATGAGCGACGCCGGTAATATCAGTCCGAAGTCGGCCGCCATCGAGGTCGCATACCCCGCCCAGCCTATGGCGACCAATGAGCTGGCAAATAAGTACTCCAGGATCAGGCACCAGCCAATGACCCACGCCACCACTTCGCCCAAGGTCGCATACGCATAGGTGTAGGCGCTGCCGGCAACCGGCACCATCGACGCAAACTCCGCGTAGCACAGCCCGGCTAATGCGCAGGCAATGCTCGCGAGGATGAACGAGATCAC
>NZ_JAEUPY010000296.1 GCF_016790065.1 Steroidobacter sp.
GGGCGGCAACGCCATCGACGCCGCCGTCGCGACTGGTTTCGCGCTCGCAGTCGTACATCCGGCGGCAGGTAATCTGGGTGGCGGCGGTTTCATGTTGGTTCGCATGAACTCGGGCGAAACCCACTTCCTCGACTTCCGAGAGAAGGCGCCGGGCAAAGCCACCAGCACCATGTATCAGGACCAGCAGGGCAATGTGATCCCGTCGCTGAGCCGGATCGGCTATCTGGCCGTCGGTGTGCCCGGTTCGGTCAAAGGCATGGTCCATGCGCAGAAAAAGTTCGGCAAGTTGTCGCTGGCGCAGGTGGTGGCACCCTCCATCAAGCTGGCTCGCGAAGGCTTCGAGCTGGATTGGGCGGAGGCGCGTGCGCTCACCAACGACAAGAACATGGCGACTTTCCCGGACTCCAAGCGCATCTTCCAGAATGGCGGCAAAGGCTGGCGCCAGGGGGATTTGCTCAAGCAGCCAGAACTGGCGCGCACTTTGGAACGCATCGTTGCCGATCCCGATGAGTTCTATAACGGCAAGATGGCACGCGAGATCGCGGACTTCATGAAGCAGGGCGGTGGTCTGATTACCGCGCAAGATCTGAAGAACTACGAGGTCGTCGAACGCGCGCCGGTGCGTGGCATGTATCGTGGCAACGAAATCATCAGTGCGCCGCCGCCGTCTTCTGGTGGTATCGCGCTGATCGAGACGCTGAACATTCTGGAAGGCTTCGATATCGCCAAGGCCGGTTTCGGCTCGGCCGAAGCGATTCATTTGGTCACTGAGAGTTACCGCCGTGCGTTCTACGATCGCGCCCAATTCCTCGGCGATCCGGAATTCAGCAATCTGCCGGTGCTCGAATTGGCGGACAAGAAATACGGCGTCAACTGGCGTGCGTCCGTCAATCCTGAGCGCGCTACTGCCTCGTCGCGATTGGAGCGGCCGGTCGTGTCGAAAGCCCTGACCGACTACGCGAATAAAAAGCCGGTGAAGGCCGCGGGCCCCGAGCCCACTCAGACCACTCATTATTCAGTGGTGGATAAAGAGGGCAATGCCGTTGCCGTCACCACCACGCTGAACAGCATGTACGGCTCGCGGGTCACAATCGGGTCTCTGGGCTTTTTGCTCAACAACGAGATGGATGACTTCTCGGCCAAAGCCGGCGTGCCCAACATGTTCGGCTTGGTTCAAAGCGACGCCAATCTGGTCGGCCCCAACAAGCGTCCGTTGTCGGCCATGTCGCCCACCATCGTGCTCAAGGACGGCAAGCTGTGGCTGGTGCTGGGCTCGCCCGGCGGCCCGACCATCATCACCACGGTGGCGAACATTCTGGTCGGTGTGGTGGATTTCGGACTCGACATCCAACAGGCGGTGAATGCGCCGCGCTTCCATCATCAGTGGTTGCCGGATCGGATCCAGATGGAACGTAATCGTTTTTCGCCGGACACCATCAAGCTGCTGGAAGGTCGCGGCCACACCATCGCCTTCGGTCTGGGCGGCGACGGTGAATGTATTCAGATCGATCTAGCCACCGGCCAACGGCTCGGCGCCAGCGATGGCCGCAATGAGCGGGGCAAGGCCGTAGGGTACTGATCGCCGCTTCGCTCGATGCTTGGTTCGAGGCCGAGATATTGGTGCACGAGGCGGCGCTGACGCAGGCTACAGCAGCGGTCTGAGCGGCTCGTATGTTTCCGGTACTGCCGTCATCGAGCACGCCGAGTCGATCGAGCTGGTGATCAAGAACGGCGCGATTCAGGCGCTGTGATCCGAATTGCACATTCTCGGATCGATTTCGGAAAGCGTCGCGCCCATAAAGCTCCACAGTAGCCGGCTCTATCTGCTTCAACGGAGAAGTCGATGCGCAAGACGGCGGCGCTTTTGGGTGCGCTATTGGTGGGTTGGGGGACGGTCGCGGCGGCGGCGACGCCGGTGGACGATGCGGTGAATCGTTACTTCGATTTACTGCCCACGCCTTCACAAATTACTGCGGCGGACACTGTACCTGCGGTTGCTTGGGTGGAACGCCAAGCGGGGCGCCAGAGTCTGTGGATTGCACGCGGCTCCGAGCGTCGGTTGCTTCAGCGTTACGAGGACGACGGCTTGCCGCTGACAGCAGTGACGTTGTCACCGGACGCGAGCTTGGTTGCTTACGTGCGCGGCACGACGCCGAACGGGCAAGGTGAAGTAAACAATCCGCTGGACCTGCCTGATCCGCAGGAGCGCGTGTTGTGGCTGGTGCCGACGACCGGTGACACAGCAGCTCGGCGAGTCGCTGGTGGGCCGACGTCGACGCTGGGTAATCCCGCGTTCTCGCCGAACGGTCAGCAGTTGGTCTGGACCTCGGGCAAAGAAGTCTGGGGCCTGAAGCTGGCAACCGCGGCGGCGAATCCCGAGCGATTGTTCACCATCCGAGGTTCGGCTGCGCAGCTCGCGTGGTCGCCGGATGGACGGCAGTTGGCCTTCGTCAGCATGCGTGGCACGCACAGCTTCGTCGGCACGTTCGACATCAGCTCGCGCGAGCTTCGCTATTTCGGCGCATCGTTGGAAAGCGATCAGTTGCCGGCTTGGTCGCCGAACAGTCGGTATCTAGCTTTTGTGCGTGTGCCCGAAGAAGCGCAGAGCTATCGCTTTACGCCACGCATGGAAAGTATCCCGTGGTCGATTCAGCTGGCGGATCTGCGAACGGGCGACGTGCGCACGTT
>NZ_JAEUPY010000299.1 GCF_016790065.1 Steroidobacter sp.
CGGCCTGACGGCCCACTTCCGGATCGGCGCCCGCGCCCAAGCCCTTGGTGATGTTGCAGCCGATCTGCAGACCGACTTTCACCTTGGAATGTTTCAACGCTTGCGCGTCGGTATTGATGCAAATGAAATCCACGCCTTCGATACCGGCCTGGATCATGTGAGCGACCGCGTTTCCGCCGCCGCCGCCGACGCCAATCACTTTAATGACCGCGCCTTGGTTTTCTGTATCAGCAAGTACAAACATCGTTAGTCCCCTCAATGTCAGCGAGACAAATCAAATTTCAACTCGACATACGGCCGGTTCAGAGGCCCGCCGCATGTCCCACCTTTTTCCCCAGTCATCCCTTCTTTTGGCCTGCTCCATGGCGTCTCGTCTCAAGTCGTCAAAAATTTCCTTGAAACCAAGCTTTCATACGATCGAACGTACCGCGCACGTTGCCGCTCAACGGCATATCGCGACGTCCACGCAAATAATTCTCCCGGCCATACAGCAATAAGCCGACGCCGGTGGAATGAATCGGATTACTCACCACATCCACCAAGCCGGTGATGTGTTGCGGCACGCCCAGGCGCACCGGCATGTGAAACACTTCTTCGGCCAGCTCCACTGCGCCTTCCATCTTGGCGCTGCCGCCGGTCAACACCACGCCCGCAGCGATGACTTCTTCGAAGCCGGAGCGCCGCAACTCTTCGCGCACCAGAGCAAACAATTCTTCGTACCGCGGCTCGACCACTTCTGCGAGCGTCTGTCTCGCCAGCCGGCGCGGCGGACGATCGCCCACGCTCGGCACTTCGATGGTCTCGTCCGAGTTCGCCAGCTGCGACAACGCGCAAGCAAACTTCATCTTGATCTCTTCAGCGTGATGGGTCGGCGTGCGCAGACTCACCGCGATGTCGTTGGTCACCTGATCGCCGGCAATCGGAATCACCGCGGTGTGCCGAATCGCGCCGCCCGAGAACACCGCGAGATCGGTCGTGCCGCCGCCGATGTCCACCAAGCACACACCCAACTCCTTTTCGTCGTCCGCCAGCACCGAGTAGCTCGACGCAAGCTGTTCCAGCACCACGTCTTCCACCGCCAGGCCGCAACGCTGCACGCACTTGACGATGTTCTGTGCCGCGCTCTCGGCGCCGGTCACGATGTGCACCTTCGCTTCCAGACGCACACCCGACATGCCGATGGGTTCGCGAATGCCTTCCTGGCTGTCGATCAAAAATTCCTGCGGCAGGATGTGCAGAATTTTTTGGTCGGCCGGAATCGCCACGGCGCGGGCCGCGTCGATCACGCGATCCACGTCTTCGGCGGTCACTTCTTTGTTCCGAATCGCCACGATGCCGTGCGAGTTCAGGCTGCGGACGTGACTGCCGGCGATGCCGGCGTACACCGAGTGAATCTCGCAGCCAGCCATCAGCTCGGCTTCTTCCACCGCGCGCTGAATGGACTGCACTGTCGACTCGATGTTCACCACCACGCCACGCTTCAGTCCGCGCGACGGGTGCGAGCCCAAGCCCACCACCTCGATGCGACCTTCGTGGTTGACCTCGCCCACGATGGCCACCACCTTGGAGGTGCCGATGTCGAGGCCGACAATCAAATTGCGGTCATTCTTCCTAGCCATCGGCTCGAGATTCCTCGGCGTCGCGAGCGACGCGGGTAGGGACGTTCCAGCCAACCGAAAAACCGTTGCTGTAACGAAGATCTACATAACTGACTTCGGCTGCACGGGCCGCGACGACCGGGCTCGCTACAGCGATAAACCTTTCCAAACGCGACGGCACGTCCTGACGACCGAGTCGCACGATGACGCCGTTACCCAGCGTCAACTGCCACGCACCGCGCGCATCCAATTCGACCTTGCTCAAGCGCATACCCACACCCAACAGGCGCGGATACGATTCGAGATAAAGCTTCGCGACCTGGCCTTCCGTACCCGGAGGACCATTCAGCTGCGGCAACTCTTGAGGAATGTGCCGCGCGTCGCTCAAAAACAATTCGCCTCGCGTGTTCATCAAACCGGACGCGCCCCAACGCGCCGCTGCGACATGTTCAGTGATGAACACACGCACGCCGTTGGGCCATTTGCGCTCGACCCGAGCGCGATCCACCCAAGGAATGGTTTCCAAAGCGGCGCGCATCGCATCCAGATCCACGGACAGAAAACCTGAACCGCGAAACGGCGCGACCACTTCTTCGATCTGCAACGGCGCGACGCGCTGAAATTGCCCACCGACTTCGACCTTGCCAATCGGCCGATCGAACGACACCACCAAGCCCCACACCATCACGCTGATGCCCACCATCAGCGCCACCACGCCAAGCACAGGACGCAAGCCACCTTCGGTCAACGATGCGACCCAAGGTTGCAGCCGGCCGAGCAGCTCGAACTGCTCGCCCGCACCTTTGCGACGATTGCGCTTGCGTGTGCCCATCATGAGCGGGGCGCTCCTTGACCGGCACGCGGCAGGCTGGTTTCCAACACGCGCCACACCAACTCGTCGAACTCGATGCCGAACACTTTCGCGGCCTTGGGCACCAGCGAATGGCTGGTCATGCCGGGCGCGGTGTTCACTTCCAGCAAATAGTTCTTGCCGTTGCGATCGCGCATGACGTCGACGCGGCCCCAGCCGTAGCAGCCAGCGGTGCGGAATGCTTCGAGCGCCAGCGCACGAATTTCCAGCTCAGCAGCGCCTTCGAGGCCCGGGCAGATGTATTGGGTGTCTTCGGCTTTGTACTTGGCGTGATAGTCGTAGTACTCGCCAGCCGGCACGATACGAATGCTCGGCAGCGCCACGTCACCCAGCACAGCGACCGTCAGCTCCGAACCTTCAATGAGCTGCTCCATCAACATTTCGCCCTGATAGCGCGCCGCCAACGCAACGGCGTTCGGCAGATCGGATTCCTTGAACACGCGAGTGACGCCGACGCTCGAGCCTTCGCATGCCGGCTTCACGATCACTGGCAAGCCGAGATCACGTGCTGCCTTTTCGACATCGCTGTTACGAGCCAGGCGCGCATAACGCGGCGTCGACAAGCCGAGCGACAGCCACACCTGCTTGGTGCGGATCTTGTCCATCGACAGCGCCGAGCCCAGCACGTCCGAGCCGGTGTAAGGAATGCTGAAGGCTTCCAACAAACCTTGCAGAATGCCGTCCTCTCCACCGCCGGCATGACCGTGCAGGATGTTGAACACGCGATTGCAACGCTTCTTCACCACTTCATCGACCAGCGCAGCGATGCCATCGACCTTGTATGCATCGACGCCCTGACGCTGAAGCGCATCCAGACAATTGCTGCCGCTATCCAGCGACACTTCACGCTCGCTCGATGTGCCGCCCATCAGCACTGCGACCCGACCGAAATCTTTCGCGTTAACGACGCGCTTTGGTCCGATCTTGTTTGTTTCAGCCATGACTCACCTCGCCCACGATGCGCACCTCAGTGTTGAGTCGCACACCATGCTTTTGTTCCACCGTCTGTTGCACGTGACGGATCAACGTTTCGATATCGTCGGCCGTCGCCGTGCCGTCGTTGACGATGAAGTTCGCGTGCATCTCGGACACTCGCGCGCCGCCGATGCGAAAACCTTTCAAGCCGCAGGCCTCAACCAAGCGCGCCGCGTGATCGCCGGGCGGATTGGTGAACACTGAACCGCACGACCACTCCTGAATCGGCTGCGTCGCTTTACGCTTCGCCAGCAGTGCACGGATGTCGTCGTTACTCACGCCGGGGCGCAGCTCGAAACGCAGCAGCGCGCCGAGAAACCATTCGTCCTTCGGGCCCGACACGTGGCGATAGCCCACCGTGTAGTCAGATGCCGGTCGTTCGTGACGCACACCATTGCGATCGATCGTCGCGACTGACACGACATGCTTCCAAGTCTCGCCACCGAAAGCGCCGGCGTTCATCGCCAATGCGCCGCCGAGCGTGCCCGGAATGCCGGCGAAGAACTCAGCAGGGCCGAGACCCCACTTGATGCATTGTTTGGCGAGCTTGGCGCACGCCACGCCGCTGCCACACCACACCTCGTTGTCACCGCGACGTTCGAGCTCATCGAAGATGCCGTGCGTCTCGATCACCGCGCCGCGAATGCCGCCGTCGCGAACCAACAAGTTGCTGCCCAGGCCGATCCACATCACCGGCGTGCCAGGCTCGAGGCCTTGCAGGAAGCCAGAGACATCGGTCACGTCGAGCGGCGAGAAAAACAAATCCGCCGGACCGCCCACGTGCCAGGACGTGTGCTTCGACATGAGTTCGTCGCGCTTCACTCGCGCGTCGAAATCCGGCGGCAGCGACAGCGCGTTCAAGGCTGCCTCCGCTCGGCGGACAACGTCGTCAACGCACCCGACAACTCCGGCGCCAGCGCGCCGATGCTGCCGGCCCCCATGGTCACGATCACATCGCCATCGCGTGCGATCTGAATCAACGCCCGCGGCAACTCGTCGATCTTCTCGACGAACACCGGCTCGACGCGACCATGAGAGCGCACAGCGCGACAGATCGCTTTGCCGTCTGCGCCTGCAATCGGTGCTTCGCCCGCCGCGTAAACTTCGGTCACGATCAATGCATCGGCGTTGGCCGACAACACGCGCGCGAAGTCGTCGAGCAGATCCCGAGTTCGGGAATATCGATGCGGCTGGAACGCGAGCAGCACGCGGCGATTCGGCCAACCCTGACGGATGGCCTCCAGCGTCGCCGCCAGTTCGGTCGGGTGATGACCGTAGTCGTCGATGATGGTGACCTTGCCGGCCGAGGTCTGCACATCGCCGTACTGTTGCAAGCGACGGTCGACACCGTGGAACGAAGTCAGCGCGGCTTGAATGGCCACATCGCGCACTTCCAGTTCATTCGCCACCGCAATCGCCGCCAGCGAGTTCAGCACGTTGTGCCGGCCCGGCAGGTTCAATTGCACCGACAGCTTGTGACTGGAGCCGCGACGCTCCACGTCGAAACGAGTCTGCACCCCTTCGCGCTGGATGTTCACGGCGCGGATGTCAGCGTCTTCGCTATCGATGCCATAAGTCACGAACGGACGATTGATCCGCGGCAACAAGCTCTTCGCGACCGGATCGTCCGCGCACACCACGGCCAAGCCGTAGAACGGCAAGTTGTGCAGGAAGTCGACAAAGCTTTGTTTCAAGCGTTCGAAGTCGCCGTCATGCGTGCCGAGATGATCGTTGTCCACGTTGGTGACGATGGCGATCATGGCTTGCAGGTGCATGAACGACGCGTCGCTCTCATCCGCCTCGGCGACCAGATATTTGCCGGTGCCCAGGCGCGCGTTGCTGTCGGCGCTCTTCAAGCGGCCGCCGATCACGAACGTGGGATCGAGCCCGCCTTCGGCCAGGATGGACGCCACCATGCTGGTGGTCGTGGTCTTGCCGTGAGTGCCGGCCACCGCGATGGCGTAACGGAAACGCATCAACTCGCCGAGCATCTCGGCTCGCTGCACGATGGGCACACGACGCGACTTGGCTTCGACCACTTCCGGGTTGTCCGACTGCACCGCTGTCGAGACCACCAACACATCGGCCTGACCGACGTTGTCCGCCGAGTGGCCGAACTTGATCTTGGCGCCGAGCTTGGCCAGCCGCTGCGTGACCGCGTTCGGCTTCAAGTCGCTGCCTTGAACCTCGTAGCCCAGGTTCAACAGCACCTCGGCAATGCCGCCCATGCCGCTGCCGCCGATACCGACGAAATGAATGCGATGGATGCGACGCATGCGATCGATCATGCGACACCTCCCGCAGCAGCCACACACGCGTCGGCGAGACGCACGTCGGCATCGGTGATGGCAACCGAGCGGGCGCGTAGCGCCATCGCCTTCAGTTGCTCACGTCCACCACTCAACAATTTCTTCAACTCCTGCGCGAGACGTTCCGGCGTGAGGTCGCGCTCGGCAATCGAAATGCCGGCCTGCGCATCCACCAGAAACTTTGCGTTCAATGTTTGATGATCGTCGACGGCCGCGGCGAACGGCACGAAGATGGCCGGCAAGCCGGCAGCCGCCAACTCGGACACGGTCATCGCGCCGGAACGGCACACGACCACATCGGCCCAGCTGTACGCTTCCGCCATGTCGGTAATGAAGGCGCGAATGTCAGCCTGCACACCGTGCTTTTCATACGTTTCGCGCACCGTCGCAAGATGACGCTCGCCCGCTTGATGAATCACGACGGGACGAGATGCCGCATCGATGGTCGCAAGCGCGGCCGGCACGGTCGCGTTCAGTTTCATCGCGCCTTGGCTGCCGCCGATGATGAGCAAGCGAATCGGCCCTTCGCGGCCAGCGAAGCGCTGTTCGGGCGAAGCGATGCTTGCGATCTCACGTCGCACCGGATTGCCCACCTGCTCGGCGTGCGTGCCGGACGGGAAGCTCTTCGGAAATGCTTCGAGCACGCGCCGCGCGAGTTTCGCCAACATGCGATTGGTCATGCCCGCGACAGCGTTCTGTTCGTGAATGACCAGCGGCCGACGCGTGAGCCACGCAGCGACACCACCAGGGCCCGCGACGAAACCGCCACAGCCGAGCACGACGGCCGGGTTGCGTTTGCGGATCACCTGCAAGCTCTGCCAGATCGATTGCACGACTTTGAAGGGCGCGAGCAACAACGTCGCCGCACCTTTGCCACGCAAGCCGCTCATCGAAATCCACTCGATTTCGATTTGGGCCGGCGGTACCAGCTTAGCTTCCAATCCTTTGCGTGTGCCCAGCCACACAGGCTCGAAGCCGCGTTCGCGTAGCACACGAGCAGCCGCCAGCGCCGGAAACACATGTCCGCCCGTTCCGCCGGCCATGATTAGAACCGTGCGCTTCATTCGTCACTCTCCACTCGTTCGCGACGAGCAGGGCG
>NZ_JAEUPY010000318.1 GCF_016790065.1 Steroidobacter sp.
AAGCGAGCGAGTTTGAAATCAGCGTGCTGTGCGAAGAGCCGCGTGCCGCTTACGATCGCGTGCAGCTCACCAGCTTTTTCAGCGGCAAGAGCGCGGCGGACCTGTCGCTGATCAGTGAAGCGTTCTTCGAGCGCAACGACATCGCGCTGCATCTGAACGACAAAGCAATCGGCATCGACCGCGAGGCTCGCTGTGTACGCACGGCGCAAGGTCAAACATTGCCTTACGACCGGCTGGTGCTCGCCACCGGCTCCGCTCCATTCGTGCCGCCCATTCAAGGTCGCGAGCGGCCCGGCTGCTTCGTCTATCGCACCCTCGAAGATCTCGAAGCCATTCGCGCGCGCGCCCAGGAAAGCAAAGTCGGCGTAGTCATCGGTGGCGGTTTGCTCGGTCTCGAAGCCGCCAAAGCACTTCGCGACCTCGGATTGAAAACCCACGTCGTAGAGTTCGCGCCGCGCTTGATGGCCGTCCAAGTCGACGACGTCGGCGGCCGAGTGCTGCGACAAAAGATCTCTGAACTGGACGTCGGCATTCACACCGGCAAGAGCACCACCGCCATCGTCGATGGTGAACACTGCCGCCAGCGCTTGCAGTTCGCCGACGGCAGTTCGCTCGAAGCCGACATCGTCGTGTTCTCGGCTGGCATCCGGCCGCGCGATGAATTGGCCCGCGCGTGCGGCCTCACCGTCGGCGAACGCGGTGGCATCGTCATCGACGACGACTGCCGTACATCCGACCCAAACATTTTCGCCATTGGCGAATGCGCGTTGTGGAATGGCAAGCTGTATGGCTTAGTCGCGCCTGGCTATCAGATGGCCAATGTTTGCGCCGCCCGCCTGCAGGACACGACCACGCCTGCATTCACCGGCGCGGACATGAGCACCAAGCTCAAGCTGCTCGGCGTCGACGTAGCATCGCTGGGTGATGCGCACTGCTCGGCCAGCAACTCGCGAGCCTATGCGTTCGTCGATGAGCGCCGTCAGGTCTACAAGAAGCTGGTGGTCAGCGACGACGGCAGCAAACTGCTCGGCGGCATTCTGGTCGGCGACGCAGACGACTACGGCATCTGGCTGCAAATGATGTTGGACGGCACGGCGTTGCCCGCCAATCCCGAAGAGCTGATCGTTCCCAACTTTGGCGGCGGCGAACAACCCAAACGCGCCGGTGTTGCAGGCCTACCGGCCAGCGCGCAGATCTGCTCCTGCAATAACGTCAGCAAAGGCGCGATCTGTTCAGCCGTCGAAGCCGGCTGCACGACCATCGGTGCGCTCAAGTCAGCAACCAAAGCGGCCACTTCGTGCGGAGGCTGCACCACGCTGGTGACGCAAATCCTCAAAGCTGAACTGGCGAGCCGAGGCGTTGCGGTCAACAACCACCTTTGCGAGCACTTCCGCTTCTCGCGTCAACAGCTGTTTCATCTCGTGCGGGTCGGGCAGCTCAAAACGTTCGGCGATGTCCTGGAGAAGCATGGCCGAGGCATGGGCTGCGATATCTGCAAACCCACCATCGCGTCGATCCTGGCCTCGTGCTGGAATGAGTTCGTGCTGAAGCGCGACAAGGCCACGCTCCAGGACACCAATGACTATTACCTCGCCAACATGCAGAAGGACGGCACGTACTCAGTCGTGCCGCGCATTGCCGGTGGCGAGATCAC
>NZ_JAEUPY010000709.1 GCF_016790065.1 Steroidobacter sp.
ACCGCCAGACTGTTCCATGGTTCGCCGACGCAAAAGCCGTCGATCTGTCCTTCACGCATGGCATCCACCAACAACGGCGGCGGGATGACGATCAACCGCACGTCGCGGTCCGGATCGATGCCAGAGGCCGCGAGCCAATAGCGCAGCTCATAGTTATGAGCCGAGAACGGATACACCATCGCAAACGTGAACGGCGGCTTCTGCGCACGTTCACGTGCTTGAACCACCTTCCTCAACGCTTCGCCAAGCGCACGAGGATGGGCGGACAGCGTCGCGCCCTCCGCCATCATCAATTCCCAAACGCGGAGCGAAACGGTAATGGCATTGCCGCCCAGCCCCAGCGACAGCGGCGCTGCCATCGGCACTTTGAGATGGCCGACACCTAAAGTAGAAGCAATCGCCATCGGGCCGAGCATGTGGGCGGCATCGAAGTGACCGACGACCACCCGATCTCGAATGTTGGCCCAGGAGGTTTCGCGGACCAGACGCAAGTCCAGCCCCTCCTCGGCTGCGAAACCCTTCTCGACCGCGACCGCCAGCGGCGCGCAGTCCATCAGCGGAATGAATCCGACGACTGTAGTCACATCGTTCATTTGAACAGGCTCGACGCCGTCACGACGCTTTGCGCCACCTCGCTGAGGCGGCGGTTTTCGTTCATGGCCGCTTTACGCAACAATGCATACGCGGCCTCCTCGCTCATCCCTCGTTTCATCAGAATGCCCTTGGCGCGCTCGACCACCTTGCGCTCATCCAAAGCTTGGCGGGCACTGTCCAGCTCTTCGCGCAGTTTGTTGAAGGCGTTGAAGCGGCTGATCGCCATGTCGAGCACGGCCTTCACGCGCTCCTTCTTCAGACCGTCGACGACATACGAGCCCACACCGGCGTCCACCGCCGCCTCGATCATGTCGGTGTCGGAACGATCCACGAACATGGCGATCGGCCGGCGCACCACCCGCGACACCTGGAACATCTGTTCCAACACGTCGCGATTGGGATTCTCCAGGTCGATACAAATGACTTCGGGATCGAGCTCGACGATACGTCGCATGAGGTTATGCATCTCACGCAGCACCGTCACATTGAGATAGCCGGCTTCTCGCAGGCCTTCTTCTAGAATGCTGGCGCGCATGACGTTCTGATCGACGATCAACACGCGCACGGACAGATCGCTTTTGGGCCTGGTTTCGGGCATCGGCTAAACAGGAGTGCAATGCCTGTGCCACTGCATGTAGCCCATGCAGCGTCACTTGCACTATGGAGATGCGTGCGCCGCGCGCACCACTTTAAACACGCCACGAGCGGCGCACGCACCACATGTGAGCAATCGAGCACACATCCGCTGACGAAATTGCCGGGATTCGCTCTGTTCGCGCGTGGCATAACGTTTGCAGCATCGAAGTCATCTTGGCTGCTCCAATGATGGGCGCAGCACCAGCGACTGCCAGTCCTCGCAGCTCGCTGTCCCACCAACCCCAAGCAAACGAACTCGATGCCCAGCACCGTCGCACCCTCGTGCCCGGCCGCTGCGCCATCGCCCGGGGTGCAAGATGTCAGCAAACAAGTTAGTCGTGATCGGAAACGGCATGGTCGGACACCGACTGCTGGAGCGGCTCGCGGCCGAAGCGAGCGAGTTTGAGATCAGCGTGCTGTGCGAAGAGCCTCGTGCCGCTTACGATCGCGTGCAG
>NZ_JAEUPY010000359.1 GCF_016790065.1 Steroidobacter sp.
CCGGTCGGCCCGCTGCCGCAAGGTAAGACACCGGGCGTCTTCGTTCAGCACGGCTACGCGATGGTCGCAGCCGACATGCGTGGCACCGGCGCCTCGGAAGGTTGGATGAATCAGATGAGCGACGTGCTACGCCAGGATGGCAAAGCGCTGGTCGACTGGATCGCCGCACAGCCTTGGTCGAACGGCAATGTGGGAATGATGGGCGGCTCCTACGAAGGCTGGTCGCAATTGGCGGTGGCCTCGATGAAGCCGGCCGCGCTCAAGACCATCGTGCCCAAGAACCCAGGCTGGGATGCGTTCAAGACCCATCCGGGCGGCGTGTTTTCCTATGCCTTCATGCAAACCTGGTCGGGGTTGACCTTTCATTTGAATCGCGGCTCGTCGTTTCCCGCGTTCCCGCTGTCGTCGGCGCCGCCGGTGATCGATGAGGACGGTGACGGCGACTTGCTCGATGAAGTACCGGTCGATCTGAACGGCAACGGTTGGTTTTACGATGACTATGCCTGGCCGATCTGGAAGGGGCCGGAGCCGCGTTATGCCGACGGTGTGAAGCGTCAGCATCATTATTATCTCAGCGCGATTCTCCAGCATCAGGCACATCCTGGCGGCGCGCCTGGCTCTTACGACGGTTTCAGTCTCACCAGCGCCGCGCGATTTCGCGACGCACCGCGACCTGGCGATGGGCTGACCGCGCCGGGGCTCAATTGGGCCTGGGTGCCGGAGATTCGCGACTCAGGCATTCCCATCTTTTTCCAGGCAGGTTGGTTCGATCCGTTCGTGCGTTCGGTGTTCGAACTGCAGTCGAGCTTGGCGTCGAGCAACGTCACCAAGTTGCTGGCGACGCCGACCTATCACCAGGGCATCTCACCGGCGTTCGCCAAGACCATCGAGACCACGCCGGATCCAACCTCGGCGCTGACGTTGCAATGGTTCGATCGCTGGTTGAAAGGCGTCGACAACGGCATCGAGCGCGAACCCGCGTTGACGATGTTCGTCGCGAATGGCGGCTGGCGCAAACAGCCGCAGTGGCCGTTGGCCGAACAGCAAGCGACGCGTTTTTATCTGGACCGCGCCAACGCGCTCACGTCAGAGTTGAAGACTGCTGCGCGTGGCAAGGATTCATACAAGGCCGATTTCAGCCATCAGTCGGGATGGCCGCCGACGCTCGATACTTCATCCATTGCCGAAGTGAATCGACGTGTACCGCGCGCCGAGCCGACCAGCCCGGTGTTCCTGCGCAATCGACAGTTCATGTATGGCCTGCCCGAGGGGCCGCCGAATCGCACCGAGCAGGATCGCAAGGCGTTGGTCTATACGAGCGCGCCGTTGCAAGCAGACACCGACGTCATCGGCCATCCCATCGTGCAGCTGTGGGCCTCGTCCACCGCGGACGACGGCGACTTCTTTTTCTATCTCGAAGATGTGGCGCCCGACGGCACCGCTATTCTGGTGACCGAGTATCAGCATCGCGCCGGCTTCAAATATCTGCGCGACAACGACCAGATCATTCCCGGTAAATCCGGTATCGATGTGAAGCCGGAGCTGCCGTGGCACGGCTTCAACCAGGCTGACTACGATCCCAAAGTATTCGCCGGCGGCCGCGTAGCGCAGATTCGTACCGCGCTATATCCCACTGCCTGGCGCTTCCGGAAAGGGCATTCGATTCGCTTGGCTATTGCCGCTGCTGACTGGCCGACCTTTGAGCTGCATCCCGCGTTGTCGCCGGAGAATCGCCCGGATGCAGCGAGCAATGTGGTGCCGACTCTCGGCATTCATCGCGGCGGACGAGAGGCGTCTTACATCGAGCTGCCGGTGGTGCCGGCGTCGGCGGGTTCGCCGCTATCGTCGTCGACAGTTCAGCGCTGACTCGATTGAGTTCGATCTGGAGTCGCTAGCGGAGTGTGCGAGTCATGCCATTCCGCTAGCTGGCGTTCGGCAGCGTCTCGTTCCGACTGCGCGCGCTTCGCATCGGTCACATCGCGGTTCACTTCGAGCACTAGCCATCGGCCGCTGTGTTGAGCTAGCACGGCGAGGCGGGCATCCACCACGACTTCGCGACCGTCGCGGGCTTGATGACGCAGCTCGCCAACCCAGACACCAAATCGCGCCAGTGTTCCTTCCAAATTGCTCACGCCGCCGGCGAGCTGTGTTTTCAACAACTGGTGCGTGACGCGCTTCAGCGCTTCGGATCGGGGGTAGCCATACAGCTGCTCGGCCGCTCGATTCCAATACAAAATGCCGCCGCCATCCATTTCCCAAATGATGATGGCGTCGTGGGTGTATTCGAGCAGCTCGGTGTCCCAGCGGTGTTTGGCATCGGCCAGCGGCACGTCGGAATGAGGGCGCACCAGTTTCCAGGGATGACCGTCGCTCTTGCCACGACTACCGAGAAGCTGAATGTAGAGCTCGATGTAGCGAGTGGCGACGATGGGGAAGTCGTATTTGGAGGCGACGGTCGACCGAGCTTGCTTACCCATCGCGTGCCATTGCGAGCGTGCCGCGAACACCTGTTCGAGGGTTGCGGTTATCGCAGGCACATCGCCAATCGGAATGAGCCAGCCATTTCGTTCGGTCACCAGCACTTCAGGCGCGATGCCGACGGGCGTAGAAATGCTCGGTAGCCCGGCGGCCATGGCTTCGATGAGCGACATGCCGAAGCCTTCGCTCTCGCTGCATTGGATGAATAGATCGCTGGCTGCGAGGTAAGCAGTCACATCGGGCACGGCGCCGACGAATAACACTCGGGATTGCAAGCCGGCCGCGGCAACCTGACTTCGCAGATCATCCTCGCAGTTGTCGAAAGAGCGATCGCCACCACCCACCAGCACTAACTGCGCTTGCTCGTGACGTCGCGCGATGGGTGTCCAAGCCTCGATCAATGTCGAAAGGCCTTTGGCTCGCGACAGTCGGCCGGTGTAGATCGCGATGTCACCTTCCGGCAGGCCGAGCTCACGACGCAGTTCAGCTTTGTCACGCCCTAACACTCGTGCGTTCAGTGAAACGCCGTTGGGCACTCGAACCACGGTGAGCGTGGATCCAAATCGCCGCCGTAGCTCCGCTTCGATTTGCGTGGAGATGGCGACGACGGCAGCGGCTCGGCCGAGTAATAGATCTCTAGTGCGAGACCAGAGGCGGGCGACGAATGAGGTTCGGCTCAAGCCCATGCGTGCCAGACTTTCCGGCGTCAGCGCATGTTCGAGTTCGTTGATGGCGTCGATTTTGATGACATAGGCCTTGCGGCAAAGTGCAGTGGCCGCGAAGGTCGGAATCAATACGCCTTTGACTCCTTGCACGAACAAGATGTCGTAGGCCGCGCGCTTGCGGATCAAGTGCCAGAACAGGCCAGTGAGGAAGTACAAGGTGCGCGGGATCGCGGCCCAGCCCAGGCCCTTGAGTAATCCCGATGGTGGCAGGCGGGTGATGTCGATGCCGTCGATGGTTTCGTGCCGGCAAGAGCCCTCGAAGTTGCGACGCGTCACGACGCGAACCTGCAGGCCTTGCCGGAACAGCTGCCGCGCCAGTTCGAATGCCTGCTTGCCTTGGCCGCCCTGGTCCTCGGGATGGAATATTTCCGAGACGATGCAGATACGGGGCAGATCCATGTCATCGCTCTTGCTACTGGGGCAACCCCAGACGTGAGCAGGTTCTATGCCAACCAGCAGGTCGCGCGGGCGATGGCCAGAGCCAAGCTGCGGCGGGAGCGACGCTCGCGCCAAGTGCAGTTTTTTCCGCGCGATTGCAAATTCTTCTTCGCAGCACACATTTGAGTTAACCAACCCCGCAATTCGGGCCAGGGCGCGGGCCGGCGGCTTGGCGCGCTCGGGGGTGGCCTATATTTTGTGCTGATGTCCAAGCACGAAATCAAAAACGATCAGACGGGGGCGTCGCTGACTCGGCGCGAGTTTCTAGTGGCGACTGCGAGTGTCGCGGCGGCGAGTGCCACGATGCAGGCACAGGCGTCGCAGCCACAACGGAGCGCGTCGAACTCGATGTTTCGTACCGTCGAGACCGCGAGCGGCAAGGTGCAAGGCATCGTCGATGGCCCAGTCGTCGAGTTCCGAGGCATTCCTTACGGCGCTTCGACCGCCGGCAGCAATCGATTCATGCCGCCACGAAAGCCAGCGTCATGGGCGGGCGTGCGTGAATGCTTCGGCCACGGACCGATCAGTCCGCAAGGGTCGTTGCCGGGCTGGGATTTCCGCACCGAATATTTTCAGCTGAT
>NZ_JAEUPY010000378.1 GCF_016790065.1 Steroidobacter sp.
CACCGATGGAGATGCAGGCGGAGCCGCTGTATCACGTCGTCGACGCGCCGCTTGCGTCCGGCTCGGCCGCGGATCGGTGTTTCAAACGACGCCTGCTGTCCCTGCTCTCCGATCCGCTCAATGCAAAGGCGGGCCGGGGAGCAGCGGTACCGGTCGATGCAGGAGTCGAGACCGGTGGCTCAAGCGTGTCTGCCGGCTTGTGATGTCGCCAACTCGAGTACTCATGCGCCCGATGCGCATCGATGCCTAATGCCTGTTCGGCGAAGAGCGTATGTTCCACGGGGACGAGCGCGAAGTCGGGACGGGTGTTCGGGCCGGTCAGCTGAAGCCTCAGTCGCAGCCCCAGCGTGTTCTCATGAAAGGGTAACGCATTGGCGAGCTCGCCAGGCATGCCCGGCGCCGAGGCTTGCGCATCATCGTTCCAGACTTCCATGATCCGCTGGAACACCTCGGGCGGCAGTTCCGCCCAGACGCCGATGAAGTACGTGCGATCGCCGGGTTTGACGGGCAGGGGCAGCAATCCTCGGATGAAGTAACGGGTCTGGTCCAGAATGACGGTCTCGGAGGTGATGCGACAGCGTCGTCGTTGCAGCCATACGTGCAACACCGGATCCGGCAGCCGGAACGACAACGCCAGGACATCGGTCCGGTGCGTCTGGCCGCAGCTTGAACACACCACTCGACGGAACATGAGCGATCCTCAACGGGTGCAGTTAACCCAACTGTTTCTTTCGGTCACGTTACGGTGAGTGCGTCGATCTGCAACCGGCGAACTTGAGGCGACCGATATCGCGTCGCTCGATTGTGGTGCCGAGTCCTCGTGCTCCATGGCCTTCTGCCGATTTCACTCTCAAAAGGTCAACGCTTGCTGAGAGCGCCTCGGCCGGCGCAATGACATCGCCGAGCCATCCTTACCGGCCCCCAGCTGATTGAGAGCTTCAGCGTGGCATTTCACATCTGCGATTTTCTAAGCATCGCTTCGAGAATCGGGACCCTCGGACGAAGTGTTGTTGTTTGCAAAGAGGCGCGGCCCGTCCGTGCAGCCCAGGAGTTCGATGACCATTGGGACGTAGCCAGCAGCGATGACTTTCTGCGCGTCAATCTGTACCTATCGAGCCGCGACGACCGCCCGCCAGGACCGATGAGAGGAGGGTCCTTCGAATGCGACAGCGACGCTCGATCGGATCGGCGCGGCCCTGACCTTCCGACCGATCCTCCGTGGAGGCCGCTCACGATCTACGTAGGTCTGCCTCATGGCGAGGCCCCTACGTCGTAGGGGCCTCGGTGTCACTCACGGGCTGGAGGCGAGCAAAGCGCTAGAGCCCTTGTCTTGCGCGCGCGTTGGCGAGCATTTGCTCGAAGCGCCGCCCAGAGAAGTCGATGCGCTGCCAACGCTTCAGTCGCCGTTGTGGGCCGAACCATCGCAGGAGGCCCACGATACTTACGACGACCATGACCCCATTCAACATCAGAATCGGCGGGGTGTTGTTCCACGCGGCATAACCCACGAGACAAGCGCTCGCCAGCAAGTTGCTCGCAAATCCATACCGGGAGTAGTCGCAGTTGAGCGCAAGCAACAAGGTGCCGATGATCGCCAGCACTGAGCCGACCCAGCCCAGCAGGTCGATGGCGCCCAGCGCTTCAAACAGTTCAATCATGATTGCTTCCTCTGTGTCAGTTGACGCGACGGCACTCGATTCCGCCGTCGCAGTTCGTTTAACAACGGGGTACTCGATCACAACGCCATATCGATGCGGCTGACAACGCGTGATTCGGTTCGGTCAGCTCGAGCCATTCACAACCGGGCGCTTGCATGTCGATCAAGATCTGCACGATGCTTTCGGCGATCCCAGCGAGCGCATGGTCGATCCCGGTGGTCGGGCTCGTAACGAGCGCGACATGGACGTCACAGCGGGCCACGAAGGTCGCCGCGCGGGTCAGCGCGTACGCATCCTCTTGACTCGCCTGAGCGGCGCGACCGGCAGAACAGGCCGCGTCGGCGGCACGCTCGGCGGCGTAGGCGATAGCGACTGCCCTCCGATTGTGGTTGCGTTCGAACCTACCGCTCACCTGCGCGAGCCGTGCGAGATCGCGAGCAACGATGGAGCTCGCAACATCCCCGTCGCGTTCGCATCGTTCGGCGGCCAGGGCAAGCGCTGCCTGATGCATCGGGT
>NZ_JAEUPY010000380.1 GCF_016790065.1 Steroidobacter sp.
CAGCGCACAACAGATCGAGACTGAAGCGGCCTCCTGGCTGGTGGTGCTCGGCCGTGAGCAGGTCAGTGCCGAAGATCGCATGGAGTTCAAGCGATGGCTGCGGCAGAGCGAACGGCACCGCGCAGCTTTTGACACACTCAGCGCGCTCTGGGGCGAGATGGAGATATTGAAGGAGCTGGAGGACATCGGCGAAGCGATGACTCAGACGCCCGAGTTGCGGCCGCCCTTGATGCAAAGGCGCGGCTTTCTCGCTGCCGCAGCTTCCGTGCTGTTGATGGTTACAGCTGGCGGTACGGCTTATTGGCATCATCTCCGTGGCCTGGATCAGGTTGCGGCATTCGAGACGGCCATCGGTGAGCAGCGCACTGTCGAACTGGTGGATGGCTCTTCCGTCGAGATCAATACGAACAGCAGTGTTCGCGTTGCATTCTCGCGCGGCGAGCGAGCCGTCGAACTGATACGAGGCGAGGCGCACTTCGCCGTTGCCAAAGATAAATCGCGACCCTTCACGGTGAGAGCAGGTAGCACTGTCGTCGAAGCCGTCGGCACAGCGTTCACGGTGCGACGACGCGACGGCGAGCTGGTCGAAGTCACAGTGGAGGAGGGCACCGTCGCGCTCGGGTCGACTCAGTCGCCCGCCACTCCCAAGAACGCTTTGCCAGACGCGACACCACATGCACACCTGACCGCAGGTCAAAGCGTGCTGTTGAATGAAGCGGTGGAAACGGTGCGCCAGCTGCCGAAGGTGGAACTGGATCGCAAGCTCGCCTGGCGCAAAGGCGTGCTCGTCTATTCTGGCGAGCCGCTGCAAGAGGTCATCGATGAGATCAGTCGTTACACCGACCTCAAAATCGAGATCGTCGATCCGGCGCTCGCAGCCAAACCGGTGGCGGGTTACTTCCCGGTGTCGCTCATCGACGGAGTGTTCCAAGCGCTGCATCTCAAGTTCGGTATTCACGTCGAACGCATCGACTCGACTCACGTGCGACTCTCATCGGCTGGTTAAGCGTCTTTCAAGAAAATGCCCACGCGTACTGTGGATCTGCGACCAGCCGGCATCCTACATAGTAAGGCCGGTGGTGAGAGCACTTCGGTGTGCTGATCGCAGGGCCAACTAAGAGGATGGGGACACGCGCACGCCGCAACATGCTGGCGTGGCTCGCGGCAGTGATGTGCGCCTGCCTGAGTGCGGTGGGCAATGCTCAGGATGTCGAGAAGGTTTATGACTTCGACATTCGTGAGCAGGCGCTCGGTGCGGCGCTAGCCAGCATCGCTCGACAGACGGATCTGATCGTTCTTTTTCCTCAAGAGTTGGCCGGCAAGACGGGCATGAAGCCGGTCGTGGGTCGGTACACAGCGCGCGAAGCAATCATGATTTTGTTTCGCGACACGCAGTTCTCCGGCGGCCTGACGGAACACGGGGTGATCTACATCTCGGTCTCCGACACAACACAGGCGCGCATTGGGGAGGACGACATGGCGAATCGGCAAGGGCATAAGTCGGTATGGGCGAGCGTGGCAGCACTGCTGTTTGGCAGCGGCGTGCATGCGCAGGGCGTTGATCGCGATGCTGGGGGCGGTATCGAAGAAATAATCGTTACTGCACAGAAGCGCTCCGAACGTTTGCAGGACGTTCCAGTGCCGGTCTCGGTGGTGTCCACGCGGGCGCTGGTCGACACCAATCAGCTACGTTTGCAGGACTATGCTACGAGAATTCCCGGGCTGAGCGTAGGCACGGCGACGTCGGGCGTGAATCAGACTGTGACCATTCGCGGCCTGTCTTCGGGCTCCAATCCGACGGTCGCCATTCTCATCGACGATGTGCCGTTCAGCGGCAACACCGGCCCTACCGCAGGACTGGCTACTCCGGAGATCGATCCGGGTGATCTGGAGCGGATCGAGGTGCTGCGCGGACCGCAGGGCACGCTTTACGGCGCGAGCAGCTTGGGCGGCCTCATCAAGTACGTCACTGTTGATCCGTCTACAGAAGCGTTTCAAGGGCGCGTGGGTGTCGGCACTACCAGCGTCACCAACGGCCACAAACTGGGTTACAGCTTTCGCGGCTCCGTCAACCTGCCGATCAGTGAGTCGCTGGCCGTGGGTCTCAGCGGCTTCACTCGCATGGAGCCAGGCTTCGTGGACGATCCGGTGCTGGGGGCACGCGGCGTTGATGAGCAGGAGGTGCGCGGCGGCCGTGTGTCGGCGTTGTGGCGTCCAGCCCAGGGGTGGGCTTTAAAGTTGAACGCCATTTTTCAGGATCACGAAGCGCATGGTGTCAGCGACGTCGACGTGGCGCTGGGAGAGTTCGAGCAGTCTCGGCCACGGGGCGGCACGGGTTACGAAAAGAAGTTTCAGTCCTACAGCGCGACCCTGACGGGGCAGCTGGGGCAATTCGAACTCACTTCAATCACCGGTTACAACCGCCAGCAAGCGGACTTTCTGGTGGACTTGAGTTTCCTGAGCTTTCTGTTCGGCACGGACAGCAACGGGCAACCGGTCAACGCGGTGGCGCAGCGCAGCCGGTTTGGCGACATCGAACGATTCACTCAAGAACTGCGCGTCGCGACTTCGCTGGGCAGCAAGGTCGACGCGTT
The DNA here is from genome assembly GCF_016790065.1 of Steroidobacter sp. Classification (GTDB taxonomy): domain Bacteria; phylum Pseudomonadota; class Gammaproteobacteria; order Steroidobacterales; family Steroidobacteraceae; genus Steroidobacter. The sequence continues at coordinate 2,595 of NZ_JAEUPY010000380.1, forward strand.
GTTCGGCGGCTATTTCACCACCCAGGATGCCTTGCTCACGTACACCGGTCAGGCGGTGGATCGTACTTCGGGCGCAGCGATCGACAATGCCTACCGTTTCATTTTGAACGCACCGGGCAGCTACGAGGAGTACGCGGGGTTCGCCAACTTGACCTTCCATGCCACCGAGCGCTTGGACGTGCAGTTGGGCGGCAGGCAGACCTGGATCAAACAATCCGACCAGAGCACCACCACCCAGAACATTTTTATCGGCGGCGGGCCGCTCGTGACCAGTGTCGGTGCCACCAATCGTGCCAATCCGGAAGAGTTCACCTACCTGCTGACGCCGAGCTTCAAGGTATCGCCGGAACTGATGATCTACAGCCGTCTGGCATCGGGCCATCGTGTCGGCGGCTCCAACGCCGCCAGCTGTCTGCTCGCTCCGGTGCCGTGTCATTACAACCCCGATCGTTCCGAAAACTATGAGTTCGGTGTGAAGGGCGATTTCCTGAACCGTGCGCTGACGGTGGATGCCTCGCTTTATTACATCTCGTGGCAGGACATTCAGGTGAGCTTGGTTTCGAGCGGCATCTCTTATGTGTCCAACGCGGGCAAAGCCAAGAGCCAGGGCGTGGAGTTGGCGTTGGAAGGCCGGCCGCTGGAAGGACTCACGATCGGTGGCTGGGTGGTGTGGAACGATGCAGTGCTGACCGAGAATTTCCCCATCACCAGTACCGTCAGAGGGCGTCGGGGCGATCGTTTGCCGCTGGGCATGGAATGGTCGGGTCGCTTGTCGGTGGATCAGACGTTTGGTCTGGGCAAAGACTTTTCCGGATTCGTCGGCGCCGCTGCCAACTACGTGGGTGAACGCGCCTCGGCCATCGGCTCCACCGGCTTGTTCAACTCTCCTTCGTATACCAGAGTGGATGCCAGCGCCGGCGTGCGCTCGCGCTCCGGTGCTTGGGCAGTCAATCTGTTCGTCACGAACCTGACGGATGAGCGTGGCACGCACACGGGCAATCCTGCGGCCGGCACGGTGATTTATATCCAGCCGCGCACTGTGGGTCTCAATGCCACTCATTCATGGTAAGCGTCGTGACTGTGCTGCGACAGATCAGGAGACTGGTGGCGGGTCTTCTGATGTGCACACCGCTGTTCACGACGTTCGCGCTCGCCAAGCCGCCGTTGCCGCCGAACGCTCATGCAACCTGGCCGTCGGTGGGCGAGGCTCAAATCAGCGACGACGGCCGATTCGCGACTTACGCGATTGTTGAAGGTGCACGGCCATCGAAGCTGATGGTCGTGTCCACTGACGCGCGTTGGAAATTGGAGCTGCCGGCGGCAGCCTCGTCCCGATTCGCCTGTGAGCGCGTGAACGACTGCGGTGTGCTGGTCTTCCAGAAAACCGACGGAGGACTGGGGCTCGTTGCGCTCGGCACCCAGTCAGTCGAGCTGCTGGGGAGCATCGATGCATACAAGCTGTCCGAGAATAGCGGTCGCTGGCTGGCTTATCTGCTGAAGGGGCCCGAGCGCGAACTGCGGATCAGAGATCTGTCGACGCGCCGAGAACTCCGCTT
>NZ_JAEUPY010000402.1 GCF_016790065.1 Steroidobacter sp.
CTGATCTATCCCGCGTTGTTCGCTGCCAGCACCGTCGTGGCCTCTGCGGCATGGGCCCAGGTGCAGCAAGCGCAAGAAGAACCCACCCCGCAGGCTACCGAAGCGCCTGAAACCAGTTCCGCTCCCGCCGCGAATATCAGCGATCAGAAGATCGAGCAATTTGCCGATGCGTATGTCGCGGTCCAGACCATCCAGGAAAAGGCCGCCTCAGAGCTGCAGACCGCCAAGGATCCTGCGCAAGCGGATCAAGTGAAGGCCAATGCAGAGTCGCAGATGATCGCAGCGGTGGAAAAGTCCGGTCTGAAGGTCGACGAGTTCAATCAAATCGTCGAGACCATGACGGCCAATGCTGACGTGCGCGAGCGCGTCGCGGCGAAGTTGCAGGAACGTCAGGGCGGCGGCTAATCCGTCACCCGGCACGCGCGGCTCTCCACGCACATTGACGAGTGTGGCGAGCTCGGCTTTCTTGCACACCGACAGCCCGATGTGGATCTACACATCGGGCTGTTTCTTTATGTACGACTCAAGAAAGTTGTACTGACAGCATCGAGATCGAACCGCCGTCCAAACCATCGATCGGAAAGCTAACGGCGTCGCCCGGCAAGCGCGCACCAAGCACATAGAGCAACGGCAAGTAGTGCTCAGGCGTCGGCGCAGAGAGTGCCGCATCTCTACCCAACTGTTCGTAGTCGATCAGCGGCTGATGATCGCCAGCCAGCATCCAGGTCCGCGCTTGCTGCTCGAAGCGAACGGCCCAGTCATACGGCTCGACCGCACGTCGACCCCATCCATAGGCATGCAGGTTGTGAACGATGTTGCCGCTGCCGACGATCAGAACGCCGCGATCTCGTAATGCCGCAAGCCTGCCGCCGATCTCGTAGTGCTGTTGAGCGGTGAGTGTCTCGTCGATGCTCAACTGGATGACAGGTACATCAGCCTCGGGATGGGAGTGACACAACACCCCCCAGGTGCCGTGATCCAGCCCCCACGAATCGTCCAAGCCCACTTGCGGGCCGAGCAGCTCGCGAACTTCAGCCGCCAGGTCGGGACTGCCAGGCGCCGGATACTGGAACTCGAATAGCTCGCGTGGAAAGCCGCCGAAATCGTGAATGGTTCGCGGCGTTGGCATGGCGGTCACCGCTGTATACGGCACGTACCAATGCGCCGACACACATAGCACCGCTCTGGGTTTAGGCAGCGACGCGCCTATCTGCCGCCACGCTCGCGTGTATACATTGTCGGCCAGCGCGTTCATGGGATTGCCATGACCGAAAAAGATCGCCGGCAGACGTTGGGTTGCGCTCACTCGACAGCTCCGCAGTGACAGAGCTGGAAGTATTGGACTCGACGCGCCCAGTTACCATGGGCCGCCGAGCATAAGTCTTATGACGCGCTGTTAAGCAGGTAACAGCAGGAAGGCGTCAGCCACCGCTTCCCGCGGCGATAAGCCTTGTTCGTAGAGCGGACGCCACGCGTCCCAGTCCACATCTTGCTCACCAACTTCGGTCAGCACTTCGCTCAGGTCTGCCCGAATCAGGTTCACCACGGCCCCTTGCCATTCGTACCAAGGGGTCGTGTCTGCGTTGTTGTTCATCATCTTCGCTCCCCGGACTCATCCGGTAGGCGCCGCTGTGCGCCCGCGCGCCAAGTAACGCTTCAGGGTGTCTGCAGTTCCCGTCACTTCTCCAACATTGGGGCACTGCCAGCCGAGCGTACCGCAAGCCGCTTACGCGACTCCACCTGGCACCGTTCAAGGCATGTGGTTCAACAGCAACGAGGCCAGGTTGGCGTA
>NZ_JAEUPY010000410.1 GCF_016790065.1 Steroidobacter sp.
CCGAAAGCGTGGACTTCCTCATCACTGCAAAGTGAGGCTTGAATCGCTGACCCACGCGGTCCGCGACTCAACCCTCTATCACAAGAGCCGGCGAGCCGCGCGCTCGTGCGCGGCTCCCACGCCGGCGCGCTTCCGCCGCCACCGCGGCCTAACTCATGCCCTACTGATCCGAACGCCTGGCAGCGACAACGCATCGCTTTGTTTGTACGTCTCACGCGAGCGCCTAGCGCGCACGCGCCGGTGTGTGTCCGCCTTCCACTGTGCCGGAGCCTTCCGGCAGGAGCCCCTCACCCATGTCTCACACGGATTCTTCACCGTTACTTCCTTGCGCGCGCGTCTATCGCGTGCTGCGCGCCGACCGTGCGTCCGCCGGCTGTCCTGCCGCCGGTTCTTTGGTCCACCTGAGCGCCAACCACTACGGCAGCGCCGAGGACGACACGCATCGTTCCGGGATTGAGCACGTCGCGTGCTCTATCCATCCCTCGGGCCTGCCATTCTTTACGATTCCAAAAGCCGACCTCGAAATAGCCCCTGAGACGGCACCGACGGAAGCGAACCGACCCGCCGCCGTGAGGTACTGCGTGGTGCAGTACTTTGTGGATGGCAACTTCGAGTACGTGCGTCGTGGTGTCGATGCACAGGCCGCCTCCGAAGCCGCCGCCCACTACGCCACCAGCGTCGGCGCGCAGATCGGTACCACTCAGCGAGTCATTGTCACCGACAGCGCTGACTGCTTGTGCTGGGATTGGCGCTACGGCCGAGGGGTTGTCTATCCGCCGCTCAGCGCCTCCGCGCGGCACGGCGAATAGCGATACCGTCAGGTTACAAACAAAGTTGTGGCGCACCGTTGAGCTCCGGCTCGACGGTGCGCGCGTCTCAAGTCGAAGTACACTCTCTGCGTCATTCCGTCGCCGTGCCGGGCCATCCATCTTTTCCCAGCCCCTCCGTCATGGCATGCTCTGATCATCGGCTCACCGGCCGGTGGACACAGCCCCTGGCTTGTCCTTCGAGGTCTCATGACTATGTGCCCTAGAAGCGTTCAGTTTTCTACGGACTCTGACGGCAACTTCGCAACCGCGGAGTTGATTGATCGCCAGATCGCGCCCGAGGAGGTCCAAGCTGCCATCGACCGATTGCCGCCCAGCCACCGCGATCTCTTGAGGCTGCATCTCATCGATGGACTGAGTGTGCGTGAGATTGCGCAGCGTCGGGAACGTTCTCCATTCATGGCATTGCGAACAATCGCGCGCAGCTATGGCTTCATCCATCATGAGCTCATGAAGCATCGGCAGTCCGTTTCAGACGCCACGGTGAGATCGGTATTATGGACCTGCTGCATCCCGCGGTTCCCATCTTGATGCTCCTGGCGGGCGCTGGCGCGTTGACGCTGGCCAAGTACCACGTCACGCCGCTCACCTGGCGCCTCTCCTCACCTTTCGTTCGATACGGACTGCTTCAGGTGGCCGGCCTGCTGGCGATGGGCTATTGGATCCTCCGATTGGCGCTCCCCGCCCCGCTCAGCGCAGGACAGGCCCGGATGATCGGCACCACGGCAATTTTGTTTCTTGGCCTGGGGGCGGGATTCTTGGCGGTCGGACTCCGGCTGATGTTCCGACGCAGTGGCGAGTAGTCGCCCACTCAGCCGCTCTTTCGAACCCACTTCGTTCAGCCTCTCGGCCATCACCCAGCGACCTGACGTTCACGCCGCTGCATCCGCGTGAGTCCTTCCCTTGGGTCGATTGCCACAGGCGCGTCCATGCTCAATGCTGGCCGATGGTGTCTCGGATCATCCTGCGACAGCGGGTGGTACTCGATTCTGGATGACGAACGTGCGATGTCGACAAGTTCTTGCCGAGCTCGCGCCTAGAAGCGCTCCCGCGATTATCGGCTTGGCAATAAGAATCCATTTCGCCAATGTGCAGGGATTTCGGATAACACCCTACGCAGCAGTGAGTCGTTCGTTCATCCTCCGGCCCTACACGCCAGCGAGCCTAGAAAGCGGCGATGAGTTCTGGGTCCAACGTGCGAGCTGAGCCACACACGAACGATCTGCCGCTCGCATCAATTTGCAGATCCCGATACCTGTCGGACGCTGAGTACTCCCCACGAAGCGTGGCCTCAGTCAGGAGTCGGTCCGTGAATGCATCCGTGACCCCATTGCACGATCACCTGGTTCGCCGGCTGGCAGAAGAGTTCTTCCGAAATATGGATGAGCTGTTGATGCCCGACGAGGTGACGGCGCTATTGCAACGGCATCAACACTGTCCCACCGAACCCTCCGACGCACCGGATCTCACGCCGGCGGCACTCGCACTCACCCAAGCCTTCAAGACGGTCATGAGAAGATTGCCCCGACTGAGCCAGGCCGCCGACGTTGCATTATTGAGTGCCAGTTGGAACCGTATCAGAGCGCTCAATCCGGTCGCACACACCGAGTCTTCCTTCTCGCAGGTCGCGTTGGACGTGAGCGTCCCTGAAGGCCGCGTGCGAACTCTGCATCCCAGCGCTTACATCTGGCACACCGGCGGCGGCTGTCTTGCCATGCGGTTGGATTGCGCGGACGCAGGCTACCTCCTGATGACGGATGCCGAGGATGCTTGCGTCCCCGAGCCGGACGCCACCGAAGTCATGCTGGGTCGGTATGCGGCGAACGGCGATCTCGTTGATGAGGCAGGCGTCATCGCCCTTTCGGATCTCAAGCGCGCCATCGACGCTGCGCTCCGCCGGGCCAGCACCCCAACGAACGTTGCTGACTATTTCGTCAAGACCCTGGGCGCCGGCGATCTCGGTCCGACACTGCACGAAATCGCGTTGGCGTCTCGCTGCGGTCAGGATTGCACCGGCGTCATTGATAGCGCGGCCGCGCTCATCGAACGCTGCCGTCGACTCCGTGGCGAGAAGCGACCCGTTCTGGAGGAGCACGCCATCGAACTAGCTCGCCGGCTGATTCGTCACATCTGCCGCAGCTACAGCAAGTGATGAACCCGGTTTGAAACTCAGCAGCGGCTCTCGACGGTGCGTCAACACCGCCGAGCGCCTAACCCTCATCCGCCTGACTAGGAGGCCGACAATGGCTGCACATGATTCTACGACTGAGGAGCCGAAGGACAGAAATCCAGACGCGCCAACTTCGCTTGAGGACCTCATCGAGGAGGAGCGGACACGGCTCCTGAGTGCCGGCACGGTCCTCGGCTGCACGGCGGTGGCGATTGAAAACGACCGAAGCGCCGAGTGCCACGCCTTCTACTATGCCGGTGCGATCGAGCTGGCGCGGAAGATGATCCTCGA
>NZ_JAEUPY010000428.1 GCF_016790065.1 Steroidobacter sp.
GCTGGTGCCGTTCCAGCTCCCGGCCGAGCACATGAAACAGCCCCAGACTGGTCAGCGAGAAGATGGCCAGCGCGGCGATCGAACCCATCGCCACCAAGCGCCGGACGATCGAAGTCTTCACAAGATGTTTTCCGCCGACCGGTCTTCGATGACATAGCCCATGCCACGCACGTTGTGTAACAGACAAGTGCTGAAGGGCGCGTCGATCTTGGCGCGCAGGCGCTTGATCGCCACCTCGACCACGTTGGTGTTGGTGTCGAAGTTGATGTCCCAAACCTGCGAGGCAATGGCGGCTTTGGAAACGATCTCGCCTTGCCGGCGCACCAGGATGGTCAGCAACGAGAACTCCTGCGCCGTCAGATCGATTCGGGTCTTGCCACGAACCACGCGACGCTTGATCAGGTCGATGTGCAGATCGCCGACTTGCAAGTGCGTCGCTTCTTGCGGCCGGCCACGACGCAGGATGGCCCGCAGGCGAGCGAGCAGTTCGAGAAAGGAGAACGGCTTGATGAGATAGTCATCGGCGCCATCGCTCAGCCCGCGAACGCGGTCGTCGATACGCGCACTGGCAGTGAGCATGATCACCGGCGTCTGGCGCCGGGCTCGCAGCGTACTCAGCACTGCCCAACCATCCAGCTGCGGCAGCATCACGTCCAGGACGATGGCGTCGTACTCCTCTTCCAAGGCCAGATGCAAACCGTCGACCCCGTTGCGTGCCAGGTCGACGACGAAGCCCTCTTCGGTCAAGCCGCTGCACAGATAGTCCGCGGTCTTGGCTTCGTCCTCGACGATCAAAATTCTCATGACGCATCCCCCTGACTAGCACACGACACCAGCTCGAGCGAGCCGGTGTCGATGCTGGGGCGGCGTGCCTCACTCGAGCTTTTGCATCTGCTCGCGGACCACCGCTTCGGTCAACGGCAAGTACTTGCCGTCGCGCATCACCTCGGCCTGCCCTTGCCGGCTCACGACGAAGCGCAAAAACTCCTTCACCAGCGGGTCCATCTGCGTGCCCGGCTTGACGGTAGTGTAGAAGAATGCCTCGTTGTACAGAGGATAAGTGCGATTCTGAACATTCTCAATTGTATGCTCGACGTACGGCTCGCCGGCTCGGGCAGCGATCGGCAGCTGTCGAACGCCTTCGCGCGGCCCACGGAAGCGCGTGTACGCAATCGCCTGTCTATCGCCGGCCACCGCATCGGCAATCTGTTCGGCCTGGATGTAGCGCTTGCCGTCTGGCTTGACGATGTGCGCGAAGCCGCGGAAGTTCTCGTTCCACTTGTCGCCGCCTTGCATGACGCGATCCGCGAAATCGGTGGCAGTGTTGTAACGTAGATTAAAGCCGTAAGGATTGATGCGCTGGCTGGCCAACGAACCTTTCAATCCCAACGCGCCCCATTTGCGGATGTTCTTGTCGGCGCCCCGAGCCCAGTCGGGGCGGAAGTTCGTGCCGGACCAGCCACCATCGCGCTCAGCGCCGAACACGCCGTCCAACTCCGCCATGGTCATGCCCTTGATCGGGTTCTTGTCGTTGACCATGATCACGGTCGAACTTTCCCAGCCCGGCACGTCGTAAGAACCGGTCACCGCGGTAATCTCGACCGGATCGAAGCCCATGACTCGTTGATAGGCCAACAAATCGTAGAAGCCGGGATGATGGCCCATCACCACATCGGCCTGACCGTAGTACAGCGCTGCAAACGCGACTGCTGCGGTCGGCAGATAGAAAGACAGATTGATGCCAGGCTGATGCTTGGCGAACTCGGCTTTCCAATATTCGCCGAGCTTGCCGTCGATCAGATAATTGTTGCCATGGAGCCGCACCCAGCCGGTCAACTGTTTCTCCGGGCGATATTCGGGCAGGCCGCTCAAGTCGAATTTGTTGGTGTAGTAAACCTGGGCGCCACGGTCGGAAATCACACCGGCGCGCTCGGTCTGCGCCATGAAGGACTTCTTACTGTCTTCTTGCGTCGCCACTTGGGCCAACGCACCGAGCGGCGTAGCCAACGTCAAACAAGAGACGATGGCGGCGTACGGCAATGACAATCTCATTCTCATCGGCAAATTCTCTGTGAGTTAAGGCGTTGACGACTGTTTGGCCAGCACGACGCGGAAGCCGAGGTTGACCCAACGAAACTCAGCTTCGTGTGCATTTCGGTAACCGGCGCGGGCGTTGTTGGCGAAGGTGCTCCAGCCGCCGCCGCGACGAATCCGACCTTTGGGCGAAGGCTTGCCGCCCTGCCAATCGGTCACGCTGCCGCCCGGCAACGGGCCATCCCAATCCATGCACCACTCTGCGGCGTTACCGAGCATGTCGTAGAGGCCCCACGCATTCGGTAACTTGGTGCCGACCAATCGGGGCCCGGCCTCACCGGCGGCACCCTCCTTCTTGGTCACCCAATTGGCAGTGCTGATGGCACGCCCGGTGTAGCCTTCGCGTGCATTGCCTGCATACCAAGCAATTTCATGCATGGTTGGCGAAGATTGATCTGCTGCTAGCTTGAGTTCTCCGGCGTACGTTGCGCCGGTCGTCCCGGCACGCGCGGCGTATTCCCATTCGGCTTCCGTGGGCAAACGGAACTCGTAACCTGAGGGCAATGCGCCTCTCGCACGCGTAACTTCGGTCAGTTTGCGAGCGAACTCCCTGGCCTCATTCCAACTCACCCAGATCATCGGCAAGTCGGCATCGACATTGCCCACCAGCTGCAAGGTGTCGCTGTCCTTGGTCATGTTGAAGTAATCGCGCAGGTGCATGCTGCCGGCACCGAGATGGAAAGTGGTGTCATCCATCTGAGCGAGTCGTGCTTGCTGTACGACATCGGTGCCCATCAGCGCCTGCCACTGACCGTGCGTTACTTCATGCGCACCCATCCAATAGCCCTGCGTCAACGTCACCTTGGTCCGTGGACTCTCGTTCTTTCTGCGCCCCTGCTCGGTCTCCGGCGTGCCCATCGTGAACGAGCCCGCCGGAATCCATACCAGCGTCATGTCCCGCTTGAATGGGCCACGCACCTGCATCGATTTTTCGGCCTGCTGTGCACACGCCGCCTGACCTGCCAGTAAGGCCAGCATGCCCAGAACGATGCCGATGCGTTTGTTAGCGATCATGGAGACCTCGCTCAGAAACTCGCTCGCAGCGTCAAGGCGAGCTGACGAGGCGCGCCCATCTGCAATTGCACTTCGGGAATCACGCCGGTGCTTTCGATGAATTCTTCATCGAGCAGGTTGGAGACTCGCAGCGCGAAGTTGTAACGACTGATGGTGTAGTACACACCGACATCGACGATGGTGTAGCTCGGCAGCGTCATCAAACGCGGATCTGCCGCGGTGGGCAGATTGCCGGCGCGCTCGCCCGTATAAGACACGCCCAACGAAGCGCCCAGTCCCTCCAGCGCGCCGAGGAAATCGTATCGAGCCCACAAGTGCAGATTGTCACGTGCCGAATTCTGTACACGCGCATTCACCTGCGTCGGATCGAGCGACTCGCTGACCTTGGCATCGAAGCGGGCCACGCCGGCGACCAATTGCAAGTTGTCGAGCGGGCGCGCGTTGATCTCGAACTCGACGCCTTCGGACGTCTGTCCGCCGATTTGCAGCGAGCAGGTGCCGGTCGCCGGTACATCGGGAGGACAACTGAAGCCGGTCACGACATCTTCCTTGTCGATGGAAAATATCGACAGCGTCGGCTGCATCATGCCGCCGAACAGGTCGGCCTTGACGCCGACTTCCACCTGAGTGGCGAACTCGGGCTTGAACGGATTGTTGCCGTTCACGTCCTGCACGCTGGCGGGAGCCGGCACGAACGAGGTGCTGTAGCTCGTGTACAGTGTCCAATCCGGGGTCGGCTGGTACAGCAAGCCGATCATCGGCAGCGTCTTCTGCGACTTTTTCTTTTCCCGATCCGCTGGATTGAGCTGATTGGTGATCTCCTGGTCCTCGTTGGAATAACGAGCCCCCAGATTCAGCTTCCACTTTTCCGATAGCGTCATCAGGTCGGCGACATAGAAGCCGAGTGCGCTGGTTTCGTTGTAACGATTGGTCAACGTCCCCAGCGGCAAGTTGCGCGGATCGGGATAGATGCCGTGCACTGGGTTGTAGATAGAAATATCGAGCGACTGCGCACCGCTCGCCGGCGCTGTGAAGAAACGGTCGCGTACCAGCTCCGCCGTATCGTAGCCGCCGCCGATGCCGACGATCATCTTATGAACGATGCCGCCGGTTTCAAACGGTAGTGCCAGGTTGGTGTCGAAGAACGTCGAGGTGCGCCAGTTGGACAGCCAGGTGACCCGGCGCCCCAAGCTTTGCCCGTTGGCGCGAATCGTGACGTTGTCCATGCCGCGCGTGATGTCCTCCGTTTCGGTACGCCGGCCGCTGAAGCTCCATTTCATGTCGTTGGCGAAACGGTGCTGCAGAGAGAAGCTCAGGGTCTTGCCCTCCTCGTCCTGCGAATCGTTCGGTTCTTGGTAACGAGTCGTGCGCGGCGCTCGCAATGTCAAATTTTTGTTGGGCGCGACCAAGCCGCGGTCATACGGACTGTGCGACTCGCGGTACTCACCTTGCACAGTCAGCGAGGTGTCATCGGTGATCTGCCAGGTCAGGCTGGGAGCAACGTAGGTGCTGGTCGCGAAAGTGTCGTCGCGCCAGCTGTTCAAGTCCTCCGAGCGCTCGGCGATGAAACGGTAAAGATACTTGCCGGCGTCGTCGATCGGACCGGTCGAGTCCACTGCGAAGCTGTAACCGTTGGCGCTGCCGAACGAACGATCCTTGCCGGCGAACGTGATCGCCTTGGCCAGAAACTCGGTGCTCGCCACATCTTCCGGCTTTTTGGTGATCAGATTGACGAAACCGCCCGGCTGCGCTTGCCCATACAGCACCGACGCCGGGCCTTTCACCACTTCGATGCGCTCGGTGCCGATGGTCGGCGGCGAGCCATAGCGGCCGGACAAGCCCGGCAGGCCGTCGATCATGATGGCGTTACGATCGTTCACATCGGTTTTGAATCCGCGGATGGTGAGGTCGTAGGCCGAGCCGCCGGCCTTCTGAATGCCGGTCATGTAGCGATACAGATCGGCGACGTTGGCCGACTCGATCGAGGACATGAAAGCCTCCGAGTAAGCCGACACCGAGAACGGCGTATCCATCACCGCCACGTCCAGTTTCATGGCGCTCGACGCACCGGACTCGAGGAACGCGCCTTCGACGACCACCTCTTCGAGTTGCTCGCCGTCGGTGCTGGCAGCGACGTTTTGCGCCAGGACCGGCTCGAACAGCACGACGCTCAGCGACAGGGACGAGGCCCAGATCGCCATGGAACGGTTCTTCATTGTATTCCCCCTGCAAGTGCGAGCGACGGCGGGTTCGCCCTAAGTTTTCAAGCACTATAGGCGCCGGCGACGGTCGCATCGATGACCCGAAAATGACAGTTTGGTCACTTCAATGTCGGGCCGGCGACGCTCCCTTACGATCTGCCGTCGTTACGCCACACGCAACAGGCAACTCCCGATGAGCAAGTGCCCTCCTACACTGAACCGCGCGACACCAAGGATCGCCGTGGTGTTGATGAGTCTACTGAGCAGCGTCGCTGCAGCGGCCGAATTCGAGCCGGTCAAGTTCGATCTGAGCGCGCTGCCTGCTTACGAACCGCAACAGCCCGCCATCGGCACGCTACGCCTGCACGGCACACCGGTCGACGATCTCGTGGGCCTGCTGGCACGCGAGTTCAAGTCGAAACAGAAGCAAGTGCGCTTGGATACGTACTTGATCAACACGTCGCAAGCGCTGGCCGGTCTGGTCACCGGCATCGCCGATGTCGGCATCATGGGTCATCGCGCCTGGCACACCAGTCTGGTGGCGTTCGAACGCACCTACGGCTATCCCGTGACCGAGATCAAGTTCGCCAAAGGCTCGTACAACGATCCCCGCGGCTCCTCGCCTGGCGTGGTGTTCTTCGTTCACAAGAGCAATCCTTTGAGCGGCCTGACGCTCGAACAGATCGACGGCATCTTCGGCACCCAACGTACCGGCGCCTGGCAAGGAACGAAGTGGTCGAGCGCCGCGGCGCGCGGCCCGGAGAAAAACATTCGCACGTGGGGACAGTTGGGACTGACCGGCAAGTGGGCCGACACTCCGATCCGCCTGTACGGCACCGACGTGACCTTGAGCAACTGGGCCAAGTTGATCGAGCAAGTGGCCTTTCAAGGCAGCACCAAATGGAATCCGGCACTCAACGAGAATCCGCGCGCCGATATTTCATTCCGGGCCCGCGATCAGGAAATCGTCCAGGGCGTGCAGGACGATCCGAGCGCCATCGGTTTCATGTTTCAGCGCGTGGTGGATGCTCACGGCCCGGATCTGAAGGTGTTACCTATCGCGGCTGACAGCGCCGCAAAGTTCGTCGTACCGAGCGCGCAATCTTTCTTCGACGGCAGCTATCCGTTCAGCAACGGCGTCTACTTGTACGTCAATCGCAAACCCGGCGAGTCGTTGCCGAGCAACGAGAAAGAGTTCCTGCGTTTCGTGTTGAGTCAGGACGGTCAGCGGGTCATCGCCGACAACCGCCTGTTCATTCCGCTGAGTGCGGCCGAAGCGCAAGCAGAACTGCGCAAGCTCGATTGATCCGCCCCCACCAGAAACGAGTGCATCATGAGAACCCAACTACTATCGATCGCTACTTTGGCGGTCGCGATCGGGGTGGCGAGTCACACGGCCAACGCCGCCCCGCTGCCTCAGTATCAACCCACGCAAAAGGTTTCCGGCACCTTACGCGCCCAAGGCAACGACCAGATGTCCGCGTTGCTGCAACAATGGCAGCAAGGCTTTGCCAGCTTTCATCCTGAGGTGCAATTCAAAGCTACGTTGAACGGTAGTTCCTCGGCCATTTACGGGCTCGAGTCACGCACCGCCGACGTCGCACTGATGGGTCGCGCCATCAATCCTTACGAACGTTACGGCACCTACGAGCGCTCATGGATTTTCCCGGTCGAGATCGAAGTGGCCACCGGTAGTGACCAGGCTGCGCACAAGTCGGCTGCGTACGCCATCTTGGTTCACAAGGACAATCCGCTCAGCAAACTCAGCATGCAACAGCTGGACGGCATCTTCGGCGCGCAGCGCACCGGCGGTTGGAACGCTTTAGTGTGGAACACGCAAGCCGCGCGAGGCAGCGACCAGAATCTGCGCACCTGGGGCCAACTAGGATTGAAAGGCGCCTGGGCCAAACAACCCATTCACGTCTACGGGCCACCGCTGCTCGGCGCTGGAGCCATCACGGAGTTTCAACGACAGGTGCTCGATGGCGGCGCCATGTGGAATGAAGACTTGCGCGAGTATGCGGATCGCAAACAGATGGTCGCCGATCTCGGCAACGATAAGTACGGGATCGCATACACGGCGCTGAGCTATC
>NZ_JAEUPY010000718.1 GCF_016790065.1 Steroidobacter sp.
TCTCGTTGATGTTGGCGGGGCGCACGGCACTGAAACGGCGGCCGTTGACTAGCACCAGCGTGTACGCATCGCCCAGACCGCGCAGATTGAGCGTGCTACGACCGTCCGCGCCCGGCCCTGCGCCCGCCACGGCCGCGCCACCGTTGAACGCGGGTTGTTCGCGCAAGGTATCGACCAACTTCGCCGGCCCGTTGCCCACGATGTCCTCGGCCGACACCACATCGACCGGCCGTGCGCCTTGAAGTGCAGCCCCGGAGCGAATGTTGGAACCGGTGACGATGACTTCTTCGACTTGGGTGGGTTCGAGATTCTCGGCCAACACCCCACCGCCGCCCGCGACACTCAACACTCCAGCGACGATCTGCAAGCTCGAAACACGACGCATCTTGACCTCCCGCACGGTTCTTTTATCAGTCGCCGAGCAAGCTCGGCCCATTCGTTGGGCGCCGTTGCGCAACGTTGGGACGATTAAGCCGTCGCGAGGGGCCAGGTCACAGCACAAATCAGGTTTCGCGACCTTGTGCGGATTGCCGAAGGGTGGGAGTGCAAGCCGGCCGGCGCGGCGCCGGCAGCGAGCTAAAATTAGCGAAGGCCCCTTTGTGCTGCGAACCCCCGGCAAGTCTCGGCCTAATGGGGCCAACGTAAGTCCCAGGATTCACATGCCTGCATTCAATGTACTGCGAGTCGTCGCCGCCACGCTGCTGCTACCAGCCGTCGCATGGAGCGCAAATTTGCCCAAGGATCCGCTGCCGCCGGATTTCGACCGAGGCGTCGAGCGGATGATGCAGCAATGGTCCATCCCGGGCACCGCGGTCGCCATCGTCCGTGCCGGTCGGCCGGACGTCGTCCGCAGCTATGGCAAGCGGCAATGGAATCGCAACGAGCCAGTAGATGGACGCACGCTGTTCGGCATCGCCTCGGTCACCAAGACCTTCATCGCTGGCGCCTTCGGCCTGCTAGTCCAAGAAGGCAAGGTGCAATGGGACGATCCCATCGTGAAGTATCTGCCCGAGTTTCGGCTGGCCGATCCCTGGATCAGCACCCAAGTCACGATCCGAGACTTGCTGTCTCATCGCAGCGGCTTCGCCAGCTACGGCGACTTCCTGGAGGAGATCCCCAACCTCTCGGAACGAAACGCGACCGCGCTGCTCGCCCACTACCCGCAAGCCGTGCCCTTTCGCAGTCGTGGCGACTACAACAGCCTGGGCTTCATCGTGCTGTCGCAAGTACTCGAAAAAGTCAGCGGCCAACCGTGGGAGCAGTTCCTGCACGAGCGCTTGTGGCAAACGCTGGAGCTGCGCGATACCTATGCACGCAGCGACGAGTTCGTGCCAGCCGCCAATGTGTTGCCAACCGGTGACGGCTGGTCGGAGCAGCCCACCGGACTCGATGCGGTACCGGCGAGCGTCAACGTCGCGGCACCTCATGTGCAATGGGAAGCGCACTTCCAAGGCCGCTTCGTCTACGACGCTCACGAGCTTGCCAATCGCACGGTGCATTTTCATCGCACCGCCATCGATCCGAGCCAGTCCGCGTTCACGTCAGTCACCGATCTCGCTCGCTGGGCGCGGGTGCTGATGAGCCCGGAAGATGGCTCGAAGTCACCGCTGGAAGCCCGCACGGTCGAAGCCATGCGTGAGCTGAATGCGATTCGCCGGCCCGGCTGGCCGATGAACTGGTCGAAGGTGCGCAATGATGTCCGTAACGACTTGCGCACCGTTGGCTATGGGCTGGGTCTGGAGATCTACACCTATCGCGGCCGCACACTCGTCGGTCATTCCGGTGGTGAACTCGGCTACAGCACCTTGATGCTGGTCGATCCCTACGCCGGGTTCGGCGTGGTCGTAATGGCGAACAACGCGACGCGCACGTTCGGCGCGATGCCGTCGATCATGCAGACCGTGCTCGATTGGAACTACGGCGAACGTAGCATCGACTGGTCAGCGCACTATCTGGAGCGCGGCGCTCGCGAGCACACCGAGAATCTCGCCGAGCTCGCACAACTCAACGCCGCGCGCCCCACCAACTCACCGCCGACGCTGTCGCCGACCGCGATGGTTGGCGAGTACCTCAATCCCAAGTTCGGCACGGTTCGCGTCTTCCAGCGCGACGGACGCTTGATCGCCACCACTGGCCCCAGCTACGAAATCGAGTTCGATCATTGGGCCGGCGACATTTATCGCGGCACCGTGATCAGTCCGTTG
>NZ_JAEUPY010000451.1 GCF_016790065.1 Steroidobacter sp.
GCTGGCCAGATAGAAAATCGCCGCCCGCACCTCGCCCGACTGGTGCAACGCCCAGCCGACCACCGGCTCGAACAAATGCTGGTCATGGATCTGGGCCACGATGACAAAAAACACCACGATCAACGCCGTGAACGGCAGCGCTGCCTCGAATGCCTTGCCGAGCCGCTGTTCGTCGGTCACGCCGGTGAACGCCGTTGCCAACACAATCACCAGCAGGCCGATCAGTCCCACCTCCGCCAAGTGAAACGCCAGCGAGAACACCAGGATCATCGCAGTGATCGCCTGCACCACGATGATCGCCACGTCACGCTGCGTGCGATGGGCCTGCCGCTCGCGATCGTAGTCTTCGAGCACGCGACGAACCGCATCCGGTAAGCGCGTGCCGTAACCGAACCACTTCATGTGTTCGACCACCAGACAAGTCACGATGCCGACCACGAACACCGGCAGTGCCACCGGCGCGACCTGCAAAAAGAATTCGGCGAAGGTCCAGCCGGCCTGCTCAGCCACCAACACGTTTTGCGGTTGTCCCACCGGCGTCATCACGCCGCCGAGCACGGTGCCGCCGCCGGCGTGCATCAACAAGCCACGCAGCACCGCCCGAAAGGCGTCGAGATCCGAACGATGCAACTCGCCGACATGCTCGTCCGCCGAGCTGTCGTGCGGATCGTGATGGGTCTTACCCGATGCGACCTTGTGATAAACCTCGTAGAAGCCCATGGCCACGGTGATGACCACGGCCAGCACCGTCAGCGCATCCAGAAATGCCGCCAGCACTGCCGGCACCAGGCAGAACAAAAATGCCAGCCACAGATTCGAGCGCACCTTGAGCAACAGCTTGGTGAAACAAAACACCAGCATCTCTTTTAGAAAGAAAATGCCGGCAATCATGAAAATCAGCAGCAGGATGATGGGGAATGCGGTGACGGTGTGTTGATACACCGAGCTGGGATGGGTCAGGCCCAGTAACACCGCCTCGAGCGCCAGCAAGCCGCCGGGCTGCAGCGGATAACATTTCAACGCCATCGCCAGCGTAAAAATGAACTGCAACAGGATCAGCCACGCGGTGAGTGTCGGCCCGTGCGCGCCGCCCAGCATCAACACCAGCGGATTGAGCAACAGAAACGCAACGATGGTCAGCTTGTACCAGCGCGGCGCATGCCCCAGAAACAGATTACGAAACGCTTGTAGCATGCCCAGATTGGCGCCCGGTTGGCTACGCGACTGCCGGAGCCGCCGCCGGCACCGACTCGGCCGCCAGTGCCAACGCCAATTGTTTGAAGATGGTCTTGCCGCCGCTGCTCTTGTCGATCGCGGTGAGCATGCGCTCGTGCGCCACCAACTCCTCCTCGGATGCACACAACACTTTCAACAAACCGCGCGGCCGAATCATTGCAGCCACCGGTTCGAAAGCGACGTCCGCACTGGCTGCCGCTGTTTCGCCCAGAAT
Organism: Steroidobacter sp.; assembly: GCF_016790065.1. GTDB lineage: Bacteria > Pseudomonadota > Gammaproteobacteria > Steroidobacterales > Steroidobacteraceae > Steroidobacter. Next base: position 1,451 of record NZ_JAEUPY010000451.1, read on the forward strand.
CAGCGCCGTCTGGCCACCCGTCATCGCCAGATAGACTTCGAGCAGGATCTGCGCGTCGAGCAACGCGCCGTGCAGCTCGCGATGTGAGTTATCGATGCTGTAGCGTTTGCACAGCGCGTCCAAGCTGTTGCGCTGGCCCGGATGCAACTGACGCGCGAGCGGCAACGTGTCGATCACATTGCAGATCTTGCGAGCCTGGCGCAGCGGCCCCGGCAAGCGCTTGAACTCTGCGTCCAGGAAGGCCAAGTCGAACGCGGCGTTGTGAATGATCAACTCGGCGCCGCTGATGAACTCGAGCAGTTCATCCACGACATCGGCGAAGCGCGGCTGCTGGGCGAGGAATTCGTTGGTGAGGCCGTGCACCTGGATGGCGCCACGATCCACTTCGCGATCCGGCTTTAGGTAGCGATGAAAGGTGCGACCGGACTTGCGCCGATTCACCATTTCGACGCAGCCGATTTCGATGATGCGATGACCCTGTTCGGGCTCGAGGCCAGTGGTTTCGGTATCGAGGATGATTTGACGCATTAGCGACTAACCCAGCACCGATTCCTGCAGCGCCGAGACTACTTCGGCTTGTTGCGCCTCGGTCAGATACGGATGCATGGGCAAGCTGATGACCCGATTGCCAACGCTTTCCGAGATCGGGAAGCTGCCCACGCCCTGACCGAGATTCGCGAACACCGGCTGCAAATGCAGCGGCACCGGATAGTGCACAGCCGTCGGCACCCCGCGTGCTTTCATGCCCTGCTCGACCTTGGCACGGTCAGCGACTTCGACTGTGTATTGCGCGTACACGCTCGTGGAGTTAGGCGCGATGTAAGGCGTGACCACCTTACGCGCAGGCTCGCTTTCCTTCGCAAACGCTGCGTCGATCAGCTGCGAGTAACGGGCACCGATCTTGATGCGCGCTTCGACCTCGTCCGGAAAGATTTCCATTTTCGCGAGCAACACGGCTGCTTGCAGCGTGTCGAGTCGGCCATTGATGCCGAGCCGTGGATGGTGATAGCGGCGATCCTGACCATGCACGCGGATCTCACGCATCAGCTTGGCCAGATTGTCGTCGTCCGTGAACAGCGCGCCGCCATCGCCGTAGGCACCGAGCGGTTTCGACGGGAAGAACGAAGTGGAGCCGACGTCAGAGACTGCGCATGAGCGCTTGCCTCGATACGTGGCACCGAAACTCTGCGCGGCATCTTCGATGACCGGAATGCCATGTTTGCGGGCGATGGCGTTGATCGCATCCATGTCGGCGCACTGGCCGTACAACGCCACCGGCATGATGGCCTTGGTCTTCGGCGTGATCGCCGCTTCGATCAACTTCGGGTCGAGGTTATAAGTGCGCGCGTCGATGTCGACGTACACCGGCTTGGCTCCGGCCAGCGCAATCATTTCGCCCGTGGCGATGAAGGTGAACGGCGACGTGATGACTTCATCGCCCGGCCCGATGCCGTACGCCAGCAGCGCGATCAGCAACGTGTCCGTGCCGCTCGACGCGCCGATGCAATGTTTCGCGCCCACGTACTCGGCGAGCTTGTTCTCCAGCTCGACGGTCTCGGCGCCCAGGATGTATTGCCCGTGCTCGAGCACCTTCTGGATGCGCGCATTGACCGAGTCCTGCACGCGGCGGTACTGGGTTTTGAGATCGATAAAGTCCATGGAGAACCCGGTAGTGATCGCAAGCTGGCGCGCATGATAGCGCATGCGACCTGCTGTAACGACGCCGGGCTAATACGGCTCAGACTACTGGCAGTCGCGCTTGCATCTCGTCGATGGCCTGGTTCGCCAATTGGTCCGCACGCTCGTTGCCAGGCACGCCGGCATGCCCCTTGACCCAGTGCCATTCGATCTTGTGCCGCGCCATCTCTTGCTCGAGCGCTTGCCACAGGTCGACATTCTTCACCGGCTTCTTGTCGGCGGTCCGCCAGTCGCGCAATTTCCATTGCGCCATCCATTCGAGCACGCCTTTGCGCACGTACTGCGAGTCGGTATAGAGCATCACCTCGCAGCCACGCTTCAAGGCGGCCAGCGCTTGAATCGCCGCCGTCAATTCCATGCGATTGTTGGTGGTCAGGGCTTCGGCGCCCTTGAGCTCTTTGACATGCTCGCCGGAGCGCAGGATGGCGCCCCATCCGCCCGGCCCCGGATTACCGCGGCAGGCGCCATCGGTGTAGATCACGACTGCAGACATTCACTACATCATTACATGCGACGAGTGGCGTTACGCGAGGTGGTGGGCTCGATCAGGCCGCCGACCACTTTGGTACGCAGCCGCCAACGCGGGCGGATCGGCGTCAATGTGTAGACGCGCTTGCGGGCCTTGAGCAGATAACCGCCGGCGAACATCGGCCACAACTGATTACCGGTGCGCTCGAAGAAGCGTTGCGACGATGGCGCGCTGGCGCTGAACGGCAAGCTGAACAAGTAGCGACGTGCATCCACCACTTCGAAGCCCAGCAGCTTGAGCCAGTCGCGCAACCGGCTCTCGCCAATCAAGCGCTCCAGCCCCGGCGGGAAACCGCTCTTGGCGAACCAGTGGCGCAAGCCCCAACTGGAGAACGGCCGGAAACCGAACACGATCAAGTGGCCTTCGGCGGACAGGATGCGTCCCACCTCGCGCACGATTTCATGCGGCTCGGGTTCATATTCGAGCGTGTGCGGCAACAAAACGGCATCAACCGAATCGGACGCGATCGCCAATGCATCGGTGCGCGAACGAATCGCCGAGGTCGCACCGGACCGACGCGTGCCATGCCACGCCAACACCGACTTGCGTTGCGTGCGAGCTTCGGCCATCAAGCCATCGTCGTCGCCCCATTGCCCGATCTGCAGCAGCTGCCAACCGAACACTTGGGCCAACGCTTCGCTCGCGATCTTGCGCTCGAGCGCATACACCCGTTGACCGAGCGGCGAGCGCAGCCAAGCGTGCAGATCGAGGGCAGACGGTTCGGTCATGGCGCAAGGATAACGGATCGTGAGCGGCATCGGTTCGGTTAGCCCCACCACGGCTCGGGCGCAATCGTGGAGATCACTGCTAAACGCTTGCCGCTCAGCGACCTGGCATGTTTAATACCCCCTGGTTGTCTGCTGGGGTCGGCCGCCGAGGCCAACAATATGCTGCAAGTGACCCCGGTTCGGGCATTTACTGACAATTACATCTGGCTGATTCATTCGCCGCGGGATGCTTCTCGCGTGCTGGTCGTCGATCCGGGCGACGCCAAGCCAGTGGGACGCATGCTCGCCGAGCGCCACCTGACGCTGGCCGGCATCTTGATCACCCATCATCACAGCGATCATGTCGGCGGTGTCGCCGAACTCCTGCGCAATCGCGATAGCTCAGCTGCTATTCCAGTCTACGGACCGGCCAACGAAACCATTCCAGGCGATCCGACGCGGCTGCGCGAAGGCGATCACGCCCGCTTTGCCGAATTGGGATTGGAATTCGCCGTGCTGGACGTGCCTGGGCACACGGCCGGCCACATTGCATACGTCGGTCACGGCGCAGTGTTCTGCGGGGACACGTTGTTCAGCGCCGGTTGTGGTCGGTTGTTCGAAGGTACCGCGGAACAAATGCACTCCTCGTTGTCCAAGCTTGCGGCCCTGCCTGCCGAAACCTTGGTGTACTGCGCTCACGAGTACACCTTGAGCAACTTGAAATTCGGGCTGGCTGTGGCGCCGGGCAACCAGGCCGCGGCCAGTTATTTTGAAAAATGCCAGCAGTTGCGGGCGCGGGATCAGGCAACGATCCCATCGGACATAAGGCAGGAGAGGAATGTGAACCCTTTCCTGCGCTGTGACGATGAGACTGTGAAACAGGCCGCTGAAGCCTATGCCGGCCGCAGGTTACCTAGTCAACCTGAGGTGTTCGCTGCCATCCGTCAGTGGAAGGACGGGTTTCGCTAGTGCAACGTTGGATCAATTCGACGCCTGCCCGACCAGGGGTGTGGCAGGTGTGGAGGGATGAGATGTTTCAATGGCGACCGGCGACCGCGCTGCGGGCGATTCTTGCTACGACGCTCGTCGTCTCCATAGCTGGGTGTAGCCACCTCGGCTCCAGTGACGACGGCGACGAAGCCGAAGACCCGGTCGAGCTGGTGGAGCTGGATCCCGGCACCACCAAGCTGGATGAAGCCGCCATCGGCGTGTACGGCCCGGAACAGATCGAAGAAGCCATCGAAGCCTTGGATGCCCAGAGCGGTCCGCGCCTGGTGCGTGAGCTCGGTGCCGATGGTGCGCCGGTGCCGGAAAGCGGCGACCTGTTCGAACGTATCCGCAAGGGCTACACCATTGCCGACGTCGATCATCCGTCGGTCGACATGGAGCTGCGCTGGTTCGCCAATCATCCCGATTATCTGGACCGCACCTTCAAGCGCGGCGAACGTTATCTGCATTTCATCGTCGGCGAGCTCGAAGCCCGCAACATGCCGCTCGAGCTGGCGTTGCTGCCGGTGGTCGAGAGCGCCTTCAATCCAGTTGCTTACTCACGGGCCCGCGCTTCCGGCCTGTGGCAGTTCATTGCCGAAACCGGCCGTCGCTACGGCCTGAAACAGAATTGGTACTACGACGGCCGTCGCGACGTGGTCGCATCCACCTCCGCTGCGCTCGACTACCTGCAGTTCCTGCATGACGAATTCAACGGCGACTGGTTGCTCGCCGTCGCCGCCTACAACTGCGGCGAAGCCCGCGTCGCCCGCGAGTTGGAAAAGAACGAGCGCGCCGGCCTGCCTACTGATTACTTCAGCCTGAGCCTGCCTCGCGAAACGCGCGCCTATGTGCCGAAGCTGTTGGCCATGCGTCGCATCGTCGGCGATCCGACCAGCCATGGGCTGGCATTCGCGCCGATTCCAAATGCGCCCTACTTCACCAAGGTCGATGTCGGCGGTCAGATGGATCTGCATGTCGCTGCCGAACTGGCCGACATGTCCAAGGAAGAGATCCTGGCGCTGAATCCGGCGTTCAATCACTGGGTCACCGATCCGGACGGCCCGCACCACATTCTGGTGCCCATCGATCGTCATGAGCGCTTCAAGGAAGGCGTGGCCGCCCTGCCGCCGACCGAACGCGTCCGCATCGTGTATCACCGCGTGCGCCGTGGCGACACGCTCGGTGGGATCGCCGACAAGTACGGCATTCCGGTGGCTGCACTGAAGAACGCCAACAAGCTTCGTGGCACCACCATTCATCCCGGCCAGGACTTGCTGATCGCCGCTGCGCCCAAGGGCATCAAGTTGCCCACCGCTGCCCAGCTCGCATCGTACGAAGATGAAAAGCCGGTGCGCAGCCGGTCGTCCTCCGACAAACACATTGTCCGTCGCGGCGACACGCTGTGGAGCATCGCCAAGACCCACGGCGTCAGCCTGGACAAGCTGGCCAACAGCAACGGCCTGAAGAGCAGCGGCACGCTGACCGTCGGCCAGGTGCTGTCGATTCCCGGCACCGCCAAGCTGGCCTCCACCGATAACAGCAACGTGCCGCGTTCCACCACTTACGTGGTTCGCCGCGGCGACTCGCTGTCGACCATCGCCACCAAGTTCCGCGTGCAGCTCACCGACCTGCTCAGCTGGAACAAGCTGACCAAGCGCAGTGTGATCAAGCCCGGCCAGCGCCTGGTGATGTACGTCGACGACCGGCGCCGCGCCGGCATCTGATCCAACCCCTAACCGCCAACCGCGAACCGCTTCCGGCTAAACTACGCTCCAGCTTTTTTCACTGGAGCGGTTCATGGCATTCCTCGCAGGCAAGCGCGCCCTCATCATCGGACTGGCGACCGAGCGGTCCATCGCCTACGGCATCGCCGAGGCGATGAAACGTGAAGGCGCCGAATTGGCGTTCAGCTACCAAGAACGCTTCAAAGATCGCGTCGAAGGCATGGGCAAGGAGTTCGGTGCCGCGGCCGTGTTCGAAATGGACGTGGCCAGCGACGAGAGCATCGCGGCCGGCTTCGAGACCTTGAAAAAGAGCTGGGACAAGCTCGACATCATCGTGCACGCCGTGGCGTTCGCGCCTTCGGATGCGATTCGCGGCGGCTTCGTCGAATCGACCACGCGCGAGAATTTCCGGATCGCGCATGACATCTCCAGCTACAGCCTCACTGCTGTCGTGAAGGCCGCCGAGCCGCTGCTCGAAGGTCGTGCGGGCTCCATCCTCACCCTCACCTATCTGGGCGCCGTGCGCTCGCTGCCCAGCTACAACGTGATGGGCCTGGCGAAAGCCAGCTTGGAAGCCGGTGTACGTTTCTTGGCGGCCGACCTCGGCCCGAAAGGCATTCGCGTCAACGGCATTTCCGCCGGCCCGATCAAGACGCTGGCGGCTGCCGGCATCGGCGGCTTCCGCAAGATGCTGAGCCACGTCGCGTCGATTGCCCCGATGCGCCGGAACGTGACTGCGGAAGATGTGGGCAACACCGCAGCCTTCCTGGCATCCGATCTCGCTGCCGGTATCACCGGCGAGATCATCTACGTCGACGGCGGCTTCAACACCGTGGGCATGAGCTTCCCTGAAAGCGACTGATCCTTAAACGCCATCAGAATGCAAAACGCCGCGGCTTCTTGCGAAACCGCGGCGTTTTTGTATCGACTGCCTCGCCG
>NZ_JAEUPY010000474.1 GCF_016790065.1 Steroidobacter sp.
TCGCCGACCCTGGAACGCACCTTTGCTTGGTTGCGAGCCAACGTCGGTCGCATCGACCAGACGCGGGTGCTGGTGCACGGGGATTACGACCTGCGCAATGTGCTGATCGGCGAGAGCGGCATAACCGCCGTGCTCGACTGGGAACGATCGCACGTGGGTCATCCAGCTGAGGATTTGGCTTACTGCATGCAGGACGTGATGCGAGTGATGTCCCGGGATGAGTTCCTGCAGCGCTATCGTCGAGCTGGTGGCCCTGAAGTGGCGACCGAGGCCATCGAGTACTTTCAATTGTGGGCGGCCATGGCGCGACTCACAGGCTCTGCCGAGGTGAAGGATACGTACTTGCGAGGCCGGCATCGTGACTTCGTGCTCGGCACGGCGGGTGTCTTTCAGTATCCGCGTTTCTTGCGACAGGTCGCTGAGCTGCTCGCCGCCTTGGACCCATGCAACTAACGTAACTTCTCATGCGTGGGCTGGCATTGATCGCACCCGGTCCGGTCTCTAGCCTTTGCTTCGCTCGCGTCGTGACGCGCGCTACTAAAACAACTGTAGACACGCTATCCGTTTGGGGGAATGCAATGTCACTTTTTCAGAGGCGCACGGTTCAGATCTGCGCGATCGGCACCGCTCATCTACTACTCACCGGCACGAGCACGGCGCAAACAACGACGACCGAGCAAGCCGCCGCCGGGCTGGAGAATATCGTGGTCACGGCGCAACGCCGTACCGAGAATCTGCAGGAGGTGCCGATCTCAGTGACTGCGGTGACTGCCGAGTCGCTGGAGAAATCCGGCATCACATCCACCAGCGAGCTGTTGAATGTCGTTCCCGGCTTGACCATGAGCCGCGCGGTGAAAGGCGGTGCGCCGTTCATTCGCGGCGTCGGCTCGCAGGACACGAGCGCTGGTAACGAGACTGCCGTGGCCACGTATGTCGATGGCGTCTATTACATGGACGTGACCGGCATCATGTTCCCGTTCAACAACGTCAAGAGCATCGAAGTGCTGAAGGGCCCGCAGGGTACGCTGTTCGGTCGTAACGCCACGGGTGGCTTGATCAACGTCATCACGCGCGATCCGCAAGCCGAACCGCTGGTCGAAGGCAGCGTCGGCTATGGCAACTACTCGACGATGGAAACGTCGTTGTACGCCACCGGCGGCAGCGACACGTTGGCGGCGGATGTCGCGGTCTACGCGGTTCGGCAGGACAAAGGCTACGGTCGTAATTTGCTCACTGGCCAGGATGTGAATCTGCGCGACGAGAAGGCTGTACGCAGCAAAGTGGTGTGGACGCCTACTGCCAACGATCGTCTGACCTTCAGCGCCGAGTGGGCGAGCAACAAGACTGACCTCGGCGTGAGCCGCAACTTGTTGCCGGGAGCGTATCTCAGCGGCGGTTTGACCGCCGTAGGTTCGCCATACGATGTTGGTCGCAGCGGCGTCAATCCCAGCGTGCCCGAGGCCGAGACCTGGGGCAGCTATCTACGCTATGAGCACGACTTCGACAACGACATCACTTTCTCGATCCTGACAGCCGTGCACCGTAATCGAGTGCGGTTCCGTTACGACTCCGAT
>NZ_JAEUPY010000476.1 GCF_016790065.1 Steroidobacter sp.
GCTCGATCCGATACTCGAGCCCCTCCCGCGCCGACAGATTCATTGAGTCCGGCGGACGCGTAATCCAGCGTGCGCCATCGTTGACGTACGGCTTGCCGTCGGGGAAACGTTCGATGTCATTGGCGCCGGGATGACCGATGGCCACCACCACATAACCCTGACTCGCCAGGAACTCTGTTTGAAACGTGGTACTGAAATGCGGCTGCCCACCGCCATGGTTATAGAGCAGCACGGGGAACGCCCCCGTCGCCGACGCCACTGGTGCGTTCAACGCAGATTGAGTGGTGACGTGCGCGAGTTTGCGCGACCAATGATCCTTCGCATACAACTCCGGATGGATCACGTAAGGCGCACGCTTCGCGTTACGCGCCGGCGCTGCTGGATACCAGATCTGCACCAGCACTTTGCGTTTGTCCCGAGGATCGGCGGTACTCGGATCGTCCAACGCCGCATTCAGCCAGAGCTCTTCGAACGTTCCAGTCTCATACGGGCCTCGGGGTTCGCCGGCAAACAGCTGCGCCGGAACAGGGAATCCATCGGCTAGCGCCACACAGCACACACTGGTCGCGATCAACGCCAACAACAGCCTCATTCGAACACCTCTGATTGCCGGTGCAACTCCACCCAATGCGGAACCGCATCGCGAAGGCGCGCGCCCTTCCCGTCATCGCGCGCGTCAGCGACACCCATGAGAGCGCCGCTACGCAGATCCAGAAACAGCTGGATCCGGTCCGCGAACCGATCAGCGTCCGGTGTTCCCAGGCGAGCCGCCATGGTGCCGATGAATTGCCCGTCGATGAACATCGGATCGTTGACCAATGTGGGCAGCTGCTCGCCCAACTGGGCGTGCACCGTGCCGTCGCTCCTGAATTTCAGTTGCAGCGGCAGCTCCTTTACATAGGTCGTCAACACGCCCCGCCACGTTCCCAGCAACAGCGCTGGCGTGACAAACGGCTCCGGTGCGCGCACCTCACGTCGTTTGGTCGGTTCCCACTTCGGCAACATCACGCTCGCGATACGGTCCATCGTGCTGGTGGTCAGTGGGGACATGGAATTGCTGAGCACCACGATGGCCAGCTTCGCATCCGGAAGCAGCAACAGCTGCGTCGATACGCCGGTCATGCCGCCGCTGTGCGTGACGACGCGCTGACCGCTACGGGTATTGACGAAGAACCCGAATCCATACCCGTTCGGCCCAGGCTTCGCGGTCTGACGATGCATCTCCTCGATGGAGCGGTCGGTCAGGATCGCCTTTTGATCGCGCTGGCGCTGCTGCAAATGAAACAAACCGAAGCGCACCAGATCGTGAGCACTGGAGAACACCGCCGAGGCGCCCGGATGATCGAACTCATAGAACGGCAACGGCACGCCATCGGAGCCGTAGCGTGTGGCCGTGAATGCCTCCAGTCCCGGTCCGATGTTTACTGAAGTCCGCGTCATCCCCAAAGGAATGAAAACTTCACGGCGCATGTACTCCGCATAGCTCAGTCCCGAGACCCGCTCGATGATGTAGTCGAGCACGCCATAGCCCAGATTGGAGTACTGATACCGTTCGCCCGGTAGATAAGAGATATCTGCGTAGCGTCGAATCGTCTCATCTCTCGACGGCGGCCGATAACCCTCGTCGACATAATAGAACTGCGAATATCCCGGCATGCCCGAAGTGTGGTTGCCCAGGCGGCGCACCGTCGCGTCACGCGCATCGCCGACCCGAGCACGCAGCTTCGCATTGCCGAGATAGTCGTTTGCGGGTGCATCCAAATTCACCTTGCCCGCCTGCACCAGTGTCATCAAGCCCGTGGTGGTGATGGGTTTGGAGATCGATGCCAGCGAGTACATGATGTGCTCGGTGGCCGGAATGCGCTTTTCCCGATCCGCCCAGCCGAAGCCTTCTTCCCAGAGAATCTTGCCATCCTGCGCCACCGCCACGGTGATCGAGGGCACTGAATGCTCGATCAGACCAGCGCGAATATGGTCGCGCACAGCGTCGAATCGATCAGCCCATGACGACGGCGTAATGAATACAGTGCCGGCGAGCAATGCCAGCGTGACACGCACCACGTTCATTGCACTCTCTCGAATCGCACGTTGCGCGCGCGGCCATTGCTGAGAATCAACGCACGAGCTTTCGCACCACCGCGTCTCTCGAACCCGATGTGACTGAACATCCAGCTGCCTCCTTTGAAAGCATCTTCATAGATGGGCTCGAGCACCAGCGGCTTGGAGGACCAGAGACTGCGCGCCTCGAGCTTGCCGTCGTTGAGATACACCGAGTACGTCGCATCCAGCTCGGTGCTGCGATATCGGCCAACGTAAGGTTTCGGATCGACGCGCTGCGCATCGACAGCACGAACCCGCTGATAGCGAATCGGGCGACCGCTCTCACCGGCTCGACCTTCTTGGAGCGCCTGAACCGTGCCGTTGCCAGCGCGAATGACCTGGTAGTACTCGCCGCCGCCGCGCGCCTCGTCGCCGAAATCCACCGTGCCATCGGCACGCAACACGACGTCGACCGCATCTTTCGACCGAGTCTGCTGTAGCTTGCCGTCGCGGTACTCCAAGCGCAGCACCGCTCCGAACGACGCATATAGTCCCGCCAAGCTGGCCGACTGCTGCTGACTCGGCTGGACTCGCTGCGGAATCGACTCGACCGCTGGCGTGCCCTGCGCAGCGTTCACGCCCAGATAAATCCCAGCGATCTGCTCAGCACGCGTGCGCGTCTTGGCCGCCGTGTTCCCCAGCACGACCACGGACAGTTTCTGGTCCATGAAATGAATGAAGGTCGAGGTGAATTTCGCTTCGGCACCATCGTGAGACACGCTATCGGCGCCATGAATCTTCAAACAGTCCAGACCGAAGCCATAGGGAAGTGGTGTGCCGTCATCCAGAGTTCCGGCGCGGGTGTACTCCGCGATCAACCGACGATCGCCCACCACCGGCGTGATGAAGTTGTTTGCCCACCGCGCCATGTCGGTGACCGTGGTGCGTATTCCAGTCGCGCCAAACGATTCCTGATTCAGAACAGTGCGCTCCCATCGCCCCGCGTCGTTGCGAGAGTAGGAATTCGCTCTGCCGGGCACCACGTCGCTCAGCGTGTCGCTGAACACCGTATTCCGCATTTGCAAGGGACCGAAAATTCGTTCGGCGGCAAACTGTCGCAGCCCCATTCCACTGGCAGCGCGTACGATCTCCGCTAACAGCGTGTAGCCGGTGTTGTTGTAAGAGAACTCGGTGCCCGGCGCGTAACTCAGCGAGCGCTGCCGCGACACCAGTTCGATCACATTGGCCTGGCTCAGCACCAGATTGCCCTGCAGTCCGGCGAAGTTCATTAGCGATTCTTGATCCCGCAAACCGCTGGTGTGCAGGATGAGATGACGCACAGTGATCTTGCGGCCAAAGTCCGGCACATACGGTAGATAGGTGCGAACGTCGGCATCGAGGTCGACCTTACCTTCGTGCGCCAGCAGCAGCACCGCGAAAGCAGTGAAGTGCTTGGACAGGCTGGCGATATGAAACGACGTCTCCGGCGTGACGACTGCGGCCGTCTCGAGATTCGCCATGCCGTAACCTTTCGTATACAGCACCTCGCCTTCTCGAAACACACCCACCGCGGCGCCCGGTGTGTCCGTGCCGAACTCGGCGAACAGTTGGTCGACCGCCTTGCCCCGCTCGAGGACTGGCACCTCAGCAGCACCAGCGTGGCGCACAGGAGTCACGACGGAAATAGCCATCAATAGAATTAGAGCGATCACTCGCATGAGTCACCGGAAGCGAAAGATGAAGTGGACACGGCCGGGCACGAGCGGCCCGGCCGGCAATCAAAAACGCAGCGTTAGAAGCGCCCGCGTACCGTCAGGATGACGTTGCGAGGCTCGGCATATCGCGAGCCCACTGACAGTCCGGCAAAGTAAGTTTTGTCGAACAGATTGTTGGCGTTGAGCGAAACCTGCCAGCTGTCACTGATTTCATATTGGGCCATGGCGTTCCATACCGTGAAGCCGCCTTGGCCCCACTCGAAGGGCACGCGTGGGCCGTTATACAAACCGGTGTCCGGGTTGTAGGTGGCCACGGTGCCCGAGACAAAGCGTTCGCTTTGCAGAGTCACGCCGCCGCCCACCAACCATTTCCGCTCAAACGCCGGCAGCCGGTAGGACGTCCACAGTTTGAACATGTGCTTGGGCGCCAGCGTCAGCAGCGGCACATCTTCGCGCTTGTTTTCATTCTCGTTGTAGGTGTAGCCACCGAACAGCGACCAGCCAGGCGACAGCTCGCCGGAGAAGCCCGTGTCGATGCCTTTGCTGATCACTTCACCCAGATCCAGATAACAGCAGCGCCAGTTGCTGCCGGTGTCCGGGTACGCGGGATCCTGCTCGCCCTTGCCGGTCTGCTCGATGTAGTACAGCGCCATCGAGACTTCCAGCCGGCCGTCACGCAGATCGGCTTTGGTGCCAAGCTCGTAGCTGCGTCCCTTGATCGGGTCCATCACGTGGCCGGGTAGCGGCCCGCTGTAAACATCAGCCTGCGCTTTGAAGATCTCTGTCACGTTTGCGTATAGCGTCCACTGCTTGTTCAGATCGTACAGCGCGCTGGCGTAGGGCGTGAAGATGCTGTCGTCCTTATAGGAAGCAACGCTGTCCGGCGTCGCCGCGAGCGAACCATCGGCATTGTGCGCCCACCACACATCGGAACTGGACTCGAACGAAGAGTAGCGTCCGCCCACGATCAGCTTGAAAGGCTGCGCCAGCTGCATTTGCACGCGGCCGTAGATGCCGTGCTGCTGCGTGATCGGATTTTCGCGCCAAGTCTTGGTGAGACGCGACGGCGCGGGAATGGTGTCCTCATGGAAGTCCAACGGATTGAGCAGCGTGGGAATGGGATTGTCCCACGACGAACCGATACCCCAGGCATCGCCCCGAGTCTTGTAGCTGTCATAGCCGAACAGCACGCTGTGCGTGCCACCGAACAACTCGAACTTGCCGCTCACGTTGAGGTCGACGGCGTTGGTCTGCGGATCGTAGACGTTGCCTCGAGTGGTCACAACGCCCAGATTGGTCAGCGGATTGATCGCCACGATGTACAGGGTGTTGGAATACAGATCCAACTCTTCATGCATGGCGCTGAGCGTCACTTTCCAGCGTTCGCCGAGCCGTTGTTCGACTCGGGTGAAAATTTCGCTGGCTTCCTCATTCCAGGAACTCCAATCCGCCACCACAGCGCGCTCGCGCGTCCAGCCCGGCACCAGCTGCCCCGAGGTATAGCGCGGCGCGCCCCCCAACGACGCCACTTCATCGGACTTCCCCTGGCTCGCGCCGAGCACCAACAGCGTGCTGTCGGTGACATCCATCTCGACCGTGCCATAGAAGAATCGGCCGTTCGACGCCGCGGTGTTATAGAAAAAATCTTTGTCGTGCCACTGTGCAACGACGCGGCCACGCAAGCGACCATCGAACGCCAGCGGACCGGTCACGTCCAAGTCAGCCTGGTAGCTGTCCCAACGACCCGCGGAGGCGTTGATCAACACCTGCGTATGATCCAACGCACGCTTTCGCACCAGATTCACCGTGCCACCGGGATCGCCGCTGCCCGCGAACAAACCGTCCGCGCCTCGCAACACCTCCACTTGCTCGTACATGGCGAGGTTACGACTCGAGTTATAGCTGCGATTGACGCCCACCGACGCGCCATCGACCTGCATGTTGCTGACTTCGAAGCCACGCGAGTAGAAGCTGGACGGCCGGTTGTATGCGTCCATCTCCACCGACAGGCCCGGCGCCTGATCGAGTACTTCGCTGATGCTGCCCAGACGTTGTTCGTCGATGCGCTGCTGGGTCATGATCGTCACCGACTGCGGCGTCTCGCGCAGCGTCTCGCCGCGCTTCATCATCGAAACGTTGTCGATGAGCCGGCCGGTGACGATGACTTCGGAAATGGTCACGTCGTGATCAGCTGCACTCTGACCGGCCTGCGCAAGACGCAACCGCTCACCCGAGGAACCGTTCGCTTCAGTGGAGCTTTGGTGTCGCTTGCCGCCGGCCGGACGCACCACGACGACGTTGTTTGCCGTGAACTCGAAATCCAGATTGGTGCCATCGAGCAGCCGCTGTAACGCTTCTTGCGGTGACAACGTGCCGGAGATACCGCGCGTCTGATACTGAACCACGTCGCGCTCGCCGAAGATCAGCTGAATCTTCGACTGCAAGGAAAACGCCTTGAGCGCGGAAGATATCGACTGGGCTTCGATGTCGTAGTGCTGTGCGGGCTCGTCGGAAGCGAGTGCGACGGGCACGGCCGCGATGAACGCGACAGAGGCGGTAAGCGCGCCGAGTATCGGTGCGTGACGTTTCATTAGCTGCTCCCCAAGATGTTCTTAGACGCAGGCATGAGTCAATGTCACGCCCGGTATTGAGACATCTGAGGAATTCCGTCCCTCAATCGAGTGAAAGTATTTTTTTGCGCGGGCAGTCAGGAGCGATCGCGCAACACGATGCGGTGCTCGCCAACTCGCTGTGCATCGATGTCGAGATAGGCGCACACGCCTTCGACGAACATTTCGATCTTGCCCGCTTCGAAGCGGCCACTGATGCGCGCATCTCGCAGCCTCGGCACATCGAGCACCACTTGCAACCTGGAGTAACGATTTGCCTCAGCGATCGCGTCGGTCAGCAACACATCGCTGAACTCCAGGCTGCGCTCGCGCCACTCTGTTACACCGGCCGTCACGTTGGCCGCGGTGGCTGTAGCCGCAGCCGCCGCCACATCTGAGCTTGTTGGCGCGCCATACGACAGCTGCTCACCGGGAGTCAGGACGATGGGAGGCGCAGCGACGGCCGACGCGCCCGTCTCGGTAACGCTCGGCGTGACAGCGACCTTCCCTTCTACCAACGTGACGAGGACGCGATCCGCATTTCGATGAACGTCGAACACCGTACCCAATGCACGCACCTCCCGGCCCGCCGCTGCGACGACGAAAGGCCGGCTGGCATCCTTGGCCACATCGAAATGCGCTTGCCCGCGCACCAGCTCGATGCCCCGCCGTTCCGGCGTGAAATGCAGCTCGATGCGAGCATTGGAATGCAACGTCACGGTCGATCCGTCCGGTAGAGCGACGACCCGTTGTTCAGCGTAAGCCGTGTCGTAGCGACCGGCCGTGGCATACACGAACCAGCCAGCCGCAATCGCGATCAGCATGACTGCCGCCGCCGACAGCCTCGCTGGCGTGGAGAATCGAGGCGAGCGCCACCAGCGCCCACGCCGCTCCTGCGCCACCTCAGGGCAATCTCCCAGCACGCCAAGCTCGTCCCAAAACTGATCGAGCGTTTCGAACTCCTGTCGATGCACCGGGTCGGCGGCGATCCAGGCGCGAAAACGCATGGCCTCGATCTCCGTCACGTCCTGGGCCCGCAAACGCGCATACCAATCCGCCGCTTCGGCGGCAGCACGCGCGGTCGATGTCCTTGGCTGGTCTTTCATAACCTATTTGAGCAGCCGCAACCGGGCTTCGGGTTGCGGTCCGGCGACGGCCAGCCGACCCTTCAAATGGGTCAACGCCTGGCTAATGTACTTTTCGATCATGGACACTGAAACGCCCAACTCGCGGGCGATCTCGGCATAACTACAGCCGTCGAAGCGATGCATGGCGAAGGCTCGGCGACATTTCGGGCTGAGTTCGTTGAAGGCCTGCCTGACCAACGCCAGTTCCTGCTGGCCCTGCAGTAGACGATGGGGGCCGGGCGCATCGGTGGGCACGTCCACGCTCTGCACATCGACCGTCCCTTGCCCCCGAATGTAGCGCCGATGCTTTTCGTCGTTGCGCGCCAGATTGGAGACCAGCCGGTACAGGAACGCCTGCGGGTACTCGATGCCCGCCACGTCCGGCACTTGATGCATCCGGACGTAGGCATCGTGGACGATGTCCGCAGCCTCCTCGCGGGAGAAGCGCTGGCGGGTCAGAAAACGCACGAGCGCACGCTGGTACCTGCGGTACAGCGCGTTGATCAGGATCTTCCGTTGATGCTGAACATTCCCGTCCGGCTCAGTCGCCATGGTCGGCACGATACACCCAGACCAGCATTCGATCACCCCGGCGTCAGACGCCATTGGGATTGAGACAACTGGCCTGGCCGGAACCTCAGCGGCCGGCAGAAAGAAAATTAATGGCTAAGCCGCTCAGTGGCTTAGCGTCATCGCCCGGTCTACGCCCCCCACACCCTCTCATACACCCGCAACCAATTCTCTCCCAACACCTTGCGCACCTCGGCCGCACTCCAACCTCGATCCAGCAAGCCTTGCGTCACGTTCGGCAGCTCGGCGATGTTCTCGAAGCCCTTCACGTAGAACCACGGCATCTGCTGGCTGTACGCCTCAGCAACCATGTACACCTTGGCCTCGGCCGTCAGCGTGCCGGCGTGGTTGCGGCCTTCGATGAAATCCGGCCCGAGACCGATGTGATCGACGCCGACCAGCTTCTTCAGATAGTCGTACTGATCGAGATGCTTATCCAAGCCCACCTGAGGCGTCAGCACCACGTTCGCATCGCTCGCGCGACGGGCGTGGAAATCGTTGAAGGCCGACACGCCGATCACGCCGCCGGTCTTCGCGATGGCTTCGAGGAACTTATCGGTGGAGCAGCGAGGGTTGTCGTTGAGGGCGCGAATGTTGGTGTGGCTGCAGATGACAGGCACGCCTGCGGAGATCGCGAGTGCATCGAACGACGTCTGCTCGTTGGTGTGCCCGCCGATATCCAGTACGACACGCGAGCGGTGGATCTCCTCCACCAGACGCTGACCCGCGCGGGTCAGCCCCACCTGCGGGTCCAAACACCCGCCGCCGAAATCGTTGGCGAAGTTATAGGCGATTCCGCAGAGCCGCAGACCCAGCTCGTGATAGACACGCAAGTTTCGCGGCGCCGGCGAGCCGTTCACGATGAGCGCGCCGGCCGACTGCCAGCCCGACACGTTGGCAAGAATGCCTTGGCTGCGCAGCTGTTTGATGTCGCGCACGCTGCGTGCTTGGGCGATCTTCCCTTTGTTCTCATCGAAGAAGCGCAATCTGGAGGCGAAGCTCGCCAGGCTGCTGCCGGCGCTGTCGTGCCAGCAGTGCACACCGCCGGTTCGTAACATGTCGAGGTACTCGGGTCGCAGGTCGGACGGATCGAGTCCATTCACTACCAGCGTCGAGCGCTGCACCTCGAGCGCCTGAGCGTTGCGGTTCGTTGCAGCCCAAGAGGTCGGCGCCGCGCACGCCACACCGGCCGCGAGCGCGCCTTGAAGAAAGTCACGACGACGCATGCTCATGGACGCACCGGGGTTGCGAGACGTTCGAAGGTCGAACCGAATGCCGACAGCGTCGACGCTTTGCCCGCCGGATCCAGTGTGAAGCTGGCGAATCCCCACGGGCTACCTCGTGCACTGAGTCGGAACACATCGTGATGCCAAGGCTCGAGCGTCCCAGCGAACGCACCCTCGCCGGAGAACTTCAGTGACAGCTGACCGTTCTGCAAACGGATGCTGACTGGCCCGGAATGGTGTCGCCGGTCTTCGTAGTCGCCAACGTATTGATCCAACTGCAGCGACGGCGGTGCATCGGGCAGCCGCGCACGCTGCAGCTCGTCTTCTTTCTGTCGCGCCGTCGACTGTGCCAACTTTGCTCGCTTCAGGAACTGCTGACTCCAATGGTTCGACGGCGAGCCCAGCATTCGATCCAGCACGCCAAAAGCGATGACCTTGTTGAACGCCTGAGTATCGCCGCTGCGATTCGGGCTGTTCGATAACACTGCCACACCGATCTTCTGCTCGGGCAGCAGCGCCACATATGCAGGAAAGCCGATGATTCCGCCGCTGTGCGCGACATGCAGGTGATCGCGATAGCGACTTCTGAACCATCCCATCGCATAGCCTTCGACCGAGCCCGTCAAAGGAAACCAATCCCGGGCCGGATCGACATGTAGATTTTGAGTGGCATGCAGCTCTCGCTGAGTCTCGCGACTCACGATCTGCCGCCCGCCGAACCGCCCTTCGTTGAGATTGAGGCGGAGCCAATTTGCCATGTCGGTGGCATTCGACACGATGGAACCCGCCGCCGCCGCGTTGTCGTAGCTCTGCCAGGCGAGCACCGTCGCCTGCCCTTTCTCATCCAATACGTGCGGCATCGCCACGTTGCCGTCGCGTGCATCCGACCACAACCGTCGCGGCGCCTTAGCCGTTCCTTGAAAGGTCGCCGTCACGTACTGGGCATCCCAGAACTGCGAGCCACTGGTGCCGCTGCGAGTCATATTTAAAGGCTGTAGCAGCCGGCGCTGGACGAAGTCGTTCCAGCTCATCCCCGACGCCGCGGCGATGAGCTGCCCGGCCACGCCGTACATCAAATTACTGTAGCGGAACGAATCTCGAAACCGGGCCTCGGGCTCGACGTAACGCAACTGGCCGACCGCTTCGTCCGGGGTCATCACGCCGAACACATAATAAGGTGTCTCAGCGATGCCGCTGCGATGAGTCACCGTGTCCCGAATCGTCAGGTGTTGGGTGAGCCACGGATCGGCCAGGCGGAACCCCGGTAAGTGATCGATGACCCGATCGTCCCAACCGATCTTGCCATCATCGACCAGAATGCCGAGCGCCGCTCCGGTGAATGCCTTACTGGTCGAACCGATCTGAAACAGCGTGGCGGCATCGACCGGGGATGGCTCCCCGGCCTGCTTCAAACCGAACCCTTGCGTGAGGATGACGGTGTCGCCCTTCACCACCGCAACCGCGACACCGACGTTGTTCCATTCGGCACGAGCCTGCTCGATGTCCTTTCGTAACACCGGCGCCACCGAGCGCGGCTCCGACGCCTGCGCGGCGAACGCACTGAGCACGACCACACACCACAACGCCAAGCAACTCGTCATCTTCACAGACATCTTCACAGACATCACGATCCCCACGCGCATGTTCGACGTTGATTAGAACGACTTGCTGACCGACATCCAGTAACTACGCATGCGCGGATCGCCCAGCGGACTGTAGTAGATGCTCTGCACGCCGTAGTAAGCATCGAACGGCGGGGCCTTGTTGAACACGTTCTTGATGCCCAGCTGCACTTCGAGGCCGTCGGTCAGCCACGAGCCCGAGCTGCCGGTCGTGGCTGCGCCGAATCGATAGCTCGCAAGAGCGTCGTGATACTGCTGGCTCGGCACGTACTCGCTGCCCTGAGCGATTACATAGGCGTTGGTGCCCACGTCGTATTGTTTATAGGAACCGAAGTAGCGCATCAGCCAGCTCGCCGACCACATGCCCCGATCCCACGTCACGCCACCGTTGACGCGCAGCCTCACCGGACCACCGCGACCCAGTTCGTTGACGATATTTTCGAGCGGAGCTGCAATCGTGTTCTGGATTTTGTATTCCAGCACGCGCGTGCCCATCGCGAAGAACGAGAACGTGCCGAAGGCATCCGTCTTGAGCCGGTATTCCAAGGTCGCGTCCAAGCCCGCCGTCTCACCCTTGTTCGCGTTGATCAGCGTCGCATTGACCTCCGTGATCGCCCCGACGGTTTGTCCCGGCGCTGGCGCGGCGCGCACGATGCGACCCGGGAACTGGCTTTCCAGATCGACCATCTGTTGCACGGTCGGCGTCACGATCACGTTGTCCTGTTCCAACTTGAACCATTCGAGCGAGGCCCGCAGTCCACTGACTGCCGCCGGCTCAAACACCAGGCCGAGGTTCCAGTTCTTCGAGCCCTGCGGTTCGATGTCGGGGTTGCCACCGCGAATCGGATGAATGTCGGTCAGTGCATTGCCGCGCCGTGGATCGACGATGGTGATGGTCGATGTGGGGCTCTCGATGGGCGCTGAGAGTTGGCTGTAGCTCGGCGGCAGGAATGCAGTGCCGTAGCTTGCTCGCAGCATCAAGCTATCGAACGGCTTGTAGCGCAACGCGAACGTCGGATTGGTCGAGCTGTAGTCGATGTCCGTGCGCACGATTGGCACGTTGGTCGCGAGGTTCGCCGTGGTTCCGTAGATGTAAGTGCTCGCGGGCCGCGTGATCATGGAGTACTTCTCCGTGCGAGCCGCCAGCTGCAGATCGAGTTCACGCACACCGGGGATCGAGTTCAACTTGGAGAAGATCGGAATCTTCAGTTCCGTGTACGCGCTCAACGTGCGCTGTTCCTGGTTCAGCAGACGCTGATAGGAATCGTCCTGAGCGAAGCCATTGTTGATGGTGCGGATGCTGCCTTCCAGGAATTTCTCTCGGC
>NZ_JAEUPY010000505.1 GCF_016790065.1 Steroidobacter sp.
GCCCGAAGCGCAAGCTCTCGCCTTCGACGTTGTGGAAACAAACGTTCAGCACGCCGGCCACGCGCTCGGTGGGATGACCGTTCAGCTCGACGCCGCCGATGTCATTCAAGCCCTGCCACAGCCGCTCACGCAGCACACTGAGGCGAGCGACGTCCGCTTCACGATCACGCTCGCCGAGTTCGAACGCCAGGCCCATGCCGACGATCTGATGGGTCGGCAACGTGCCCGAACGCAGACCCGTCTCTTGCCCGCCGCCGTAGAACAGCGGCCGCAAGCCCAGCGGCGGCCGGCGACGCACGTACAAAACGCCAATGCCCTTGGGGCCATAAGCCTTGTGCGCCGTGAGTGATAACAAATCGATGTTCATCGTCTCGACGTTCAACGGCAGCTTGCCGGCGCTTTGCGCAGCGTCGACATGGAACGGGATGTTTCGCTCGCGACAAATCGCGCCGATGGCGGCGACGTCCTGAATCACGCCCGTCTCGTTGTTGACGTGCATGAGCGAGACCAACTGGGTATCAGGCCGCAACGCTTCGCGCACCTGTTCCGGCCGCACGATGCCGTCGCTGCCAGGCTTGAGCCAGGTGACCTCGAAGCCTTCTTTTTCGAGCTGCTTGAAGGCATCGAGCACCGCTTTGTGCTCGGTCTTGGCAGTGATGACATGACGGCCGCGATCCGCATGAAAGCGAGCAACGCCGAGGATCGCAAGGTTGTCCGACTCAGTCGCACCCGACGTCCAGATGATGCATTCCGGCCGCGCGCCAATTGCCGCTGCGACTTGTTGCCTGGCCTTCTCCACCATCGCTCGAGCGCGAGTGCCGAAGGTGTGGCCGGATGAAGGATTGCCGTGCGCGCCGTCGGGACGCAGGCATTCGATCATCAGCTCGGCGACCCGAGGGTCGACGGGCGTGGTGGCGGCGTAATCGAGATAGATGGTCTTGGCGGAATTCATGAGGACACAGACTTGCCGGCCGTGCGTCGGCGCGCTTGCACGGCGGTCAGGATGCCACGAAGGATGTTCATTTCGTTCTGATCCAGGCGCGCGCGATTGAACAAGCGTCGGATGCGCGCCATCAGATGACCGCCACCGGTGCGGTCGCGAAAATCGATGTCTTCCAGCACGCGATCGAAGTGCTCGTACAGCAACTCCATTTCGCGCGCGGTGGCGAACGGTACTTCAGGTGGTTGCGGCGTGGGTGCGCCGGGGCGAGTCGCCAACATGATGTCATATGCGATGACCTGCACGGCCATGGCCAGATTCAGCGAGGCGTACTCGCCGGCGGTGGGAATGGTCACCAGCCGGTGGCAACGAGCCAGCTCGACGTTCGACAGCCCGTACTTTTCCGAGCCGAACACCAACGCGACATTGCCGAGCTGAGCGGCCTCAGCCACCAGCTGAGCGCATTCGCGCGGCTCCACTAGGTCGAAGCTCAAATAGCGATGCCGAGCACTGGTGCCGACCACGAAGCCGCAATCGGCAATGGCGTCGTCGAATTCCTGGTGCACCCGGGCCGCTTCCAGCACGTCGTCTGCACCGGACGCGCGCGCCGTTGCCTCCGCATGCGGAAAAGCCTTGGGCCGCACCAGGTGCAGCTCATTCAGCCCCATGTTTTTCATGGCGCGCGCCACCGCACCGATGTTACCGGGGTGGTTGGGATCGACCAGGACGACACGAATACTCATCGTAATGGGGTATTCTAACGCCCCCCGGCAGTTTCGCTGCCACGCTCTTTACCATCCCCTGCCCCTACCCTGGTCCGTTGCTTCGGATCGGGGGTTCGTTCGAGGTTTCGTCGCATGCAGCCTTTGCTCAATATCGCCGTCCGTGCCGCCCGCCGTGCCGGAGAAGTCATCGTTCGCGGTATGAACCGCGTCCATCGCCTCGACATTCGCCAGAAGGGGCAGAACGATTTCGTCTCGGAGATCGACACCCAGGCCGAGATGGAAATCATCGAGACGGTGCGTAAGAGCTACCCCGATCACGCCTTCCTGGCCGAGGAAAGCGGTTCGCACGGCGGCTCCCCCGATAGCGAATTCGTGTGGATCATCGATCCGCTCGACGGCACCACCAACTACTTGCATGGCTTTCCTCAATTCGCCGTTTCCATCGGCGTGCAGCGTCGTGGGCGCATGGAACACGCGGTGGTTTACGACCCGCTACGACAAGAGCTGTTCACCGCTTCTCGCGGCGAAGGCGCGCAGTTGGATGGCCGACGCATTCGCGTCAGCCCGCATGTGGGCTTGGACCGGTCGCTGATCGGCACCGGCTTTCCTTATCGCACCAACTTGCATTGGCTGGACAACTACATGGCCATGTTCAAGGCGGTGACTCAAGCGACTGCCGGTATCCGCCGGCCGGGCGCGGCAGCGCTGGATCTGGCTTACGTGGCGGCGGGTCGACTCGATGCGTTTTGGGAGTTCGGGCTGTCGCCTTGGGATACGGCGGCGGGGACTCTGCTGATTACTGAGGCAGGCGGGTTGGTGAGTTCGCTGCAGGGGACGGAGTACAAACAGGGCGGCAATATTTTGGCCGGCACGCCGAAGGTGCATGCGCCTTTGCTGGAGCTACTGGCTCCGCACGTTCCGCCCGAACTGACCTGACAATAAAAACGGCCGCTGGACCTGAAGCCCAGCGGCCGTGTTTCCTACCTTACTGTGACGTTACTGCTTCTGGCCAAGCGGGCTGCGCTTGTAGCCGTAGACGGCGTACACGACCAACCCGATGCCGGCCCACACAAAGAACGTCAGCTGCGTGCGCAGCGGCAGCGAGAACATCAAGAACGCGCAGCCAGCCATCGCCAGCGGCGCAACGATCCACACGCCAGGGGCGCGGAACGGGCGATGACGATCCGGCTCGCGCTTGCGAAGAATCATCACGCCAGCGGCGACCGTGAGGAACGCGAACAGCGTGCCGCTATTGGAAAGATCGGCCAGCACGCCGACCGGGAAGAACGCAGCGAACACCGTAACCGCAAGACCCGTGACGATCGTCACCACGTGCGGCGTCTGGAACTTGGGATGAATGCGGGTCAGCGCCTCGTTGAACGGCAATAGCTTGTCACGCGCCATCGCAAAGAAGATGCGCGTCTGGCCGAACAACATCATCAGAATCACCGACGGCAGCGCCAGGAACGCGGCCAAGCCGATCAGCTGCGACACCTTCTTCCAGCCGATCTGATCCAACACGTGCGCCAGCGGCTCGCCGCTGCACACCAGCTTGTCGGCCTCGGCCGGCTGACGGCAGGCGATCGCCATGTCGGCACTGCCCGGCTCATAGGCCAGGTTGGTGGCGGGATCGATCACCGGCTGCGCGCCGATCGTACCCACGGCGCCACCGGCGACCAGGATGTAGAAAATCGTGCAGATCACCAAGCTGCCGATCAAGCCGATGGGCATGTTGCGTTGGGGGTTCTTGGTTTCCTCCGCTGCGGTGGAGACCGCGTCGAAACCAACGTAAGCGAAGAAGATGGAAGCGGCGGCGCCGGCGATGCCCATGCCGGAGATTTCACCGATGAAGCCGTTCGGCGAGAACGGTTCGAAGTTGTCCATGTTCATCACCGGCACTGCCAAGGCGACGAACAGCGTCAACGCAGCGACTTTCACGCTGACCAGGATCGCGTTCACGGTGGCGCTCTCACGCGTACCGAGCACCAGCAGACCAGTGACCAACAGAGCGATCACGGCAGCCGGCACGTTCATGATGCCGCCGACATGCAGGCCGCTGGTGAAGGCCGCGGGGAGGTCTATGCCAAAGGATCGTTCCATCAAGCCGACGAAGTAATTCGACCATCCGACCGAGACGGCGCTGGCGGCCACCGCGTATTCCAGGATCAGGGCCCAGCCCACCATCCAGGCGACCACTTCGCCGAGCACTGCATACGAATAGGTGTAGGCGGAGCCTGAGACCGGCACCATCGCGGCCAGCTCTGCGTAACACAACGCCGTGACGGCGCAGACGAAGCCGGCGATCACGAACGACATCATCATGCCGGGACCGGCCTTTTGCGCGGCCTCCGAGGTCAGCACGAAAATACCGGTGCCGATCACGGCGCCGATGCCGAGCATGGTCAACTGGAACGCGCCCAGGGTGCGCGCCAGCGATTTCTTCTCGGCGCTCGCCAAAATATCGGCGAGAGGTTTGATACGCCAATTCATTATGTCGGTTTCCTCGGATCTGCAATGCCGGCACTTGGACCGGAATTAAGGGAACACACCGCGCGCCAGCAGCCTGGGGTGCAAGGCGGAGCGGATCATAGGCTCATCGGCCAGCGCACGTCACCCGACTTGCGCTGCATCCGGCGGCTCGAAACATGGGCGCACCGTCGCGGTCCACCCGGTAAATCGCGGGCACCGTAACGGGGCTAATATCGGTAAAGTCGCGCCCATCAATGGGCTTTTGAGAAACTCGATTCGCTATGAACGACGTCCTGCTGGTGATGTTCGGCGTCACGATCACCTCGTGGAAGCTGGTCGGCTACCTCGGTGTGTTCCTGTTCGCCGGCCGCTGGTTCGTCCAGCTGGCCGCGTCCAAGGCTTCCGGCAAGCCGGTCATGCCCACCCTGTTCTGGTACATGAGCGCCGTCGGCAGCGTGCTGCTACTGGCCTATTTCATCTTCGGCAAGAACGACTCGGTCGGCATCATGTCGAATCTTTTCCCGCTGTTCGTCGCGCTCTATAACTTATATCTGGACACCAAGAACAAAAAGCGTCTGGCGGCCCTGGGATGACCGGAAACACGAAAAAAAGCCAGGATCGCTAAGCGCTCGTCTCGCTCGGTTAACTCGAGCGCACTTGGAGTCAAGACGAACGAGCGCTACGACTCCACCAGCGTTTCCTACTCTTCCTCGATTTTCTTACGCAATTGCACCGGCTCTTCCGGCGGATGGCGCCCCTTGCGTACCCTGATGTTCAGCATTTCCACCGCCACCGAGAACGCCATGGCGAAGTAGATGTAGCCCTTGGGGATGTGGAAGCCCACCGACTCGCCCAGACCTTCGCCCACCAGCGCCACGCCGATCAGGATCAGGAACGCCAGGGCCAGCATCTTGACGGTCGGATGCCGGTCGACGAAGTCGCTGATCGGGCCGGCCAGGAACATCATCATCAACACGGCCACGACCACCGCGGCGATCATCACTTCGACGTCGTCAGCCATGCCGACCGCGGTGATCACCGAGTCCAGCGAGAACACGATGTCGATGATGGCAATCTGAATGATCACCGAGTTGAACGTCGCTCGGCCCTTGGATTCGCGCTGTTCCTGCTCGCCTTCCAGACTGCCGTGAATCTCCATGGTGCTCTTGGCCACCAGGAACAAGCCGCCGCCGAACAAGATCAAGTCGCGGCCCGAGAAGCCGTGGCCCATGACCGAGAACAGTTCCGCCGACAGGCCCATCACCCAAGTGATCGACAGCAACAACAGGATGCGCGTGATCATCGCGAGCGCCAGACCGATGGTGCGGCCTCGGGCGCGCTGTTCGGGCGGCAAGCGTCCGACCAGGATGGAAATGAAAATGATGTTGTCGATGCCGAGGACGATCTCCAGGGCCGTCAGCGTCACGAACGCCAGCCATACCTGAGGATCGGTCAAAAATTCCACAGTCGGGACCTCATGCAATAAAAGTCATGAATCTCAATCGTTGCGCAGATCGACGGCACCGCGCGCAGCTTCGCGCCGGGTCGACCACAACGATGCCACTACACCGATCGCCAGGAAGCCGACGATCACACCGAGCGAAATGGCGTGCGGGATTTCCAGATGATGATGCAACATCATCTTCACGCCGACGAACGCCAGGATAAAGATCAGGCTGAACTTGATGTACTTGAACATCATCATCAGACCGGCAATGGCGAAATACAGCGAACGCAGGCCGAGGATGGCGAAGGCGTTCGAAGTGAAGACGATGAACGGCTCTTGCGTGACCGCGAAGATGGCCGGGATGGAATCGACTGCGAACACCACGTCGGCGAAGTCCACCAGCAACAACGTGACGAACAACGGTGTGGCGGCCTTGGCGCCGTTGACCACGGTGAAGAAGCGTTCGCCATCGAGCTGGTCGGTGACCGGATAAACGCGCCGGGCGATTTTCACCAGCACGCTCTTGCCCGGATCGAACTCGTCATCCTCGCTCTTGAGCATGCGCGCCGCGGACAGCAGCAGGATGGCGCCGAACACGTAAAACATCCAATCGAACGCATGGATCAGCGCCGCACCGGCCGCGATCATCGCACCACGCAACAGGATGGCGCCGACGATGCCCCAGAACAGCACGCGGTACTGATACTGACTCGGGATCTTCATGTAGGTGAAGATCACGGCGATCACGAAGATGTTGTCGACCGACAGCGACCACTCGAGCAAGTAGCCGGTGATGTATTGAATCGCGGCTTCAGAACCGCTGGGCGAGTCCGGGGCAACTCGCCAATCGAACCAGTGGTGTTCGTAAACGCCGTACACCAGGCCGGAGAACGACAGCGCCACCAGCACCCACACCACGGTCCAGCCGAGTGCCTGGCGGACGCTCATCTCTTTGGATTCCCGGTGCAGGACCACCAGGTCCAGCGCCAGCACGCCGAGATACAGAGCGAAGAAGACTACCCAGACCATCCAACTCATGGCAGTGCCGCTATTGCTGGTGTTATTGCGGTATCCGCCATGAGGCTCTCAGGTTCCGGGCTCGTTATGGAATCGCGTCGAGCTCGGAGGTGTCTTTCTTTTGTTCGATCAAGTCCTGCGCCGACAGCTTCATGTCCAGCGCCAGCGCGCCGGCGACGTAGATCGATGAGTACGTGCCGACCAGGATGCCGATGGTCAGTGCCCACGAGAAGCCACGCAGCGTCTCGCCGCCTTCGATCAGCAACACCACCACCACCAGCAACGTGGCGCCCGAGGTGATGATGGTTCGGGACAACGTCTGGTTGATGGACGCGTCCATGATTTCTTCGGCCGAGGCTCGGCGCATCGAGTGGAAGTTCTCACGTACCCGGTCGAACACCACCACGGTGTCGTTGAGCGAGTAACCGATGACGGCCAGGATGGCGGCCAGCACCGCCAGGTCGAACGGAATGTCGGTGACCGCGAAAAAGCCCAGGATCAGCAACGGATCGTGCAAGGTCGCGATCACGGCGCTGACACCCATCTTCCATTGGAAACGGAACCAGGTGTAGATGCCGATCAGCACGAAGGTGAACAGGATGGCCAGGCCGCCTTGGTTGGTGAGCTCCTCGCCCACCTGCGGGCCGACCACTTCGGCACGACGCAGCTCGACATCGGGATCGATCTTTTTCAGCGCGTCGGTCACCGACTTGCTGACCTGGTTCACGTCCTGGCCCTCGGTGGGCAACAGACGCACCAGCACCGTGTGCTCATCGCCGAAGTTTTGTACTTGAGCTTCGTGGAAGCCCGCTTCGGACAACGCGCCACGCGTGCGTTCGATGTTGGCCGTCTTGGGATAAGCGAACTCCAGCACCACGCCGCCGGTGAAGTCGATGCCCAGATTCAAGCCGTGCACGAACAACAACACGATGGACGCGATGATGGCCACGCCCGACACCCCGTACCACACCTTGCGGGTGTGCATGAACGGGTACTTGGTGACCTTGTGGAAGAACTCCATGGCGGTACTTCCTTAAATGGACAAGTGGTCGAGACGACGACGACGACCCCAGATCGCATGGACCAGGGCGCGGCTGCCGACTACCGACGTGAACAGGGACGTGACGATACCGAGCGTCATCACGATGGCGAAGCTGCGGATGGTGCCGGTGCCGAACGCGAACAGCACCACGCCGGCGATCAACGTAGTGACGTTGGAGTCGGCGATGGTGGCAAAGGCTTTTTCGAAACCGACATTGATCGCCGCCAGCGGCGAGTTGCCGTTGCGTAACTCTTCGCGAATACGTTCGTAGATCAGGATGTTGGCGTCGACCGCGATACCCATGTGGAAGACCACGGCAGCGATACCCGGCAACGACAACGAGGCTTGCAGCATCGACAACATGCCGACGGTGAGGATCAAGTTCGAGAACAACACCAGGTTGGCGATCCAGCCGAACGCGCGGTAGTACACCGCCATGAACGCGAACGTCAGCAACAGGCCGATGGCCATGGCGCGAATGCCGCGATCGATGTTGTCCTGACCCAGGCTCGGGCCGACCGAACGCTGCTCGACGATGGTCTGCGGAGCGGCCAGTGCACCGGAACGCAGCAGCAACGCCAGCTCGCGCGACTCGACCGCTTGCAGGCCGGTGATGCGGAAGCGCGACGACAGCACGCTCTGGATGGTCGCGGCGCTGATCACCTTCTCTTCGGTACACAGATCGCCGTTACGCTGACCTTCGCAGCGCTCGCCCTGCGCCAATTGTTTCTTTTCGATGTACACCACGGCCATGCGCTTGCCGACGTTGTCGCGCGTGGCTTCGAGCATCGACTGACCGCCGCGCGCGTCGAGCTGCACGTTCACTTCGGGCGAACCTTCGGAGAAGCCGGAAGTGGCATCGGACAACTGCTCGCCAGTGGCGATGATGTCGCGCTTGAGCAGGATGGGCCGGCCGTCGCGTTCCTTCAGCAGCTTCGAGCCGATGGGCACGCGCTTGGTCTGTTCGGCCTCGTAGGGATTGTTGGTCTCGTCGACCAGGCGGAATTCCAGGGTCGCGGTGGCACCGAGCACGCGGATCGCTTCGTTCGGATCCTGCACGCCGGGCAGCTGCACGACGATGCGATTCACCGCCTGCCGGGTCACGATGGGCTCGGAGATGCCGAGTTCGTCGACGCGATTACGCAGCGTGGTGATGTTTTGTTGAACCGCGATGTCCTGGCGGCGTTTGACTTCGGCCGGGGTCATGCGCATTTCGATGACCGGACCTTCGGCGCTTTGGCTGGTGGTCAGCTGAATGCCGCCATCGGGCGTCTTCAACGCGTCCTGCGCCTTGCTCAGATCGTCCGAGCTACGCAGTGACACGCGCACCACATCGTTCACCGTGGTGACGGCGCCATAGGGAATACGCTTGTCACGCAGAGTGGTGCGAGTGTCGCGCTCCAATCGATCGATGGCTTGCACGACCGCGCCTTCGACATCCACTTCGTACACGAAATGCACGCCGCCCCGCAGATCCAGGCCGAGACTCATCGGCTTGATGCCCCAACGGCGCATCCAATCCGGAGCGCGCGAGGCCGTCGACAAGGCCACCAGATATTCGCCTTCGCCATGGCTGGCGATGGCGGTGCGGGCCTTGCCTTGGGTCTCGCTGTCTTTGAAGCGCAACACCAAACGGTCCTTCTGGGTGTAGGACGCTTCCACCGGAATGCTGTCGGCGTCGAGCAGCCCTTGCACTTTGTCGGCGCTGGCCTGGTCCATGGCCTGCCGGTCGTTACGTGACAGCTGTAGCGCCGGCCCCTCGCCGAACACGTTGGGTAACGCGTACAGCGTGCCGACCACCATCACGATGATGACCAGCCAGTATTTCCACTTGGCGAATTGATACATGTGTAGTTGTGAGTCGCGGATAGCGCCGGCGGCTGGGCACCGGCGCTACCGAAGGAGTTAGACGCTTTTCAACGTGCCCTTGGGAAGCACTTGCGCCACGGCATGACGCTGCACCTTGACGTTGACGCCAGGAGACACTTCGACGGTGAGGAACTGCTCGCTGACCTCGGTCACTTTGCCGAGGATGCCGCCGTTAGTGACCACCTCGGCGCCCACTTCCAGTGCAGTCACCATGGCGCGATGTTCTTTGGCGCGCTTGGTCTGCGGCCGGATCAGCAGGAAATAGAACACCACGAAAATCAGCACCAGCGGGCCGAACGTGGTCAGGAAATTGGGTTGGGCCGGGGCGCCGGTCGCCTGCGCGGCTGCGGTGGAGATCAACCAATCCATCTTGCAATGCCCCCGAAAACTACTAAAAACTAACGGAAAACCTAAGGAAACGGCCGCTGCCGACGCATGCGAGCGCGCACCCGGAGGCCTGCCGGGCCGGCGAAAGAGCGGCGCATTATACACACCGCCCCCCACGCCACTATCCAGATGCTCACTGCCGTACACTGTGCAGCCCTCTGAGTCGCCCGGCGAGGCCGAACCCTCTACATGCTTTCCCGCGATCTGCTGATCTTGCTGCTGTTGATCCTGTTGAACGGATTCTTCGCGCTGTCGGAAATGGCGCTGGTCGCCGCCAAGCGGGCACGTCTGCAGGCCGCCGCTGACCAGGGTCGCGCCGGCGCCAAGTCAGCCCTGGCCCTGATGGCCGACCCCACCACCCTGCTGTCGGCCATTCAGATCGGCATCACCGTCATCTCGTTCGTCACCGGCATCTACAGCACCAACGTATTTGCCGATCCATTGGCCCGGCAGCTGGTAGACCTCGGCCTGCACGCCCGCTACGCCGAAGAAACCGCCTATGTGGTGGTAGTGGCGCTGGTGACCTTCGTGTCCTTGATCCTGGGCGAACTGATGCCCAAGCGCGTGGCTTTGTTACACGCCGAGTCCTTGGCCGTGATCATCGCGCCGGTGATGCGCTTGTTCG
The DNA here is from genome assembly GCF_016790065.1 of Steroidobacter sp. GTDB lineage: Bacteria > Pseudomonadota > Gammaproteobacteria > Steroidobacterales > Steroidobacteraceae > Steroidobacter. The sequence continues at coordinate 10,522 of NZ_JAEUPY010000505.1, forward strand.
CCACCGCCATGGTGCCGTTCGTCTGGTTGTTGCGCGTGACCGTGAACCGACTGCTGAAACTATTACCGGTGTCGTCTGCGCCTCAGCAGGCAGTCACTGAAGACGACGTGCGCGCGCTGGTCGCTGAAGGCACCACTGCCGGTGTATTCCTGGCTTCAGAGCGCCGTTTGCTGGAAGGCGTGCTGGCACTGGCCGACCGCAAGGTCGGCTCCATCATGATTCCGCGTCAGGACGTGATCTGGCTGGACATCGAAGAGCCCATCGAAGTGCTGTGGCAACGAGCCAAGGAAAGCGGCCATGCGCGCTTCCTGGTGTCGCGCGAAAAGTTCGACAACCTGCTCGGCATGATCACGCTGGCCGACATGAGCGAAGCGCTGCACCGGGGCGAACTGGATCCGGAACGCGACCTGGACCCGCCACTGCACATTCCCGACTCGATCTCGGTGTTACAGCTGTTGGATCAGTTTCAGCGCTCCAGCACCCACCTGGCGGTGGTGACCGACGAATACGGCGAAATCGAAGGCATCACCACGCCCATCGACATTCTCAAAGCGATCGCCGGCGAGCTGCCTGACCTCGGCAGTCGCGAGCGCGCCGAGTACGTGCAACGCGAAGACGGTTCTTGGCTGGTGGACGGGCACATGCCCATCGAAGAGTTACAACAGCGCTTGGGCCGCCGTGACATGGGCGGCCGCGACTATCACACCGTGGCCGGCTTCGTGCTCGCCCGCCTCGGCCGCATTCCCAAAGCCGGCGACACCCTGACCTGGCGCGATCTGAAGATCGAGATCATGGACATGGACGGCGTGCGCATCGACAAGATCCTGCTACGCAAGACCGTGACGACGACTTAAGGCTGGTGAGTCGAGGTCGCCACGTCGTCCTTGGTGGAATGTTCTTCCAACCATTCGCGCCAGATGGCGAGCGACACCGCCAGCAACACCGGGCCGATGAACAAGCCCACCAGGCCGAACGCCAGCACACCGCCGAGCACACCGAACACCACTAACAGGAACGGCATCCGGGTCGCGTTGGAAATCACCAGCGGCCGCACGATGTTGTCCACCCAGCTGACCAGAATCAGACCCCACAGAATCAGGCCGACGCCGTCGACCATCTCGCCGCGGATCAATGCCCAGGTCGCGAGACTGCCCCACACCATCGGCGCGCCGAACGGAATCAGCGCAATGATCACGGTGACTGCACCCATCAACACCGGCGCTTCCACACCGAAGATCCAGTAGCCGATGCCGGCCACCACACCCTGCGCCAACGCGCCGAGCATCAACGCATACACCACGGCTTGGGTCGTGTAGCCCGCGGCGTCGATGTAATCGTGCACGCGAGGGCCCAGAATTCCTTCCAGCACAGCCCGCGCTTCACGCATCAATCGCGGCCCGTCTCGCAACAGGAAGTACATCGAGAACACGGCGAAGAACAGCTTGGCGATGTTACGACCCGCGCCACCGATGAGCCGCGTCACTTCCACCGACGACTGTTCCATCATCACCAGGAACTGACCACGCAACGCCTTCGGATCGGCAGCGAGTTGATCCAGGATTTGCTGAGCTTGCGCGCCCACGTACGGCAGATCGCGAATCGCTTCCGGCAGCATCGGATGCTTGGCCAGGAATTCCTGGATCTCGGCATACGCAGCCACCGCCTCGACTCGTAACATCAGGATCAGCCACACCAGCGGCACGACGATGATGATGGTGACGATGATGGTGCTGATGAGTGCCGCCGGCGGACTGCGCCCGCCACACATTTTCAACACGCGCAAATGCATCGGCCAGGCCACGTACGCCAGGATCGCGCCCCAGATCAACGGCACGATGAACGGCTGCAGGACCGTGAAGGTCAACAGCAGAATGCCCAGGATCAAGCCCGAAACTAGCAGGCGGCGAAACCAAGGCGCGGTGGGCAGATCGGCGAGCATGCAGTGTTATGAATCGCTAAATCGGGCGAGGGCGGGTGTCATTCGCTGGCATCGCTGCGTGACCGGCGCGCATAAAAATCCGCGACAAAGGCCTCGAAACGCTGCTCGTCGATGGCAGTGCGCATGGACTGCATCAGGGACAAATAGAAGTGCAGATTATGAATGCTGCCGAGCCGCGCGGCCAGGATTTCGCCGCAGCGGTCCAGGTGACGCAAATAAGCTCGGGTGTAATTCGTGCAGGTATAGCACGGGCACGCTTCATCCACGGGTCGGGTGTCAGTCTCGTACTGAGCATTGCGAATCCGAACCACGCCAGTGCTGGTGAACAGGTGACCGTTGCGAGCATTGCGTGTCGGCATGACGCAATCGAACATGTCGACGCCCCGGCGCACCGCTTCGACCAAGTCCTCGGGCGTGCCCACCCCCATCAAATAGCGCGGCTTATCGGTGGGCAGGTGCGAAACGATGCCATCGAGCATGCGCTCCCGCTCCTCTTTGGGCTCGCCGACGGCCAGACCGCCGACGGCATAACCGTCGAAACCGATCTCTCGCAAACCCGCGGCCGATTCCTGGCGCAACGCTGTATACATGCCACCTTGAACGATGCCGAACAGCGCATTGGGATTCTGTAGCCGATCGAACTCGGCACGACTACGCAACGCCCAACGCAACGACAGCTCCATCGACCGACGCGCTTCCGCTTCGGTCGCCGGATAGGGCGTGCACTCGTCGAAAATCATAACGACGTCGGAGTCGAGATCCTTTTGCACTTGCATGGATCTTTCCGGCGTCAGCATCACGGCATCGCCATTGATGGGCGAGCGGAAGTTCACGCCCTCTTCGGTGATCTTGCGCATGGTGGCCAGGCTGAACACCTGGAAGCCACCCGAGTCGGTGAGTATCGGCTTGTCCCAATGCATGAACCGATGCAGCCCGTCGTGAGCCCGAATCACCGGCATGCCCGGACGCAACATCAAATGAAACGTATTGCCGAGCACGATCTGCGCGCCCATGCCGACGAGCTCTTCCGGCGTCATCGCTTTCACGGTGCCGTAAGTGCCGACCGGCATGAAAATGGGCGTCTCGACCACGCCGCGAGGAAAAGTCAAACGGCCGCGACGCGCGCCGCTATCGGAACCCAAAAGTTGAAACTGCATTCCCATGAACTAACGACGCTCCAAGAACATCGCATCACCGTAGCTGAAGAAACGATAGCGCTGCGCGACCGCATGTTTATACGCATCGATGACCTGATCGAAGCCACCGAACGCACAGACCAGCATCAATAGCGTCGATTCGGGCAAATGAAAATTCGTGACCAACGCATCGATCACGCGAAACTGATACCCCGGCGTAATGAACAGTCGCGTCTCGCCCTCGTAAGGCTGCAACGTTTCCAATTGCGCCGCTGATTCCAACGAGCGCACCACCGTCGTACCGACGGCGACCACTCGCCCGCCGCGCGTTTTAGTCGCAGCGATGGCGGCACAAGCGTCGGCACTCACACTGATCCGCTCGGCGTGCATGCGATGTTGTTGCAAGTCGTCGACGCGAATGTTTTGAAACGTGCCGGCGCCGACATGCAATGTCACAAACGTCGAGTCGATACCCTTGGCCTTGCAACGAGCCAGCACTTGATCGTCGAAGTGCAGCCCCGCCGTCGGCGCCGCAACTGCACCCGGCTCGCGTGCGTAGATGGTTTGATAACGATCCGCATCGTCTGCTTCGGCGCCACGGTCTATATAAGGAGGCAGCGGCATCGCGCCGTACTGTTCGAAATAAGCCAGCGGCTCGACGTTGAGCTGCAGCTCGAACAGATCCTCGTGACGAGCGATGAAGCGTGCTTCGGCACCGCCGGTCAGAGCCACCGGCGCGTCGGGTCGCAGCGGCTTGCCGGCTTTCACATGCGCGAGAATGCGATTTCCCTCGAGCACTCGCTCGAGCAGGACTTCCACTTGCCCGCCGGTGGGTTTCACGCCATGCACGCGCGCTGGAATCACCCGCGTGTCGTTGAAAACCAGCAGATCGCCGGGATTCAGCAAGTCAGGCAAGTCGGTGAATTTCAGGTCCTGCAGCGGCGCTGCCAGCGCAACGTGCAGCAGCCGGCCTCCCGCCCGCTCGCGCGGAGGATGTTGAGCAATCAGATCGACCGGCAGGTCGTAAGCGAAGTCGCTGCGCCGCATGGGGCGCGCAAGGTAGCAGAGAAAAGCCGCTGGTGGTGGAACCAGCGGCTTTGGGGTTGGGGGGCGCAGCCACGCCCCTCAAGGGGACTCGATCAGGGGACCGGGTTACGCCGGCTCATCAATGACAATACTGAGGCCCCGCTCCGGGCCACCCGGGGGCGGCGGTGGTAGTGGCACGGCGCTGCCGGGCCCTGGGCCCGGTCCGATGATGATGTTGCCACGAGGGCCGTTGGGCCCGCGGGGCCCAGGACCGCCGGGTCCTTCCGGACCGTCCAGTCGATGCTCGAAAATCATCGGCCCGCTCCGCGCCCCGATGGGATCGTCCGGCACCGTGATATCGAACGACACCTTCTTCTTCTGGCGCAACACGTTGAGCGTCAGCTTCTCGCCGGCCTGATAAGAACCGAGGATGCGAAACGCGTGCGACGGATTGGCCGGCGTGCGTCCGTCGATATCGACGATCACGTCGCCATCTTCCAATTTCAGGCGGCTGTCCGACGGCGCACGCACGACCAGCAAGCCCTTCTCAGTACCGAAGTACTGACCCAGCTTGGGAGTGAGCGGCACCAGTTCAGTCGAGCCGAACACACCGACCGCGCGCATCGATGCCAGCGGCGAGACCGCGAAGCCCGGCCCACCGCCTGCGAACTTGCCACGCATGGCCACCGGCGGAACGGCGAACAAACGATCCGGCGCTTGCGGCGTCACGGCGACCGTCGCGACCTTGTTATCGCGGCGATACTTGATCTGTACCTTCTCGCCCGGCTTCACGTTGCCCAACTCATTGAGCAACACCTCGCGGGGAGACTGCTCGCCATCGCGCTTCAGTTGCTTGTCGCCAATGGCGAGTAGCACGTCACCTGCTTTCAAGCCCGCGCTTTCGGCCGCGCCACCCGGGCTCACGCTGAGCACCGGAACACCTTCGGCCGGCTCTTCGCCGCGCGGTCCGAGGTTGATTCCTAGCAAGGCGCGCGGCGGACCGAACGCCGCGAACGGGCGCATCGACGGCACCGAGTTCTCAGACATCGACATGCTCAACTCGGCGACTTCGCGCGCCGCCACGTCGAGCCGGCGGCGAGCATCTTCGAGCTTCTTCTCGATCTCAGCCTGTGACTCCGCGGGCTTCTTCTCGACTTCCGCCGCCGTGACCGATGCCGTGGCGACCACCGCGGCAATGGCCAGCAATGCGACGCGAATCCGCTTCGTCGAACGCAATGATCTGGTGTGCATGCTTGGTACTCCTAGTATCAAAACCAGAGCGCGCCGGCTTCCGCGTAGCGCACCTTCACCAGCGAATCCATCAATTCCACGCGCTCGCGCCACAACTGCCGCGACTGCGCTTCGCTCAAATCGCCTTCGGGCGCACTGGAGAGCTGGAAGTCCAGCCACTGAATGCGCTGCTCGATCGTGTCGATGGTCGCGGCCGTGGACACGCGCTCGATGCGAGGCCGATCGGGCAGCTTGCGCAGGAGCTGTTCGAGTTCCTGCGACTGAGCGACCAACTCATTTACATGCGGGATCGCGTCCTCGACCTGAGGCACCACCTGCGCCAACTCGGCAGCCGCGTCGGCATTGCGCCTGTCGGCATAGCCCGTGACCAATGCGATTACTGTCAGAGTGATCGCCGCCGCGGCCGCGGCCGCCAGCCCGACCCGATGCGGCCGCAGTCCGCGATTATGTTCAGGGACGGTTTGACGGATCCGATCCCACGCCAGCGCTGGCGGCTCGAACTGCGGCAACGCCTGCAATTCCCCACGGATCGTGGACAGGCGCTGTAGCTCACCGGTGCAAATCGGGCAGGCGCGGACGTGCTCGGCCACCTCTGCCGGCACCGGCTCGGCGTCCCGCAGACTCAACAAATGCTCGATACGTGCGTGCATGACGATGATTCCGCCGGTTGCTCCAACAGCTCGCGCAAACGGGCATGCGCCCGCGACAGCTGCGACTTCGAAAAGCTCGCCGTCCGTCCCAGCAAGCGCCCAATCTCCGCGTGTGTGTAACCCTCTACGTCGTGCAGCCACACCACACTGCGCGTCAGCGCAGGCAAGGTAGCCAAAGCACGCTCCACGTCGGCACTCGCCGCGGCCTGCGCATCCGGATGCGACGCCGTGTCCAACAGCACCACTGGCGCGGTCGACTCGTCATCGTCGTTATCCATGTACAGCAGGCTGCGATGCCACGGCGAACGCAAGTACATCAAGCACTTGCTGACCGCGATACTCCTCACCCAACCGCCGAAAGCCCCCTCCCCGCTATACGCTCCCACGTTGCGGAGAACCTCCACGAAGGTCTCTTGGAACAGCTCGTCGGCAATGGCCGCGCGCACCACCAGGCGCCGGATCAGGGAATAGATGGGCCGGCGACAGGCCAAATAGATGACCTCATGGGCCCGCGCCTCGCCCGCCTGGGCTGCCCGGACCACTTCAGCGGCGACCTCGATACCCTGAAAGTGCGACATCGTCAGGTTGGATGCCGCCCGCGACCAAAAGGTCGCAAAAAAGTGGTTGTGGCCGGCCCGCGACTATCCGCTATAATCGCCGCCCTTCGTTTCCCCCCGTAGCCGGTGTGGCGGAACTGGTAGACGCAGCGGACTCAAAATCCGCCGCCCTTAAAAGCGTGTGGGTTCGATTCCCTCCACCGGCACCATCTCCCCCGCGGGAAACGTTCGAGCTCAAAAGTCGGCAGTAAAGCCGATGCCACGGCGACGCGGGGCCGGCGGATTCATAAGCTCCTGGATGGCCTTCAATATTCCCGTGATCGCCTGATCATGAGTCGCGAGCTTGCGCTCCAACTCAGCAAACTTCCGCGCCAGCTCTCTGTTGGAAGCCAACAAATCGCGCAACTGGACGAATGCCCGCACCACGTGGATGCCCATCGTCACGGCGCGCGGTGAGTTCAAAACGTTGGCCGCTTGAATCGCTCCGTGTTCGGTGAAGGCGTACGGCAAGTGCTTCACGTTGTAGCCCCGGCTGAGTTGGAACATGAAGTCTCCGGGAAACCGATCGGCGTTGCGCTTCACGGCCTCGTTGAGCCGGCCGGTCTTCACGCCGTAGATCGCTGCGAGGTCGCGGTCCAGCATGACTCGAAGACCTAGCATTAAAAGGATCAAAGAGCTCGCGCCGCCCACCGCGATAGTGATCCGTGAAGCGCACGCACCCGAGTTACGCCAAAGCACCGCCACTGTTACGATTCCGCGATCAACTTGCATGCGAGGTGAGTCGTGAGGACACGGAACACGTCAGTGGTGACAATGGCCATTGCGACCACACTGTGGGCTGGCGTTGCAAACACAGCCGAGCAACCGACGCCACCGACAAACGCCATAGCCGCCCGAGTAACAGCGCTCGCGGACAGTTACGTGGCGGAGTACGCCAAGACGTTTCCAGAAGCGGCGACGTTCAGCGGCATGACGCTCGAACATCACGATGGTTTAACAGATAACTCGCTCGCGGCACTGAAGCGCTGGGAAGCGCAAGAAGACAGTTGGGCCAAAGAACTCGCCAAGATCGATTCGGCGCAACTATTTGGTAAACCGGAATGGGTGGCGCTGGGCTTCTTGAGAGAAGCCGTGGAAGCGTCACGGCAGTTGCGAGTTTGTCGTTATGAGTTGTGGCCAGTGAATCAAATGGCCGGCTGGCCCTATACCACCACTCAGCTGGCCGCGATTCAGCCGGTGGGCTCCGAGCAGGCGCGCAAGGAAGCACTGGCTCGGTGGGGCAAGTTACCGCGTTACTTGAACAACGAACTGGACAATCTTCGCGAAGGGCTGCGCACCGGCTACTCCACACCGAAGGCGAATGTGCAGCTGGTCATCGAGCAAATAGATCAAATGCTCGCCAAGCCGGTCGAGCAATGGCCCATGTTCGACCCGGCGACGCGCGATGAATCGCCGGAGTTCAAAAAGGCTTGGGCCGAGCTGCTGAGCAAACAAATCAAGCCGGTGGTGGAACGTTACAACCAGTTCTTGAAAACCGAGTACCTGGCCAAGGCGCGCGAAGCCATTGCGGTCACCGCCAATAAGAATGGCGAGCAGTGCTATCAAGCGTCGTTCCGCAACTACACGACGCTGGATCGCCCCGCCAAAGAAACGTTCGAGCTGGGGCGTCGCGAAGTGGAGCGCAACCTGGCGACGGCGCTGGAGATCGGTAAGAAGGACCTGCAGGCCAACGATCTACCGACCCTGCTCCAGCGTTTGAAACAGGACCCGACGAACCATTTCACCAGTCGTGACGAACTACTCAAGTACGCGCAGTCAGCAGTGAGCCGCGCGAAGGGTCACATGTCGAAGTGGTTCGCGCGCGTTCCCAAGGCAGAGGTCGTCGTCGAACCCTATCCCGACTTTCTAGAGAAAGGCGCGAGCGACAGCTATTGGCCCGCCGCCGAGGACGGCAGCCGGTCGGCGATGTATCGGATCACGCTCTATTCCTATGCCGAGACCACGCGCGCGAACGCAGAGATCACAGCGTTTCATGAAGCGTATCCAGGCCATCACTTGCAGATCGCGCTGGCCGTCGAGCGTCCCGCGGCACACCCGATCACACGCTTGGTCGGCAACTCAGGATTTGTGGAAGGCTGGGCTCGTTATGCCGAGGGGCTGGCGGAAGAAATGGGTTTGTATACTTCCAAGTACGCGCTCGCCAATCGACGTTTGTGGCCGGCACGCGGCATGATGATCGACCCAGGCATTCACAGGCTGGGCTGGACACGAGAGCAGACCATGAAGTTCGCCACCGAGAGCGGCCGCTTTGATGCAGAGACCGTCAAGTCGTTGGTCGATCGAGTCGCCATTCTGCCCGGCCAGCTCACCGCCTACGACACCGGCGCGCTGGAGTTCTTCGCGCTTCGCAAACAAGCCCAGGAAACATTGGGCTCACGCTTCGACATTCGCGAGCTCCACACCGTGCTGCTGGAGAACGGTTCAGTAACGCTGCCCATGCTGCGTGAACACGTGACACACTGGCTGAAGAGCAAATCACAATGAGCCAAGCGCATCGCAATCCCCTGCCCGGCGTGCCGGCGGTCGAGTCGCCGTTCTTCGACGACATTTTCGTGCCCGGGAACTGCAGCGCCGAGGAACTGCGCATCGCCAAGGATTTGCGCGACAACGGTTACGCAGTGTTCGACTTTCCGGATGCGGACATTCAGGCCAAGGCTGAACGGATCAAGTCGGCACTACACGGCCGCTATCCTTGGACGCAATGGCGCAGCGGCAAGGCCGACATGCGCGTACAGGACGCATGGAAAACGAATGACGACGTCCGCTCGGTCGCGATCAATGCAGGCGTGCTGGAGTTGCTCAGCAAGCTGTACGGTCGGCAGGCCTGGCCGTTTCAAACCTTGAACTTCCCGGTCGGCACCGAACAACACTTCCACACCGATTCGATTCATTTCTCGTCGGTGCCGGAACGGTTCATGTGCGGCGTGTGGCTGGCGTTGGAAGACATCGGCCCGGAGCAAGGTCCGCTCGAGTACTACGCCGGTTCGCATCGCTGGCCCATCTATACCAACGAGCACGTCGGCTTCGTGCCTCGCGATGGCGTCAACGATCAAAGCACGTATCACGAAGTCTGGCGGCGACTGGTCGAACGCACCGGCGTGCGTCGCGAACAATTTCATGCTCGTAAAGGCCAGGCGCTCATCTGGGCATCCAACCTGCTACACGGCGGTATGCCTCATCTGGATAAATCCAAGACGCGTTGGTCGCAAGTCACGCACTACTACTTCGAGGACTGCGCGTACTACACACCGATGCACTCGGATCCCTTCCGAGGCCTGGTGGCATTTCGACATCTGACGGATCTGCGAACTCTGCGGCCGGTCATCAACTCCTTCAGCAACAACCGCATTCCGCCCGCCTTCCTCAAGGCGTCTCGTGCCGGCTTCGAACCGTTCGCGCGGCTACGTCGCAGCTACAACCGATTTCGTCGAAAGCTGGCCCGACGCTCCGGTGGTGAGCGCGGGATGGAATAATCCCGCATCACTAATCTGCGTTATAGCGCAGATTAGCTGACCAAATGACCAATAACATGCATTATTTTGCATGTTATGTGGCTAGAGCTGTACATCGCGCACATGACTGGACAGCGGTACTCACGCGATTGCACGACCGCAACGAAGATCGTCGTGCACGAGGGTTACGCACCGTTATCGATGTCGAGCGAATCGCAAGTTCCCTGCGAGAGTGGGCCGACACTATCGCGCAATTACCGACGATCATGACGGAATGCGAGGTCGACGCCGCCCTCGTTGCACAGCGCAAGCCGGAGATCGAGCGCTTGGCCACCAGCCTGAGTAAACTCCAAGGAGTGCGCTGATGCGACGTGTGCATCGATCTTTGGATAGCGACCGCATCTCCGAGTTACGCGAGCAGCTGAACTCGGAGATTCCACCCTCCGACCTGGCCATCGGCGACGTGATTCGGCACATGCGGCTGATCACCAAAAAATCGCAGAGCGAATACGCCAAGCTGTGTGGAGTAGCGCCCCGAGCACTGGCCGACGTCGAATCCGGCACTGGCAACCCGCGCTTGAGCACGTTGCAGGCGTTACTTAGACCTTTCGCGTGCGACGTGGGCGTGGTGCGCCTCTCCGACGAGGAGTTGCGTAAGAGACGATCAAGCGTCCAGTAACTGCCGGATGCGCTCAGCCAGTTGCGAGCGATTGAAAGGCTTGGTCAGCAGTTCGGCATTCTCATCCAGCTGACCCTGTTGAAACATTGCATCCTGCGCGTATCCCGTGGTGAACAACACTGGCAGTTCGGGGCGCACCAAGCGGACCTTCTCGGCGAGCTCGCGACCGTTCATGTGCGGCAAGCCGACGTCGGTAAATAACAAACGAATTTCCGGATGAGCATCGATCAGCCGTAGCGCCGACGGACCGTCGGCGGCGTACAGTACCGAGAAGCCCAGCTCCTCCAAACATTCGATGCTGTACGAGCGGACGTCTTCCTCATCCTCGACCACGAGCACCGTTTCGTTGCTGGCGCCGCGAGGCGCGTCGCGATGGCGCTCGGGCCGAACCGTCGATTCCGCATCGACGCGCGGCAGATAGATCTTGACCGTGGTGCCGTGGCCGACCTCGCTCAGCAGCTTCACCGTACCGCCGGATTGTTTGACGAAGCCGAACACCTGGCTCAATCCCAACCCCGTACCCTGTCCCACCGGCTTGGTCGTGAAGAACGGATCGAAGGCACGCGCGATCACTTCGCTGGACATACCGGCGCCGGTGTCGGTCACGCAGATCACAGCGTGCAGGCCAGGCTCCAAATCCCCCAACCGCAACGCTTCGTCGGCATTCACGTCGACCTGGTGAGTTTCGATGCTCAGCGTGCCCTGGCCCTCCATCGCGTCCCTGGCGTTCACCGCCAGATTCAGCAACGCGCTTTCCATCTGATTGGCATCGACGCTCACCTGACCCACACCGGCACTGAGCCGCGACTGCACTGAGATGCCTTCGGGCAAGGTGCGACGGATCAGCTCGAGCAAAGTGGTGACGAGCTGATTCACGCCGGTCGGTTTCGGATTGAGCGGCTGTCGGCGTGCGAACGCGAGCAGCTGATGCGTCAGAGCGGCAGCACGCTCGGCACCTCGCGACGCGTGCTCGATCGCACGCTGCGAGCGCTCGTCACCTGCAGCAGAGCGACGCTGCACGGTATCGAGATTGCCCAGAATCACGGTGAGCAAATTGTTGAAGTCGTGCGCCACGCCGCCAGTGAGTTGACCGATGGCTTCCATCTTCTGCGCCTGATTCAGCTGTTCTTGAATCAGCCGCCGCTCGGTCATGTCGCGAGTCACTTTGGCGTAGCCCACCAGCTGCCGATCCGGGCCGTAGATCGGATCGATCAACACGCTGGCCCAGAAACGCGAGCCATCCTTGCGTACGCGCCAACCCTCGCCTTCGAACTTGCCGGCGCTGGCGACCAGACTCAGCGAGCGCGCCGGCAAGCCTTTGGCGCGATCCTCTTTGGTATAGAACTCGGAGAAATGACGACCGATGATTTCACCGGCGCTGTAACCCTTGATGCGCTCGGCGCCAGGATTCCATGACGTCACACGACCGTTCGCGTCGAGCATGTAGATGGCCGCATCGGTAACGCCGGCCACCAGCTGCGCGAACTGCCGCTCCGCCCGGGTCAATTCTTCGGCAAGGACCAGCGCTTGTCTCTGCAGATTTTGGTTCAGCTCCCGCAACTCGCGCGCGACGCGGCCACGCTCCAGTGACTCCCAACAACGGCTGGCCACCAGTTGCACCAGATCGACCTCTTCCTGTCGCCAGCGCCGCGGCCGAATTTGATGAACCGCCATGGCGGCCGAAAACTTTCCCGCCTTCAGCAACGGCACGCAAATCACCGAACGGATCTGCATGTGGCGGTAGCTGGCCAGCACACTCTGACTGCGCGGGTCGGTCTCGGAGTCTTCGACGATATACGGCTGACCGAGCCGCATCAGGCGCAAACACTCGGCGCCGAACTCGGAGAAGCGATAGCGACCGACCGCGCTGGGCACGCCGTCGTTGTAGTCGCCGGTCAGGTTGAATGTGTCCAGGTCGCTTTCGACGTCCGCGTAGGCGCAGCGGTTGACCTGTAAGTGCCGGCCAAGGGCGCTGGCCGCCGCCTGCACGATCTCGAGCGCGTCCAGCAACGGCCGGATGGTCTGATCGAGCGACAGTAAGAATTCGTAGGGTGCGGTCGGGGGCGGCACTTCTCTCATTAGCCGCCCATATGCCATTTGCGTTCCGGCCGTGCAAGTACACACGCCAGGCCGACGGAGGGACGACGGGCCGGGTAACTCCCCAGCCCGTCAGCAAGTTCCCTAGCTAGGTGAACCGCCTAGAACTTGACCGTCGCGCTCACGTGCAGGAACCGGCCCAACATGTCGTAGTACCCGTCCACCGTGTTGAAGTAGTTGGTGGAGATGTTGAGGCTGACCAGCGGCGGCTCCTTGTCGAGGATGTTGTTGACACCCGTGACGATGCTGATGTTGTCGCCGACCGCGAAGGTGCCCGACAAGTCGAAGAAGCTCTGCGCGTTGATGCCGGCGTCGATACCCGAGCTGGCGCCCGGATTGTCGACCGCACCGAAGTAACGCCAGCTCAGCGTCGTCGACCAGAAGCTGTCCGAAGCGTAGGTGGCCCCGAAGGTGTGGCGCCACTTCGGCGTCGGGAAATTACAGTTGCTGCTGTACAGCCCTTCGCACGAGAAGCGCGAGCCCGACACGCCTTTGACGTTCTCCTGGAACTTCTTCAGGAAGCGGCTGCCGTTGAGCGAGAACCGCACGTCGCCGGCGCCGATCGGCAGCGCATAGTCGAAGTTGAGGTCCACGCCGCGGTAATGCCAGGCGCCGAGATTGGCGTTGGTGGCCGCGATGTAGCCGCCCGAACCGCTCAACAGATCCAGCCACAGGTTGCCGTCAGCGGCACGATTGATGAGACCGCACAGCGACGCGTCGCCAGTCAGGGCGCACTGGTTGAGGGCGGTCGACGCACCCACCGTACCGATCACGTCATCGATCTTGATGTCCCAGTAATCGATGGCGATGTTCATCCGATCCAGCGGCGAGATCACCAAGCCGAGGGTGATGGTATCGGCCTGCTCGGGATCCAGGTTCTGGTTGCCGCCGGTCAACTGGTTGAACTGGCCGACCGGATTGGCGGTGACCGAGCCATAGCGGCTCGGATCCACGCCAGTGCGCGCACACTGCTCAGCCGAATACAGCGGAGTGGCACCGGCGCAAGGATCGGAGCCGTTCCACAGACCATTCGACTGTGGCTCGAACAACTCAACCACGTTCGGAGCACGCACCGCGCGGTTGAAACCGCCGCGCAGTTTCAGTTCCTGAGTCGGCCGATAGTTCAGACCCGCCTTCCAGGTGCTCTGGGTGCCGGACAGGTTGTAGTCGGAGTAGCGATAGCCGAGCTCGGCCGACAGATTCTGTACCCACGGCAAGTTTTCGACCAACGGCACCGCGGCTTCGACGAAGAACTCAGTCACGTCGTACGAACCCTTGGTGTCCTGCTGTTGCGTGCGACCCAGAATGTCGCCCTGCTTCTGCGGATCGTCGAAGTAGGTGCCGAATGTTTCTTTGCGGTATTCGGTACCGAGCACCAACGCGACCGGATTGGCTGCCGAAGGAATGGTCAATGGCAGATCGCCCGAGACGAACGCGCTCGTGACATACGTGCTCGCATCGCCATCGATGTAGTGATCGCTGGTCATGTAGTCCAGCGCGGCCTGCGTAACGCCGCCTGGTGTGAACACCATGTAGGGCTGGCAAGCGCCGCCGGAGACGCAAACGATGTTGCCGTTGATGTCGCGAGTGAGGTTCACGGCATTCAACACGCGACTACGCACGAACACATTCGTGCCCTGCTCGGAGCTGGTGGTGTTGCCGTACAGGAACGACACGTCGTAACGCCAGTTCGACGTGATATCGCCCTTCAAGCCGGTGACGGCGCGGAACGAGTTGTAGACCTTGTCCCAATAACGCGCCTGGCCTTCCACGTTACGCTTGTACAGATTGACGGTGAACGTGTCGGTGGGCGCCAGATTCAAACCGCCAGCGCCGCAAATCTCGGCCGCTTGTCCGGCGCTCAGGATTGGGCTGTCGCAACGGATGGTCGCAGGCATACCGAACGTCGCGGTCTCGTCGTAGTAGTTACGAGTGTCGGCTCGCATGAAGTTCAACTCGAAATACGCCTTGGCGTGGTCGTTGATTTCGTAGTTGACGAAGGCACCGGCGCGCAGGCGCTTGGCCGGGTGGCGCATCGACAGGTTGTTGCCCCAGTTGGCCAGATTGTTGTCGTAAGGCACCAGGCTGCCGTTGTCCGCGAGCATCATTTCGGCATCCAGCTCGGGGAAGTAATAATTCGGCCGGCCGGCTTCGAACGAGCCGCTACAAGTTGCGTCGGAACCGAGTGCGCAGGAGGTGTAGTCACGCGCGCTCATCCGCAACAACGAGCTCTTGTCAGCACCGAGATAAGCGGTGACGTGACCGGCACCGTCAGCGAACTTGCCGCCGGCCGCGATATCGATCTTGTACTGCTCGCCGTCGAAGGAATTACCTTTGGCGTACCACTCCTCGCCACGCGCATCCATCGCACGCGACACCATCCTGTTGTCGTTGTTGTGCTGGAAGGCCGAGGCGCCGGTAGAAATCTTCAGACCTTCGAACTCCGTATCCATCACGAAGTTGACGACGCCAGCGACGGCGTCCGCGCCATACACCGACGACGCGCCGCCGGTCAGGATTTCGACGTTCTTGATCAAGCCGGGAGGCACCAAGCTCGGATCGGGAGCAGCGCTGCCGTAACCACCCGCTTGCAAGCGGCGGCCGTTGACCAGCACCAACGTACGCTGCGAACCCAGGGCGCGCAGATTGACGAAGGTTCGGCCCGACTCGCTTTGCTCAGTGCGCAGCTGAGGCATGTGCATCAGCATTTCTTCGGTGCGGATATAGCCACGCTGTGCGATCTCGACTTCGCCGAGCACCGACACAGGACTGACGGCTTCGATGTCTTTACGAACCAAGCGCGAGCCGGTGACCACGACTTCCGCAACGGTGTCGGAGGTCGCTGGCGCGGCGGATGTCGAAGAGGGTGGCTCCGCTGGCCCTTGGGCTTCAGCGGCCACTGCGTTGAAGTGAGCCAGCGTCGCGGTGACCGCGAAGGCGAGCAAATTATTCCGGCGGGTAAATTTTTTCAGCATCTCGACAACCTGTGACTCGGGTCTTCATTGACCTGACACAGGGGTGTCGATCCGCCATCGGAATTCCGGCAAGCGAAATGCGAGGCCGGGGTGCACTAAGCAACCCCGGCCCCAAATCTTCAACTTACGTCAGGAGACTCCCGGCAAGTTTAGAACTTGACCGTCGCGCTCAAGTGCAAGAACCGACCCAACATGTCGTAGTAACCATCCACGGTGTTGAAGTAGTTGGTAGAGATGTTGAGGCTGACCAGCGGCGGCTCTTTGTCGAGAACGTTGTTCACGCCGGCAACCACGCTGACGTTGTCCGCAACCTGGAACGTGCCCGACAAGTCGAAGAAGTTCTGCGCGTTGATGCCCGAGTCGATACCGGTCGTGACCGCCGGATTATCCACTGCACCGTAGTAACGCCAGGAAACTGTGGTCGACCAGAAGCTGTCCGAAGCGTAGGTCGCGCCGAAGGTATGGCGCCACTTCGGCGTCGGGAAGTTACAGTTGGCGCTGTACAAGCCTTCGCAAGAGAAGCGCGAACCGGCCAGACCTTTGACGTTCTCACGGAATTTCTTCAGGAAGCGACTACCGTTCACCGAGAACTTCACGTCGCCAGGACCGAACGGCAAGCTGTAATCCATGCTCAGGTCCACGCCGCGATAGTGCCAGGAACCCAGATTGGCGTTGGTGGCCATGATGTAGCCGCCCGAGCCGCTCAACAGATCCAGCCACAAGTTGCCGTCCGGAGCACGGCGAATCAGGCTACACAGTGACGCTTCGCCAGTCAGCGCGCACTGGTTGAGAGCCGTCGACGCACCCACCGTACCGATCACGTCCTCGATCTTGATGTCCCAGTAATCCAGAGTGATGTTCATCCGATCCAACGGCGACAGCACCAGGCCCAGGGTGATGGTATCGGCCGTTTCCGGATCGAGCTGCGGATTACCGCCGGTGAGCTGGTTGAACTGACCCACCGGATTGGCGGTCACCGAGCCGTACTGGCTCGCCGACACGCCAGTGCGTGCGCACTGTGCAGCGCTATACAACGGGTTGGCACCGGCACAGGGATCGGAACCGTTCCACAAGCCGTTGGCTTGCGGGCGGAACAACTCGACCACGTTCGCCGCACGCACCGCTCGGTTGAAACCGCCGCGCAACTTCACTTGCGAGATCGGGCGATAGTTCAAACCCGCCTTCCAGGTGTTCTGTGCACCGGACAAGTTGTAGTCGGAATAGCGGAAGCCGAGTTCCGCCGACAGGCTCTGCACCCATGGCAAATCTTCGATCAACGGCACCGCCGCTTCGACGAAGTACTCCTTGACCTCGTAGGCACCATTCACGTCTTGCTGACGCGTGCGGCCGAGGATGTCGCCCTGCTTCTGCGGATCGTCGTAGAACGCACCGAAAGTCTCCTTGCGATACTCGGCACCGAGTACCAAGGCAACCGGGTTGCGCGCCGTCGGCATCGTCAGCGGCAGATCGCCGGAGACGAAGGCGTTGGTCACATACGTGCTGGCGTCGCCGTCGATGTAGTGATCCGAGGTCAGATAGTCGAGCGCGGCCTGCGTGATGCCGCCCGGCGTAAAGACCATGTACGGCACGCAAGAGCCGCCGGACACGCACACGATGTCGCCGTTGCCGTTGCGAGTGAGGTTCACAGCATTCAACAGGCGGCTGCGGACGAACACATTCGTGCCCTGCTCCGAGCTGGTGGTGTTGCCGTACAAGAACGACACGTCGTAGCGCCAGCTGCCGGAGATTTCACCCTTCAAGCCGGTGACCGTGCGGAACGAGTTGTAGGTCTTGTCCCAGTAGCGGGCATCGCCTTCGACGCTGCGCTTGTACAGGTTGACGGTGAAGCTCTGAGTCGGCAGCAGATTCAAACCGCCGGCGCCGCAGATCTGCGCGGCTTGGGCCGCGCTCAACAGCGGGCTGTCGCAACGGATGCTGGCCGGCACGCCGAAGGTCGCCGTTTCATCGTAGTAGTTACGAGTTTCGGCGCGCATGAAGTTCAGCTCGAAGTACGGCTGCGCATGCTCGTTGATCTCGTAGTTGATAAAGGCACCGCCGCGCAGACGCTTGGCCGGATGACGCATCGACAGGTTGTTGCCCCAGTTGGCGAGGTTATCGGTGTACACCGACAACGTGCCGTCGTCCTGCAGAGTGCGTCGACCCACGGGGTTCGCGAAAATGAAATTCGGATCGCCGGCTTCAAGCGAACCGCTACAAGTCGCGTTGGCAGCGAGCGCGCAAGAGCTGTAGTCGCGCGCGTTCATGCGTAACAACGAGCTCTTGTCGATGCCCAGGTAGGCACTGATGTGGCCGGCGCCGTCCATGAATTTGCCGCCCGCCATGATGTCGAGCTTGTACTGTTCGCCGTCGAAAGAATTGCCCTTCGCGTACCAATTCTCGCCACGCGCATCCATCGCACGCGTCACCATGGTGTTGTCGTTGTCGTGTTGGAAGGCAGACACGCTGCCGGTCATCTTCAGACCTTCGAAGTCGGTGTCCATCACGAAGTTGACGACACCCGCGACCGCGTCGGCGCCGTACACCGACGAGGCACCGCCGGTCAGGATCTCGACGTTCTTGATCAGGCCAGGAGGCACGATGCTGGCGTCAGCAGAGGCGCTGCTATAACCGCCCGACTGCAAACGTCGGCCGTTGACCAACACAAGAGTACGCTGCGAACCGAGGCCACGCAGATCGACGAACGTGCGACCCGATTCGCTCTGGAAGGTCTGCAGCTGCGGCATGTGCATCAGAATTTCTTCTGTGCGGATGTAGCCGCGCTGAGCGATCTCCACTTCACTGAGCATGGTGATGGGGCTCACCGCTTCGATGTCTTTACGCTGGAGTCGCGAACCGGTCACCACGACTTCAGCGAGACTGTCGGTGCTTTCCGCCGCACCGGCCGCCGTTTCGGCTGGAGCCGGCGCTGTTGCGCGCGCATCGCTTGCAGTTTGTTGATAAGCGGCATTCACCATGCTCGCCTGCGCCAGACGGATCGGACGCACCGGCCCCATCGTCGTTTCATTCGAATGGCCGTTCGCGGCACGCGGCGTGCTGGTGATCAGCAGTGCGTTGCCCTGCTCCTTGATGATGAGCTGCGTGCCTTCGATGAGTTTTTCAAACGCCGCGCGCGGCTCCATGACGCCGCTGATGCCGGACGTGCGCAAGCCTTGCAGCTCACGGCTCGGATAAACCACATCGACATTGAGTTGTTTGCCGAGCGATTCCAGTGCGTCTTGCAGGTTACCTGCAGAAACATTGACCGCTCTTGGTGCATCGGCCAACGCCGTTGCTATATTGAAGTGCGCTAGTGCCGTAGTGACGGCGAAGGCGACCAGAGTGTTTCGAATCGTTTGCGTCTTCAGCATGCATAAACCCCATTGCTCGGTTCTTGTTGACCGCACGCAATGTCAGTCGAGCGAGATTCGAATTTCCGGCAAGTCAATTTGCGCGCAATACGATGCGCTCCTCTTCCACCGCTACTTGAATGGGAAAACCTTCCGACAACAAATTCGCGAACGCCTCGGGTTGCGTGGCGCGAAAGATGCCGCCGATCTGCAAGGCTCCGACGCGTTCGTCTTCGATCACCAGCTTGCGCGTGTTGTAACGATTGAATTCGTCCACGGCATTCGCTAAAGGTGTATCGCGGAATGTGAGCACGCCGGCGCGCCAGCTGAGCGTGCGCTCGATATCGGCAGGCGCTTCGGTTTGCACCAGCATGTCGTCGCGGCGCGCGCGCACGATGGAGCCAGCCTTCAACGGCCCAGGCGGCGGCACATTCTTGGCGGCCGTTTCCATACGCACCGTGCCTTCCGAGACGACCAATCTCATTTCATCGCCTTCGCGACGAACCGAGAAGGCCGTGCCGACGGCGATGACGCGTTTGTCGCCTGCCACCACCACGAACGGCCGCTTGGAATCTTTGGCGACTTCGAAGAAAGCTTCGCCATGTTTGATCTCGACGCGCCGTTCGGCTTCGCTGTACGCGACTTCTACCTGACTATTAGTATTGAGCGTCAGACGCGAGCCGTCGTTCATCGGCACGTGCTGCATGCCGCCGACCACGGTGACATGCGTACCTTGCGGCAATTGCAGAGCCTTGAATGCCACCACGCTCGCACCGACTGTCAGCACGATGGCCGCAGCTAGCGAGCGCCAACGTAATTGCCGGTCGGCGAGTTGCGGCCGCTGCGGAGGTGCAGCGACGCTTGGTACTGAGGCGATAGGAGCAGGCGTAACGGCTGTGTTGCCGACCAATGCCTGCAGGCGGCCGGTCTCCTGCCACGCGGCGTTCAATCGGTAATAGGCCACTCGATGACTGGCGGATTCCGCCAACCATTGTTCGAGCGCAGCCGCATCCGCATCGCTCCACGTTTCCGAGTCGCGACGCGCGATCCATGCAGCGGCGGCTTGCTCACTATGTTGTCTACTCTCCATGTTGGGGCTCAACCGGTCGCACTGATTCCTCGTCGATACGTTTGGCGCAGCTCGGCGCGGTGCCATGCAAAGCATTCGCCAGCAAGGCGATCCCGCGAACCAAGTGACGCTCCACCGTGGCCTCGGCAATGCCGAGCCGTTCGGCGATCTGCTTTTGCGACAAGCCTTCCACACGCTTCATCCACACTACTTCCCGGCAACGCGGCGGCAGCCGGTCGAACAGCCTGGACAGCCGTTGCACCTGTTCCCGGCCAGTCGCGCGACGTTCAGGGGAAACCTCATCTATGAGGACGTTCAAGGAGTCCACATCCTCCAACAAATCGATAGCGACGATGCGCTCGCGGCGTACTCGGTCGATCAGCAAGTGCCGGGCGACGCCGAACAGGAAGGCACGGGGTGAGTGCGGCAGCTTGCGCTCCGCCCCCTCCAGCACACGCACATAGATGTCGTGCCGGATGTCTTGAACGTCGTTCTGATTGAACCAGTTGCGCGCGAGGAACCGCACGAGGGCGGCCTCGTGAATCAAGATCTCGCGGCGGAACCAGTCCTCGAGTGTTTCTTGCACGGCTTGGACCATACCCGGACGGCGGCCAGACATACAGCAAATCAGCCCGGCCACTTAGCAAAACAGATCGCTTGCAGGATCTGCTTCGCTCGTTCGACTTAGTTAAAATGCCCGGTAAAAACCCTCAACGGGCGGGCAGCTTGTGCAGGCGGCGCGCGTTGTCCGCCAGGATCATTTTGGCGTAGCGCACGGCGTCGTCCTTGGTCAGCACGCCGTCGTCCACCAGCACCGCCATGGCCTTGGCCACATGCTTCTTGGCCCACTTGGCGCCCAGATAAAAGAACTCGGGCACGTGATAGGCATCGCTGCCGTACATCACTTTGGACAACGGCGCGGTTTCGAAGGTCTCCAACAGCCGCTGATACAAGCCGCGGTTCACGAACGGCGCCATGATGGACATGTCGTACCAAACGTTGGGGAAGATGTGCGACATGTACGCCGCTTCGGCATGGTGCGGAAAGCCTGCGTGCAGCAGCACGATCTGCACCGGCTTTTGCGGGAACTCGACCGGATAGCGCACCACGTTTTCCAGCTTGTACGGATAGTGGGTGCTGATCTTGTCCTGGCCTTCGCCATTGCCGGCATGGATGTGCAACGGAATGTCCAGCTCGTAAGCCACCGCGCAGGTTTCCCAGAGCAGGAAGTCCTGCAGGGTTTTCCAGAACGCGGGGCGCCAGGTGCGATCGTAAATGCGCTGCTTGTCGGCTTTGGACAGCTTGCGCCACTGTTCCCACGCTTGTTCGCCCTGCGACGGCGTCACCGGCTCGACGTCGGCGCCGCTCAGTTTGACGATGCCGGACTTGATCGCGACGCCGCCGTCTTCCTTGGTCAGTTTCTTCAACTGCGCGCGATACTTGGAGACCAGATCGGCCACCGGAATGTCTTCGTCCAGGAAGCGCCAGGCGCCGGCGGTGACCACGTCGTACACCTTCATCTTCAAGGCCTTCTTGAAGTCTTCTTGCTTGGGCTCGGGCAGAGTCCATGCACCCAGCGAGCCTTGCACCAGCGCGCCTTCCAGCTGGGCGTCGCCGAACATGTCGTTCACGTAGCGCCAATAGTTACCGCTGGTGTACTCATTGCGAGCGGCAATCACGTCCTTGAGCGTGGGCTTACAGCGCAGGAACACCGCCATCTCTTTGGTGAGCGCCTCGACAAAGGTGGTGGAGCGCATCTGTTCGACGACTTCGTCGAAGCGCTTCTGGATGCCGTACTTGCGGTCCAGGCGTTTGCGTTCGTCCGGGTCGGCGGCCCGCCATTGTTCGTAGACGGTTTTGTCCTGACCCGGCTCGGCAGGGAAATACGCGTCCAGCATCCAGGCGCTGAGCGCCAGCGTTTCCAGGAAGATTTCTTCGGTGACCGGCGCCAACGCCGGGAAGCCATGCGAGTGCACGTCGAGCACTGGCACGGTTGCCAACGCTTCGATGAGTTCGTTGGCGGTGTTGCCGGTGGCGCGCTCAGCCGCGGCTGCCGGCTTGTTGGCCACTACCCCTGCGGCACCCGCAAGCCCCAACAGAGACATGATGTGTCTGCGATTGAACAACGCCTTCTCCCCGTGTCGTGTAAGCGAACGCGGGGAACAATACGTGCTGTAACTCGCAGCGCCAAGCGCTACCAGCGATCGACAACTCGGTTGCAGGAAACCACCGAGTCGTTCGACGTAGATAAGTTGGGCTGAGTAGGCTTACGGTTCAGCCCATGCCTCGTTCCAATCGATGCCCTTGTAGTCGGCCAGTTCCCAATAGAACTTGCTGCGTGGCCGGGCGTGATTGCCCACCTCATCCAAAGTGAGCGAATCGTACAAACGCCCGTTGAGCATGGTGTAACGCACCGAGTTGGCGTTGGCCACATTGTCGAGCGGATTGGCGTCCATCACGATCAGGTCGGCGAGCTTGCCCACCGCCAGCGAACCGATCTGCTTTTCCAGTCCCAAGGTGGTTGCGCCATTCAAAGTCGCCGCACGCAGAATATGATGATTGCTCATCCCGCCCTGAGCCAGCAGTTGCATCTCCCAATGCATGGCCAGCCCCGGCACCTGACCGTGCGAGCCGACATTCACCCGCACGCCTGCTTCATCCAGCTTCTTGATGGAGCGCGCCACGGAGTGGATGCCAATCTCATAGACTTCTTCAGCCGCGTGAATACCCGTCATCCCACGCACGTGCGGAGGCGCTGAGCCCCGCAGCCCAAGCGGGCTGTAATGACTGATGGTCTTCTGCACGAAGCGCCGGATCTTCGGATCCTCCCAGGCGCGCGTGTTCTGATACATATAATTCTCGCCGTACAACTCGCCGAACAGCACGACCAACGTCGGCGTGTTGGCAACGCCGCCCCGCCCCATCAGCTGCACCACGTCGTCGTAGTAGTTGGCCACCGAGATGCTGTGCTCGACGTTGGTGTGACCGTCGAGATAGCTATTGATGATGTTGTAGTAGCCGTCACCCTCGATGTCGACCATCACATTGAAATCGCGCCCCGCCTTGACCAACTGCTGACGCTGGCTGCGTGACGGCTGTTTGTAACTCTTGATGACGATGCCGCCGAGCGCACGCTTACGCTCCATGACCACACGCGCGTCGTCGTAGTTCGAGATCGGCACATACTTGGCGCTCGGCGTCTTGCTACGGCCGTAGATCACATGGCCGCTTCCGATCCAACGCGGGCTCACGGTGATGCCAGCACGATCAGTCTCACCGCTCTCGTAGCTGTTGACCTCGGAGCTGTAGGGATCGAAGTTGGTGGTCACCCCGAACGCGAGCGCGGCGTAGCGACCGGCTTGCTTTTGAGGCAACAGGCCTTCGCCACCCGAACAGCATTCGATATGGCCGTGCATGTCGATCAAGCCCGGCATCACGGTCTTGCCAGCGACATCGATGACCTTCGCACCCGCGGGAATCGCCACGGCGCCTGTTTCGCCCACGGCGACAATGCGATTACCGGTCACGACCACGGTGCCGCGTTCGATGATCTGATCGCCTTGCATGGTGATGACTCGGCCATTGGTCAAAGCCAACGTGCCGGAGGGAACATCGGACGCGACCTCCAGCCCCAACGTCGCATACGACTTCGGCGGCGACGCCCCGTTAGCAAACATCGCGGCAACATCGACGCGATACAACGACGGACCCAGCACCCAATGCAATGTCTTCGAATCAACGGACCAGGCCAAAGCCTGACCGCCCAACTCGGTCAGCGCTGCAACCGGCATTGCTTTGTTAGTCGCAGTGACCAGCATCGGTGTGCCCGTCTCGAGGTACGGCACCACGTAGTACTGCTGCAGCTCACGGAACGCTATCCAACGCAGATCTGGGCTGACGACGACGTCGAGCACGTCGGAGTTCGGCGTGTAAGCGTGCAAGCGTTGATCGAAGCCTTCGATGTTCACGCTGTGAAGCTGAGTCGACACCTCGCTATCACGCTTCGTGACAGTGAAGTAGATGCGCTTGCCATCGGGCGAGAACATCGGCGTCTCGCCATCGTCCGCGACACGATGTGACTGGCCACTGGCGATATCGACCCAGTAGATGCCGGCCTTCGCACCGTACCCGCCAAGATTCTTGTCGCCGGTTTGAATGCGATAGACCACGCGCTTGCCGTCAGGAGAGATGGACGGTTGACGCACGACGCCGCGGCTCTTCACCAGCGTCTTCGCGCCACGACCGCCAGCAGCACTGATACGAAGCGCACCGCCGCGCTCGTCATGCCACTCGACGAAGGTCAGTTGTTTGCCATCGCGCGAATACATGGGCTCGTACTCGAACGCGTCGCCTTTAGTGAGTCGCACTGGCGTGCCGTTCGGCAGCGGCTTGGACCACAACGCACCCAGCGAATTGAACACCAAGCTGTTGCCATCGGCTGCCGGCGCCAGCTGACGCACGATGCGCACCGGAAATTTGTCCGGCGCCAGATCGTTCGAAACGCGCAGCGGCTCAGTCACACGATGCTTGGCCAGCACACGAAACGGAATCTCCGTCGCTGCGTGCCCTGCCTGCGCGTCCACACCGGTATCCACACGCAGCAACTTGCCCTTGCCCCAGATGGCCACGTGACGATTGTCCGGAAACCAATCGAAGCGTGGGAAGTAGCCGGTCTGCAGCCAGTTCTCGGCTTGAGCATCGCGATCCAAATCATCGAACACCGGACGCTGTCGGCCGGTCTCGGTATCATAGACGAACAGCACCGTCTTGGTTTTCACGCGACGAACGAAGGCGACTTGCTTGCCGTCGGGAGAGATCTGCGGCGTGGTCGCACTACCGAAGCCTTGCAACAGCGATTCGGCTTCGCCGGTGCTCAAGTTCCGCCGCTTGATGGCGAAGTTGATGTGGTTGGCGTCGATATATGTGAACGGGTCGTTGAGTCGCTCGGTGTAATACAGATAGCGACCATCGCTGGAGAAGCGCGCTTCCTGCACGTCGCGCTGATTCTTCGGCCGATCCACCAGCACGCGTCCTGCGCCGCCAGCCACATCGAACAAGCGGATGTCGGACGTGTACATCTCGGCTTGAACATTTGAAATATGAGTAACGGCGACGGTACGGCCGTTCGGCCCCCACGTCGGCGACGCCAGAATGTCGACCTTCTCATGCGTGATCTGCCGCGGCGAAGAGCCGTCGACATTCGACACCCACACGTTGGAGACGCCGGTGATGTCGCTGAGATACAGCAACTGTTTGCCATCGGCGCTAAAGCTCATCGCGGTTTGAGTCGCTGGCCCGCCGTGCAGCAACGTCGCGTCGCCACCGGTCACGGGCAAACTATAAATATCGCCGAGCAGATCGAAGACCAACGTCTTGCCGTCGGGACTGACATCGACACCCATCCAGGTGCCTTCGGTCACTGTGAACTCGACGTCTTTATAAGGTTGGCCGGTGTTGGCGATGTCCCAGTCGGCAGCCATCGCCCCAGTGCTACACAGGAGCGCCAGCACGGCGCTCCTTACTCGTCGTTGAATCACTCTCGCCCCTGCAGTCAGCAAAATTGATATCAGAATTTATAGCCGACCTTGAAGCCAATGGCGCGCGGCCGCGTGCGGTTGGCATTCAGGAAGCCGAAGTTCGGATCGATCCACTTATTCTGGTTGGTCAGATTGGAACCGAACAACTCGACCCAGGCCGCGCCGATTTCCAAACCGACGCGAGCATCGACCAGGCTGATCGGCTCGGTCCGCTGCGGCAGGTTGGCCGCCGGATAGTTGGAACGCACCACCAGCGTCACTTCATCGCGATAGCTGTAGTCGACGCGCGCATAGCCAGGCAGCGAGCCCACATCGAAGCCGTAGTTGGCACCGGCAGTGAAACTGAACTTCGGTGTGTAATCCATCGGATCGCCCGGCAGGTTGGTGGCGCTGGTGGCATTCACCTCGGTGATCTCGCTGTCGATGTACGCAGCTGTGGTGTTCAGCGTCAGCGCATCGGTGGCACGCCAAGTGATACCGCCTTCGAGACCTTTGACCTCGGCCTTACCCACGTTGCTGGTCAGCTGTTGCAGCGGCGGAGTGCCGCCGGGCACGAACACCAGACCACGACGCAGCATGTCCGAATAGTCCGTGTAGTAAGCAGCCAGTTCGATCTGCGCACGCCCATCGGCGATCAAACCCTTCAAGCCCAGCTCGTAGCTCCACACTTCTTCAGGCTGATAGTTCGGCTGGATGCCGCGATTGAAACCGCCTGTGCGGAAGCCCTTGCCAGCACTCACGTACACATTCATGTCATCGGCGACTTTGTACGAGGCATACACACGCGGGTCGAACGAGTTGAACGAATCCTCTTCGCGCAACGAGCCGTCGAAAGTCATTTGCTCATCTTCGAAGTAGCGCGCGCCCAGGCCGAGTTGCAGGCGTTCGGTCAGATCGTAAGAAACATCCGCGAACACCGCGTAAGATTTCCATTCGTCGATGTCGAGGTAGTAGTAAGTCGGATCGACGGTGCCGTTGTACAAGGTGTCCGAGTACGATTCGAACTTCTTGTCCAAGGTGCGGTAGTAGGCGCCGAAGGTCCAGGAGAACGGTCCGTCGCCCGTGGACGCCAGCCGCACTTCTTCAGTGAACGAACGCGCTTTCCAGAAACGTTCGTCGTTGCCTTCCAGCAGATTGTTGAAGTTCGTCTCGGGGCCGCCCTTGTAGGCATACGGCGAGACCTGGCTGTGATCGACGTACGAGCTGGAACTCATCAGCTGCGCGCCACCCAGATCGTAAGTCAGTGTCAGGTTGTACAGATCGTAGTCGTACTCTTTGGGCACCAGCACTCGCGCCGGATCGATAGCGACGAACACCGTGCGATCGGCGTTCTCATAACCCTGGCCGAGCTTGCTCTCGTTACGATGGATGACCACCATGGCCTCGGCGGTAAACGCATCGCTGAGCTGCCACAGCGCCTTGCCGCGCACGTTGACCAAATCCTGATTGTTGCCGTTCTTGATGCCGGCCTCGGGCTGATCCTGCCAACCGCCGCCCTGCTCCAGAGTCGCGGCCAGACGTACGGCGAATTTATCCGTAATCAGCGGCAGGTTGACCACGCCGGTGAACGCTTCTTTGCTGTCGCCACCGTCGATGAAGCTCTGCGAGGCTTCGACGCGGCCACTGAACGCATCCAGTTCCGGCTTCTTGGTGATGAAGCGAATCACACCCGCCACCGAGCCTTGACCGTACAACGTGCCCTGCGGACCTTTGAGCACTTCGACTCGTTCCAGATCGAGCACGCGCGAATCGAGCTGTTCGATGCCGATGGTGAGCGGTGCTTCGTCGAGATACACGCCGACCAGCGCATCGCTACCGTACAGGTTACTCATGCCTCGCATGAAGATGACGTTCTGACCCGGGCCATCCTCGTGCATGGTCAGGCCAGGCACCGCAAAGGACAGATCCTGCGCCGAGCTGATGCCGCGTTGTTCCAGATCAGTACCGCTGATTGCGGTAATCGACACCGGCACTTCGATCAAACGCTGCTCGCGCTTCTGCGCTGTTACGGTGACCTCCTCCAGCACGGCCTCCGACTGCGCCAACGTAACCGCCGGTTGCACCGCCGCTGCCAACGACACCGCCAGCAGCAGCTTACTTTCTTTGAACATTCTCTCTCCCCATGTTGGTTTAATCGAGGCACACCCCGTCGCTGTCATTTATAGTCAAAGTCGGCACATCGCCGCGCTGACAAGCCCGCAACACCGGTGTGAGCCGCACACCACCGCAAGCCGCAACGACAGCCTTGCGCAGGAGGTGACGAATCGGCACCATGCGTGAGACGGATACGCAGCTGCCAGCCACGCTCCGCATATCTCCATGGAGGTTTCAGCATTGCCCCTGACGGGGTGAGGTGATCCGTGCGTACAGTTTCCAGTGTCAGTGCTTCCGCCAACGCTGCCGGCAGCACTCACAGCCCCGCTAGCCCTGCCGATAAAGATCACAGCTCGTTGGCCATGAACGACGAAGCGCTGCGCGCTCGCATGCCCAGCTCGCAGTTGCTGTCCCGGCGTGCGTTGCCGCCCTTCGAGACCTTACGAGCCTTCGATGCCATCGCCCGGCTGGGCGGGGTGCGTAAGGCCGCTCAGTACTTATGTCGTGACCATGCCGTGGTCAGCCGCCATTTGCGTGCCATCGAGGATTGGACCGGCACCAAATTGATTCAGCGGACCGCCGCCGGCAGCGTACTGACCGAGGATGGCATTCGCTATCACCGGGATATTGCCAGCGCGTTGGATATCATCGCCCGCGCCACCGTGGATTTGATCAAGCGCGGCGACAACCGTTGCCTGCACATCCGTTGCATGCCGGGCTTTGCCTTGCATTGGCTCTCGGGCCGGCTGGGCGATTTCGAGAAATCCAACCCCGGGCTGGACGTGGAACTGCAACCGGCCAATCGCAGCCCCGAGTTCCTGTCGCCCGACACCGATATCGAGATTCGGCTGGTCGGCACCTACCGTGCGCCTCTGCAAGTGCCGCCGCATTTACGCAGTGTAGAAATCGCCCGGGTGCCCATCATCGCCGTGGCCAGCCGCGCTTATCTGGCCGGCGCACCGGCGCTGCGCGAGCCGCGCGATTTGTTGAAGCACCAGTTGTTGCATGAACAGGATTCGGACGGCTGGCGTCGTTGGCTGGCCGCCAGCGGGGTCAGTGAAGAAGGCGAGCTGCCCGGGCCGCGCCTGTGGCAAGGCCATTTGACGCTGGAAGGCGCGCGCTTCGGTCGAGGCATCGCGTTGACCAATTCATTGATCGCCGCCGAAGACATGGCTGAAGGCCGGCTGATCGATGTCGCTTCTCAAAAGCCTGCGTTCGCCACGCAGACCGGCATCTATCATTTCATCTCGCGCGCCGATCGTTGGCAGTCGCGGGTGATCGAGCGCTTCCGGCACTGGCTCACCGCGACCATCGCCAAAGAGCACCCGGAGATGGTGCCCTCCAACTGAGCCCAGGAATGAGCCCAGGAGTGAGCTCAGTTCGGCTCTTCGAGCAGCACTCGGCTCGCCGCCAGCGCGTTGACGTTGCCTAGCTTGTTATCCGCAACCTTGGTTCGGGTCGCGAACACCGCGGCCTGCTGATTGCCGTACAAGCCGTAACGCGCATTGCCCTCGACCGTCGAGCCGGTGATGTGCGCGGCTGAGCTGTCGTAGGCCGTGATGGCGCTCGAATCGTTGCCTCTCACCACAGAGTTGCGCAGACGCAGATAGGCCGTCTCGTGCAGCCACACACCGACGTGGCCGTCGAGCACTCGCAAGTTCGTCACGTCGAGCTGGGTATCGCCGCGACCGCTCAAACCCATCTTTTGAAACTTCTCGATACTGACGTCATCGATACGGACTTTGCTGTCGATGGCGAAGATGCCATGGCCGTCGTAGATATCGTCTTCTTCGATGGCATAACGAAAACCCGAGATGCTGAGATGACTGAGGCTCACCTCGGCATTACGAATGACGATGGCTGAGGTGGGCAGCTTGTCGTTACCGGCAAGCACTACGCCAGGCTCGCCGACCAGAGCCACGTCCTTGTCGTCGATGACGACGAACGCGCGCACCATCAGATCGCGAAACGGCACGTCTTGATACGCCACCGGCGTGTAACGACCAGCACGAATCCGAATCGTGTCGCCATCTGCAGCGCGCGCGACCGCTTCAGGAAGCGCTTTATCGCCCTTGAAATCACAGTCCGCGGCCTTCGCAGCCGCCGGGCAAACCGTCCAGGTCTTGGCGACACAAACGTTTGCTGTAAGCGCCAGCACTGCCGCCAACGCTACTACTGCTCGGCCCATGACTTCTCCCAATCGATGTTGTTCGGTGCGCGATTTGCTTCCCAGAAAAACTTGCCGCGCGGCTTAGCGTAATTGCCGATCTCGTTCATGGTGTTGGCGTCGTACAGACGGCCGTTGACCATGGTGTAGCGCACGCTGTTGCTGTTCTGGATGTCTTCGAGCGGATTCTTGTCCAGCACGATCAG
>NZ_JAEUPY010000525.1 GCF_016790065.1 Steroidobacter sp.
GGCGTAGATACCGGCGACTGCGAACAGCAGCAGCATGAACACGACGAGCTGCTGATTACGCAGCGCCCATTCGGAAAGGTTCGGACCGCGCATGGCTCAGACACCTCCGGCGGCGAGCCGCACTTTCTGACCGTCGAACAACAGGTGCACGCCCGCGGTGACGATGGTCTCGCCGGGCTGCACGCCACCAGCCACGACCACCGCGTCCTGTCCCACGTCGGCGACTTCGACTTGTCGCGCATGGACGATGGAGTCGCCGTTGGACACCACCCACACGAACGACTCGCCGCCCTTGTGATACAGCGCCGATAGCGGCAATCGATAGGTCTGTTGTTTGCGTTGGCCGGCGAGATGAACGCGGGCCGTCATGCCCAGCTCGATGGCTTCATCTGGATCGACAATCGAGATGCGCGCGTCGTACTGACGTGTCGCGCTGTCCGTCATCGGCGCGAGCTCTCGCAATTTGCCAACGTAGCGGCGACCAGGACGTGCCCACAGCTCGACCTGCAGATCGCCGACCTGACGAATCTCTTCGAGCCTCGATTCGGGAATGCTGATCGCTACTTCACGTTCGCCGTCGGCCGAGAAGCCGAGAGCGCGCTGTCCCGCTTGCACCACCTCGCCTACTTCGACATACAAAGCAGTGACGACGCCGTCCTGCGGGGCTCGCAAGAACGTATAGCCCTGCTGATTGGAAGCCAGCGCAAACTCGGACTCGGCCGCGACCAACTTGGCGCGCGAGCTTTCCAGTTGCACGCGATCTCGGTCGAACTCGGCCTGGCTGATGAAGCGGCGTTCGAACAAACGCTTGGCGCGCTCGAAGTCCAGCTCAACCTGTGCGTACTCGCTTCGCACACCTTGCAGCTGAGCGCGTGCGGCGTCGGCGTTCAGTGCGGCGTCGACGGGATCGAGACGCGCCAATGGTTGATTGCGACTGACCCGATTGCCGACTTGAACCAATCGCTCGGCCACTCGACCCGAGACCCGAAAGCCCACCACACTCTCATGCCGTGCGCGGACTTCGCCGGAATAGCCGGAGCCACTGCCTGCCTCGTCCGCCGTCACAGCAGCAGTCCGCACCACGCGGATATCTTCGGGCATGGACTGTTTGGAGCCACAAGCAGCCAGCAACAGCGCCGGCAACAACAGGCTGAAGACACGAAGCGAAGTCATGAGCGGGACTCCTTGCGAGGGACCGTGGATTTGGATTTGCGCTTGGGTCCGCCGATGGCCGACCACAGTTCGTTGGCCGAACGGAACTGTTGAACGCGGCCGGAGCGCACGTCCTCGACATAGCCTGCGAACCAGCGTGCGGTGCGGCGATAGACACGAACCACGTAGCTACGCGGCTCGTCAGGGATGGGTTTGTTCATGGGCCGGTACTGTGCGCGGTACCGGCTTATTTATTACTTACGTATTCGGAAATCCGCGCTTTGTGGCGGCGCGACTATAGCTCCCGGCCTCGGGTTTCCTGGGCAACAGCTGCAGCCAGTAGCGCCAACACGCTAAGCACCGCGAAGTAGGCAACGACGGTCAAGATGTTGCCGCCGCTCGATGCCATCAACGCGGTGGCCACCAACGGGGCGAGACCGCCGCCGAGGATGGTGCCGAGTTGTTTGCCGACTGAGATGGCGGTGAACCGAACGCGCGTCGGGAAGAGTTCGGCGAAGAAGCTGCTTTCGGACCCGAACATCAATGGATGAATGACGCCAGCGGCAATGACGACCGCCGTAACCACCGCCCACCCATCCAGCGACTGGACCAATAGAAAGAATGGATAGATGAATAGCAAAGCTGTCGCCAGCCCGCCGGCAAACACCGGCCGCCGCCCTACTCGGTCTGACAACGCGCCAAACACCGGTACCGCGCACATCGACAGTAAATTGCCAAACAGCACCGCGTCG
Source organism: Steroidobacter sp. (assembly GCF_016790065.1). GTDB lineage: Bacteria > Pseudomonadota > Gammaproteobacteria > Steroidobacterales > Steroidobacteraceae > Steroidobacter. The sequence goes on from NZ_JAEUPY010000525.1 coordinate 1,905, forward strand.
CTCAGTAGCCGCTTCTCGATACCCAGCTGCGCTCCGTACGCGAGCGAAAAGGTCACCGTCAAATAGAAGAACGCCGTCTCGGCCACCGACAGCGCCAGCACGATGATCACGGGCCGTCGATGATGCTTCAGCACTTCGAACAACGGCACCTTTGAAACGTCACGGCGAGCAGCGACGAACGCTTGCGTCTCAAAGACTCGTGCTCTTACATACAACCCAACTAACACCAACGCGAGGCTGGCGAGGAACGGAATCCGCCAGCCCCAGCTCAACAACTGATCCTCCGGCAAGCGCATCACCAACGCCGTCGCTAACGATGCCAGCACCACCGATGCCGGCCCAGCCGCTTGAATGAGCCCACCGAACAACCCACGCTTGGCAGCGGGCGATCCCTCCACAGTCAGCAGCACAGCCCCCACAGACTCGCCGCCAAGCGCGAAGCCTTGCAGGAATCGCAGCACTACCAGCAACGCGGGCGCCCACAGCCCAATCGCATCGAACCCAGGTAAACAGCCGATGGCCGCCGTCGCGAAGCCCATCAACAACATGCTCGCAATCAACGTCGACTTGCGTCCGAGCCGGTCGCCGAAGTGGCCGAACACCACTCCACCCAACGGTCGCGCCAGAAAGCCCACCGTGAACGTGGCGAACACCGCCATCGTGCCGGCGGCGCTGCTCACCTGAGGAAAGAACACCCGATCGAAGACTAACGAGCCTAGGAACGCGTAAATGAAGAAGTCATACCACTCGATGGCCGTGCCGATGGAACTCGCGAGCACCACGCGCCGAAACGCAGAATGCTCGCTCACGCCAGACGATGTGGTGGCACTCAAAACTCGTACGCCACGCTGAGCATGTACTCACGACCGCGCACGTATGACGCCTCTGCATAGCCGCTTGAGCTGGTGAACGAAGGATTTCCGCCCTGCGAATAACGCTCATCACTGAGATTTCGCCCAGCGGCGACCACACGCCAGCGTTGATCCGGCGATTCAAGCGCCACCGACGCGCTCACGGTCTTCACCGGAGCGAGTTGAGCAATCTGCCGCGTGTTGCCCTCATCGAAGTAGGTGCGACTTTGATAGAAGCCATCGACCCTCGGCGTCAGCCGCCAACCGCTGCCGAAGCCGATGCGATAACCCAAACCGAGATTGGCCTGCCACGACGGCGTGAACGGCAGCTTGTTCGACGTCGACACGCCGGTCACCGCATTGATGAGCGTATCGACTTCCTTGATCTCACCCTCCAGATAGCCGACACCGCCTTCGATCATGAGCGCGTCGAGCGGCACCCAGGTCAGCTCGAGTTCGGCGCCCTTGATGGTCGCCTTGCCGGTGTTGAACAAGAACGGCGCCACACCGATACGATACGTGAACTGCATGTTCTTGTAGTCGGTGGTGAAAATGGCGCCATTCAAGCGCAAGGTCGCATCGAGCAGGTCCAGCTTGAAACCGGCTTCATAGCTCTCCGCCGTCT
>NZ_JAEUPY010000623.1 GCF_016790065.1 Steroidobacter sp.
CGGTCCTGGACGGCGTTCCCGACCGACTTCGGCCCAAGTATCCGGCCTTGGTGCTGGGCAGATCGCCAAGCGGTGTGCCGGCACGCAGATCGAACCCGAAACTCTTGCCGGCGGCGAGCTCGCCCTCCACCAGCGCTTCGAGCAGGTTGCTTTCCTGGATGCCTTCGGAACCGTGCAAGGCAATTCGGAAGCTGCGCTCGCCGATATAGGCATGGATCAGATTGCCGGCAGTGCGATGATGCGTTCCGAAGCCGCGATCCCAATTGAAACGCGTGCTGGTATGGCCGGCGCCGCCGAACACCAGAGCCTTACCGCCCTTGCTGAGAATCTCATCGTCGATGGTCTGCGCCCAGCGCATGTCTCGATCGCGCACGCCGTAGTTGCGTTTGATGACATTCGCGTCCGAGCCCTTCTCGCCGGCGCGCACCCCCGACCAGTCGAGCGGCATATACCAATGGTCGAGACCGACGACCCGAAAGCGCGGCGCGCCCTTCGGCAGCTTGCTATTGATCTGCCACGCGATGCGCAGCACATCGCGATACTCCTGATAGCCGCCAAAATGCGCATCCCAGTCCAGGATCAGATAGTTCGCGAGTTGTTCATCGAAGCGGGCCGCGTTGAGTAGCCGATCGACCTGAGGCTGCACCTCCGAGCGCAACATTTCATAGCCGAGGTTGGTCACGCCAGCCGCATGCAGCTTGGGCAGCAATGACTGCAGGAATTCGAGATTCTGCCGCACTTGATGCGGAGACTCTCCAAGCAGCACGATGTCGTGATCCTTGAACTTGCCGACCACATAGTCCGCCGGCGACTCACCGAGCGTGCGTACCTGCTCGGTGGCAAGCCGCTTCAGTTCCGGCAGCGGATAGCTGCCGAATCTGCCGGCTGCGTAGCCGTCGGCCGCCAGCGCGCCGAGCGATGCGAATCCCGAACACACCGCCAGCATCGCGGCTGCCAGATGACGTTTCATCTTCGCGCACGTCACAGTTTGTATCTCACGGCGAAGCGGATCGCGCGCGGCGGATTGATATTGGTACCGTAGTCCAACTCGGCAAACGTCGGTGACAGGTAGCGCTCGTCGAACAGATTGGTCCCCGAAAGCGTGTACATCCAACGACCGTGCCGATAGAACACGCGCGCGTCGACCTCGATGAAATCGCCGAAATCGAACTCGACGGGTCGGCGAGCAGCCCGCGTCCAGGTGGTATCGAATGTCTCGCGATCGCCCTTGTAGACCACGCCGAGACCGAAGCCCAAGCCTTGCAACGCGCCGTCCAGCAACTCATAGCTACCGAACAGCGAGGCGCCGATGCGCGGTGCATTGGCCGGGCTCAGTCCCTTGAACTCGCCATCGGAGAACTCCGCATCCAGATACGCCAGCGACACAAACACGCTCAGCTCCGGCAACAAGCGTCCTTGCGCGTTCAATTCCACACCGCGACTGCGCTGAGTGCCCAACGGAATCGAGTACTGCGGATTGGCCACGTCCTGCTGCGCGATGTTGCTACGTTCCATCTGGAAAGCGGCCACGCTGAACGACAGATCGCTGGATAGATCGGCCTTCAGACCGATTTCGTAGTTGGTGCCTTCCTCCGGATCGATCAGCTCGCCGTCCGGATCGCCCGGCACGAAGATGCGCGAGGTGGTCGGCTCGAAGGTCTGTCCATAGCTCGCGTACAGATTGATGGCGTCGGTCAGCGCATAGGTCACGCCGCCCTGGAACACGACTTCCTTGAACTCTCCTTCGGCGAAAGTCCGGAACGGCGTAGCGCCGATTTCAGCGAACGTCGAGCCAGTGCGATTCTGATAACGCAGCTGATCCTGCGAATAGCGGCCGCCCAGCAACACATGCAGACGCTCGATGGGATTGAGGATCAACTGTGCCGTTACGCCGGCCAGGTCGATCTGGTAGCCAACGTCCTCGTAGAACGAATAGTCGCTGAGACTGCGATACGCGGGAATCGCCGAGTAGTTCGGGGTAAATGCATTGAACAGCGAGTTGGCGAACCCACCCGGCAGGAACTCGAACCCCGAGCGCTGCTCGGAACGAATCTCGTTGTAGTCGGCACCGAAGAACAGCTTGTGGTCGCGCCCGAACAGCTCGATGTCGCCGAACAGGTTCACCTCGACAGCGCGTACATCGCGATCCTGGTCGCGTGCATACAGATACTGAGAACTGGTCCGGCCGCTTTCGTCGAGCGGACCGCCCAGATTCGCCGTGTAACTCAGGTAACCGACTTCGTTGTACTGGGCATGCGCCCGCAACGTCCATCGATTGGCGAACTTGTGCTCGGCCTGAAACTGCACGAAGCGTGCTTCGATTTCCGAATCGCTCCACGGCACACCGAAGAAGCGCGACCGCGGCACATCGGGAACCTGCAAGCCCTCGGCGAGCACACGCTGCAAGATGGTGCCCGTGCCCTGACCGGCCAATTGCAGCGGCGGCGACATGCCGATCAGCATGTCGGTGTCTTGATAGATAGCGCGCAGTGTGAAATGCGTGGACTCGTTCGGCTGATAGCGGATCGACGGCGACAACATCTGTACCTGGTCACGCGCGTAGTCGATGTACGAATCGGCATCGTCGTAGGCACCGAGCACGCGATACGTCCACGTATCATTCGTACCCACTGGCCCGGTCACGTCGGCTTCGACCCGTCGCTGCTCGAAATCTCCGCCCTGCAGAGCAAACTGCGCGCCGAAACGATCCTGCGGCATCTTCGAAACCGCGTTGAGCGAACCGCCGATGGAGTTCTGACCATACAACGTCGAAGTCGCACCCTTGATGACCTCGACGCGGTCGAACAGGCTCATGTCCAGATCGACGTTGCCAGCCATACGAAAGCCGTCGATGCGCACGGCGTTGTTGCCGCGTTGGATGAAACCGCGATAGTAATTGGAGGGAAAGTTACTGAGATCGTGCGAGGTGCCGCCGGACGCGTCGATCTTGTAGAGATCGTTGAACGAACGGATGCTGGCGAACTCGATCATGTCGCCGGTGACCACAGTCACCGTCTGCGGCGTGTCCTTCACCGCCAGTCCCATCTTGGTGGCGCCGAACGCATCGTTCTGCGCGAAGATCACCTGTGAAGTGACCACGACTTCTTCCACGGTCTGCTCATTGGCGGTGAGCTTGCTGGTCGGTTCCGCCGCGCTGGCAAGCCTGAAGCTATAGTCGTTCGGCGCTCTGGTGGTCGGTCGATCATCCTCGGGCGAGCGAATCACCACGACATTCGAGGGCGTGACCTCGAACTGCAACCCGGTTCCCTGCAACAACGCGGTCAGCGCTTGAGGAACGGTGAACTCGCCTTTCAACGCCGGCCCCACCAAGCCGTCGACCAGTTCGGCGCGGTATAACAAGCGGCGCTGCGAGACCAGCGCCAGCGCCTGCAAGGACGCATTCAAATCCTGTCGGGGTACATCCAACGCACAGCGCTCGTCATCGGCGCTTTTGTCGGCGAGCCCGGAGCGCAGCACGGCGGGTTGCGATTGAGTGGCTTCCTGAGCGCCCGCCGCGCCGGCGTTGGCCCACGCAGTCAGGAACAACGGCAAGGCCAATGGCGCGAGCGACTGAATAGATCGCCGCAATGACGGCGCTCCGCTGGCATTCTTCACTGTTTCTCCCCTAGCGCTGTGCCGCGCTGTTGATCTGTACCTACAAAACGCAGCACAGGGAAAAACATTCACCGGTGTTTGCAGCGCTCGCGAAATTTCATTGCTTCGACCGAGCTCGCAAACTGATGGTATCCGCCGCCGAATGGTCGGCGACGATGGGCAATGACAGCTGCACGGCCTCGGCGAAAGCAGCAGTATCGCCAGCAGTGAACACGCCGCTGATTTTCATCGTCTCGAGCGTCTCGCTATCGATGCGCAGCTGCCACCTGGAATAACGATTCAGGCGCAGCACCGCCTCGGCGAGCGGCGTCTTGTTGAAAACGATCCGGCCCTGGCGCCATGCGGTGGCGGCATCGAGATCGGCGTGCGGTACCAAGGTAGCGCTGCCGTCTTGCTTCACATACAGGGCTTCGCCGGTTGTGAGTTCAACCAGATTGCTGTGCGCGTGCTCTGCTTCAGTGACAGTCGATGGCGCTCTGGCGGGCATTGCTTTAGCGGCCTCCGTCGGCAACACAGCCACCTTGCCTTCCAGCATCGCCACACGCACCTGGCGATCTACCACTTCCACAGTGAACACGGTTCCCAACGCGATGATGGTGCGATCGCCTGCCACCACACGAAACGGTCGCAGTGGATCGCGAGCCACCGAGAACTGCGCCTGCCCTTCGCCGAGATAGACGATACGCGCCTGATCGGTATAGCTCACTCGCAGCCGCGTGACCGCATCGAGCGTGATCTGCGAATGATCGTCCAGCTCCACCGTGCGCTGTTCGCCGATGCCGGTGCGATACTGCCCCGGCCAATAGCCCAACGGCGAGAGCTGCACTGAGACCAGCACGGCGAGTAGTACGACAGCAGCCGCCACACCGCGCCAGCCCCGAAAACCCGCAGCGATAGGTCGGCTCCACCTGCGGCTGTTCGCTAGCCGGGCGCGCGCCAATGCCTGTTCGCGCAGCGCCATGAATTCCGGTGACTTGGCATGGTCTCCCAGCGACTGCCACGTGTCCGCAACGCTGCCGAAGGCTTCGGCCAGCGCCGGATCTTCAGCCAAGGATCGCTCCAACGATGCCTGCTCGTGCCCGGCGCGTTGCTCCTGCAAGCAACCGACGAAGGCTTCCGCCGCCTCGTCGGCGCGATCCGGCGGTTGCTGGCCGGTGCGATTGTTATCGCTCATTCCGGCACCCGCCCGCGACCCAGCCGACGGTCGATATGCGCCACGGCTTTCGCCAGGTGCTTGTTGACCGCGCTCACCGAGATTCCATACATCTCAGCCACTTCCGACAACTTGAAATGCTCCATGCGGATCAGCAACAGAATATCGCGGGTCCGTTCATTCAATTCCTGGACCGCGGCCAGCACTCTATGCAGTTCCTGCTGACCGCCGATCAAACGTTCTGGGGTGCCGTCCTCACGAGCCGTGTAGGCAGCAGCATCGTTCCACTCCACAGCTTGGCCGCGCGACATGACGCGCCGTTGGCGATCGTGCCAGCGATTGACGGCGGCCCGAAAGATGTAGCCCTTGGCATCCTCGGGCGACTTGCCGGTGGTCTGGAGCATGGTCCGCACCAGCACGTCCTGAGCCAGATCCTCGGCTTCGGCCACGTTGCCACAGCGGCGCAAAAAGAACTGGATCAGCGCCGGACGCAATTGCGCCGGCAACTCGCTGCTGTCGTCGTTTTGCGTGGCCAAGGGCTGTGAAGTCATCCGCCGGAACTACTCGATTGATCCTTTGACCGATGAATGTCGCGTCCGAGCGGAACGTCCAAGCTAAGCAGCTTGAACGTCCTCTAGTTGGGTGGCAAGGCTCCGAAAAATAAAACTACTGAACGTTTTTCGGGGTGCTGCGTTTTAGTGATTGGGAGCTTGCGCCCGCGACTCCCTCGCAGGCGCAGTCGGTCAAAAGTCGAGGCTGACTCGGCCGTAGACGAAGCGGCCGCGAATGTCGTTCTCGAAGCTGTTGTAGCCGTTGCGAACCACCAGGAACGGCACGTCGCGGTCGAAGGCATTCTCCACGCCGAGCGTCACTTTCATCGCTCGCGTCGGCAGCCAAGGCGTGGGTTGGCCGTCCTGGCCGAAGGCATAGCTCACTTGGAAGTCGGCCGTGGCGTAGAACGGAATCTCACGATCGATCCGCGTGCCACCGGTCGACAGGTCGTTATATCCGGACATGAAGCTGTATTGCGAAGACGCCGACCAAGCACCGAGCTCCCAACTCAGCCCCAACAGTCCGCGCGTCTTGGGCAGTGCGCCGGTAGAGAAGAACGTACCGGCGGACGGATCGTAACTGCCGGCGATGTCGACCAGCTGGCCGCTGGCGTTCTCGACTTCGAACGACGCCATGCGAGTCAGCGCCACATCGACGTTGAAACGACCGATGGCGAACGACGGCAACGCGTAGTGCACACTCAATTCATAGCCCGAGCTACGACGGCGGCCGGCGTTGTAATAGAACGTTTCGACGATCACGTCCTGCCCCGCCGGACCGATGTCGACACCGCGAGTCACGATGCCGTTGGCGGTGCCATTCAACACCCGCTGCGGATCGGTCGTGCCGGGCACGAAATCCTCTTGTTGAATGCGGAAGTAGTCTAACGACACCATCAAGCCAGAAACCGCATCGGGCGTGAACACCGCACCCACGTTCACGGTCTTAGACGTCTCCGGCTTGACCTTCGACGTGCCGGTCGAATGCACCAGCGCCTCGATGGGACCTCCGGTCAACGGATCGACCAGCACGCGGTCCGAACTGACTCGATAGTTGTCGTTGGAGTACTCGAGATAAGGCGCGAGGAACGCTTCGGCATACGAAGCACGCAACGTCAGCTGATCCTGCAGCGTCGAGTAACGCAATGTCGCCATCGGTGTGGCCGTGGTGCCGAAGTCACTGTAATCCTCGTGGCGGCCGGCCAGCGACAACTCCAACGGACTCACATCGCTGCCCTCAGCCGGTGCGAGCAGCGGTACGCGCAACTCAGCGAACACCGAGTAAATATCGCGCGACAGATCGTACGGCAGCGTTGCCGAGATGCCGGCCCAACCACCGACTTGCCACAGCGGATCACGCTGCACGTCCACCTGCTCGCGACGGTACTCGCCACCGATGGCGGCATACACAGTGCCGGTGGGCAGATCGAACAAGCCACCGCTGGCACGCACATCGAGCATGTCCGAATCGAAGCCGATATCGAAGGTCCGGATGCCGAGCACGCCGGCATATTGCTCGGGGGTATTGCAGGCATTGCAGAACGGATTGAACGCCGTCGGCCCGGTGCGATTGACAGCGTCACGCAGCCGAGACGCCACGAAGTAGTCATGCGACTGCCGGCCGATGTTGCTCCGATACCAGCTCACCGCCGACTCCAGTTGCCAAGTTCCCAGCTCGGTGCGTACACCGGCGCTCAGCCGTCGCGTGGTGGCGGTGTTTTCATCCAGCTGCCGGCCGAGTTCGAGCGGTCGATAGCTGACATTGCTCAACGCCTGTCCGAACGGATTGTAGGGATTGGTGGCCGGGATCGCACCAATGGAACTGAACGAGAGACCCAGAGGCGCACGCCACATGTTTTCGTGCATTTCAAAGTACAAGCCGCTGGCGAAGAACGTTGCTGCACCGTCGAAGAAGTCATGTTCGAAGTTACCGAGCAGCGTCGTGCGCCGTGGATTCGGAATCAGACTCGGATTGGACACCGCGTTGATATCGAACAAGTCGGTGGCCGCAACATACGGTCGATAGTCGGTCGGATCGAGCGAGTACGTGCCTCGCGGCACCAGGGTCGGATCGGCAATGAGTGCCGGCGAACCGGTAACGCCGACGATACGCCCTGGGCTGCCGATGGAATTGCGCGCGTCGAAGCCGCCCAACCGTCGCATGTCGCTGCTGGCAGTAATGTCACGTTGCCCGACGGTGATTTCCTCGCGCGTCATGTAGTTTGCGAGAAAGAAGAATCTGGAGTCGTCGTTCTCGAAGCCGCCGAATAAATTAACGTCGACGACCTCGCCGCCGCCCTGCGTTGCCCCGCCATAGGTGGCACTCGCATGTATGCCGTCCGAGGAAGACTTGAGAATGACGTTGACCACACCAGCGACGGCATCGGAACCATACACCGCCGAAGCGCCGGACTTGAGCACCTCGACGCGCGCGACTGCATCGGCCGGAATCGCCAGGATGTTAGCGGGATCGTTTGCCGACAGGCGGCGGCCATTCACCAACACCAATGTGTATTGAGTACCGAGACCTCGCATGTTCACAAAGCCGCGGCCGCCCGAGCCCTGCTCCGCCTGCATGCCTCCGGTGACCGAAGGGTTGCTCGCGAGCACATCGGCCAGCGTGTTGGCGCCGGTTTTGTCGATCTCAGCGTCGGTAATGACTTGCACCGGCGCACCGCGCTTCTGCGCGTCCAGCGACGACACGATGTTCGAGCCAGTGACGATGACTTCTTCCACACCCGCGTCAGGTCGAGTCGTCGCGTTGGCCACCGACGCGGACGATGCAACGGGTGCTTGAGCTAAACGCGTGTAACTTGCCGCAGTCGACACGGCCTTCGTCTGATTCGGTGGGGGCGAGTCTGCGCTATCGAAGCGACCGACCGAGATCGCGCTATTGCCGATGGGCTTGAACGACAACCCGGAATCTCGCAATAACGATGCGAGTGCTTTGGAAATGCTCAGCGTGCCGCTAGCGCCGCGTGTTCGAAGATTCTGTGTTTGCGCGCCAGCAGTGACGATCTGCACGTCCGCCTGATGTGAGAATTGCACCAGCGCTTGATCCAATGGTTGCGCCGGAATGCTGAAGGCGACTTCCCGATCCAGATCCGCCGCATGCAATGGCGCGGCGACCACGCAGGCAGCCAGCAAAGAATATGAACTGATTCGATGCACCGATCTCTCCCCTTAGTATCGCGATGAACTCGCGCTGTTGTGGGAGATAAACCGAACGAGTGCCATGGGTCGGAACTGCCTCAACGCTCAGTCGAGACCAACACGATGCGCTGATCGTCGCCGACCACCACTCGCACCGGAAATGTTTCTTGCACCGCTGCCAGCCAATCATCGATGGAACCGGTGAACACCGTTCCTGTAAACGTGAGCCGCGCGATGCGCGAGTCACTGATCTCAATGGGCCTCGATGAGTAGCGACTGACGTCGGCAGCTACAGCCTCCAACGGTTCGGAGAAGTATTCCAAGCGTCCTTCGCGCCAACTGAGCGCACGCCCCGCATCCACGGACGCTATCCGAGCCGCGCGCGTACTGACGTTATATGAAATCTGATAACCCGCATTCACACGCCAACGGCCGGCGTCGTCGCCGGCTCCATCTTCTCGCGCTACCTCGACGATGCCCTCTTGCACCGTCACGACCACACGATCGGCTCGGGCCCGCACGTCGAATGCCGTTCCTACCGCGGTCACACGGACACCGGAGGCCTTCACCGTGAACGGCTTGGTTTTGTCCGGATGCACCTTGAAATAGGCCTCGCCATTCGACAATTCCAGATCGCGATGGCCGGTGCCGAAGTCGACGTCGACCTGCGTGTTCGGCGCCAACGTCAGGGTCGAGCCATCCGGCAGCATGCTGGATTGAATCGTGGGCGGCCCCGCGAGCATGCGAGCTTCAGCCGGCACCGTCGTTGTTCTTACAAAGTAAATGTAGCCGGCCGCGACGAGCGCCATCGCAGCGACAGCCGACGCAGCCACCCAACCCTTGCCGAACCCAGCGACTCGCTCGGGCGCGCCAGCAGGCCGCGGCGTATCCAGCAGCGTTTCCAGCATTTCGGCGGCAGCCGGCCCAACCTGCTCAAAGCCGCTCCAGGTTTGCCGCAGGCGTTGGAACTCTCGCAAGTTCTCCGGCACCGCGCACCATTCGAGCCATTGCGACAGATCGTGGTCCGAGACTTGGTCGTCCTTGAGCCGCAGGAACCACTCCGCCGCTTCGTTGGCGCGCTTGCCTAATTCGTCGAGCTCGTTCATGACATCACCTGTCGCATGGCGTCCTCCTTGGACCATCCATCCAGGCGCAGCCGGCAATAGACCAGCGCGCGTTGCACGTATTTGCGGACCATGCGATCCGTCAAACCCATTTGCTGAGCCACTTCGACCGTCGACAGGTCGCGAAACCGGTGGAGCAGGAACGCCTGCTGGCAATTTCGTGGCAGCTCACGCAGCGTCGCGAGCACTTGCGCCAGCTCGTCGGAGGCCATCACGCTGTTCTCGGTGGGACTCGATACGTCCAGTTCGTCGACCGCGTCCAGCCGATCCAAGCGAACCCGCACGGTCCGCTGCCGATGCCGATCGACGGCAATGCCATGCGCGATCTTGAACAGGGTCCAGCGCAGAAAGCTGGCGGCTATCGGTTTGTCGAGCTGCAGGAGGCGGACATAGGCCTCCTGAGCTACCTCTCGGGCCTCGGCCTCATTGGGCAGCCGGGTCAGCAGGAAGTGCACCAGCGCGCGATTGTGCTCCCGAAACAGCTCGGAAATAGCTTCCGCCCGCTGTCGCTGGGACGCGGGTTCGTCGGCAGATTGGTCGGTCGACTCCGGCTTCATGGCAAGGGACGGCGCCGGCCCACAGTGAGGGCCTGGAGGTAATACCGTTTGACGAGCTTATCTCGGAACTGTCGACGTACAATAAGCCCATGACCTTCACCGAGCTGCAGCTGGCGCCTGCGCTGATCACCGCGCTGGAAAAGCAGCAGATCAGCGACCCTACCCCTATTCAGAGCGCGGCACTGCCGGTCTTGGCGGCTGGGCGCGATGCATACTTGCACGCCGAAACCGGCACCGGCAAGACGCTGGCCTACCTGCTGCCCATTTTCGGTCGCATCGATACGGCTCAGGTCGCCACTCAAGCGGTGATCGTGGCGCCGACCCACGAGTTGGCGATCCAGATCCATCGTCAATGCGGCGAGCTGGCGGTGAACTCGGGTTGGCCGGTGCGCTCGCTGCTGCTGATCGGCGGCACCTCCACCGAGCGGCAAATCGAGAAACTGAAAAAGAAGCCGCACGTGGTGGTGGGCTCCCCGGGTCGGATCGCGGAATTGCTTGCCAAGGGCAAACTCAAAGGCCAGTTCGTTCGCAGTATCGTCGTCGATGAGGCAGATCGGCTATTGAATGAAGAGAGCTTGCTCTCCCTTCGCGCCATCATTCAGGCCGCGCCGCGCACCAGGCAGTTGATATTTGCGTCGGCAACGTTGGAGCGACAGAGCACGGAGACGGCCAAGGAGTGGGCCCCTGACTTACAAATGCTTCAGGCGGGCGCCGCGCCGGTCAACGAGAACATCGAGCATTTCTATTTGGTCTGCGATGACCGCGACAAGCCGGACGAGTTGCGCAAACTCATCCACGCGCTGGCCCCGGAACGCGCCATCGTGTTCGTCCACCGCAATGATTTCGCCGAACGGATCGCACTCAAACTGGCGCACCACAAAGTCCGCGCCGCGGACTTGAATGCGGCGCTCTACAAAGAAGATCGCAAGCAGGCGATGGATGGCTTTCGTAAGGGCGACATTCAAGTGCTGATCGCTTCGGACATCGCGGCGCGCGGACTGGATATTAGAGGCGTCACCCACGTCTTTAACTTCGACGTGCCCACCATGAGCCAGGCCTATCTGCACCGGGTGGGCCGCACCGGTCGTGCCGGCGCGAAGGGCGTGGCGGTTACGTTGATGACCGAGATCGAGGCGCGACTGGCTCGTCGCTATCAGGAAGAGCTGGGCATCAAGATGCACCGCGTGCGCATGCGCGACGGCATCATGCAAAGCCTCGAACGCGATAGAAGCTAAGCGGCACGCGCTGCCGAGCACAGCGACGCCTACTCCGCGCCGTGCATGCAACTCGACGCGCACCTACCTCACTGTCCAGCGTCATGCATGCAACTCGGTACGCGCCTGCCTCTATATTCGGCGCCATGCGTGCAACTCGGTGCGCACCTCTTATTCGGCTCCATGCATGCGCCGACGTAGGCTCGGTGTCAGCGCGGCTAGCGCGACGGCGGCGGCCAAGCAGCCCACCGCAAGCCCGATGAAGATAGACAGGAAAGAGTGGTACTCCATCAACGAGCCGACGTAGCCAGTCAGCCACGTGCCGATGCCGATGCAGATGTACCAGCCGCCGACCAGCGTGGCCCGATAACGCTCCGGCGCAAGCTTGCTGGTCAGGGAAATCTGGTTGGCCCACACCAGAGCATCGCCCAACCCGAAGAACACATAAGTCGCGATCAGCCAGACGACCGACGGCCGTTCCTCACCGCTCAATGCCACACCACCGACCAGCACGCAGTAGCCGACCGCGAGCGCGCCAATCCCCAGCGCGAGTTTGTACGACGCACTGGGATTGCGATCGACGCGCAGTAGCTTTCGCCACAGCCAAGCCAGCAGCGGCACACAGACAAAGAAACTGAGCACATTGATGGTCTGCAACCACGGCGTGGGTATCTCGAACCCGAGAATGGTTCGGTCCAGGTGGTCACGTGCGTACAAGTTCAGCATGCCGAACATTTGATAGAAACCGACCGCGTACAGCACGGTGAACAGGCCTTGCACGAGAATGACCCGCATCCGTTCCTTCTCGATTTGAGTGAACGCTTGCCGCTTGTGCTGTTGGCGTGCGGGCACGACTGTGCCGAGATCGCCAAGCCAGGCATCCTGTTTCGCCAAGTAACACAACAAGCCGAGCACCATACCGACAGCGGCGGCACCGAATCCGTAGTGCCAGCCCACACGCTCACCAAGATAGCCCGCGACAATGGCGCCCCAGAACGCGCCGATGTAGATCGCGACAAAGAACACATTGAAGCCTTCGTCGCGCCGCGCCCCGCCTTCCGGATACAAATGCGTCACCACGGACGAAATGGTGGGCTTCATCAGACCCGTGCCGATCAAGATCAGCGCCATGCCTGCGAGGAACGTCGCGACCTCCAATCCAACTGCGGCCATCAGAATGGCGCCTGCCAGCAGCAGATGTCCGAGCGCGATGACGATGCTGCCCACGAGAATGCAGCGACGCTCGCTCCAATAGTTATTAGCGAGCCAACCTCCAGCGACCGGCAGAACGAAGGCCAGCCCGGCATACCACCCATACAGCTTCAGCGCGGTCGCGCCATCCCAGCCCCAACCTCCACTGCTGGTCGGCGCGGTGAGAAACAACACCAGTAATCCCGCCATGCCCCAATAGCTGAAGCGCTCCCACATCTCCGTGAAAGCGACAACAAACAACCCGCGCGGATGACCGAACCACGCCGGCGCGATCAGGTCACGCCGAGCATTGCTAACACTTGTATCCATCATTCGCTCTTCTTTTGTTTGGTCAACCGAGTTCTCTACCTTGCCGCCGTTGTTTGTTCCGAATACGCTGTGCGCCGAATTCAACTGACCACGGTGCCTTGCATGAGTGCCTTCGATCGCTCCGAGTATCTGTCT